>NZ_JBHXRL010000024.1:0-141174 GCF_042717315.1 Streptomyces sp. NPDC058650
GGGGGGACCCTGTGGGAGAGTAGGACGCCGCCGAACAATCATTGTGGGAAAGCCCCGCACCTTATGGTGCGGGGCTTTTCTGCGTTCTGGGGCCGGTATTCCTTTCGGTGGAGTGGGCCGAAGGCGGGATGGTTGTCAGAGGCGGCCGGCTGCTTTCAGGGCGAGGTAGGCGTCCGCCATGGCCGGAGCGAGGGTCTCGGGGGAGGCGTCGACGACAGTGACGCCGTGGCGGCGGAGCTGGTCCGCGGTACGGACACGCTGGGACTGCGTCTGAGTGGCCGCGGCGGCTTCGTAGACGCCTTCGATCGTGCCGCGGGTGCCTGCCATGGCGACGATCTGCGGATCGGCGACGGAGGCCACCAGGACCGTGTGGCGCTGCGCGAGCTGCGGCAGCACCGGGAGGAGGCCCTCTTCGATCGGGGCCGCGTCGAGGGACGTCAGAAGGACGACGAGTGAGCGGCGTGGGGCGCGGGACAGGGCCGTGGCGGCGAGGCCGCGGGCGTCCGTCTCCACCAGCTCCGGTTCGAGCGGGGCGAGGGCGTTGACCACCGCGGGCAGGACGTCACTGGCGGACCGGCCCTGGACCTGGGCGCGGAGACGGCGGTCGTAGGCCACGAGGTCCACGCGGTCGCCCGCTCGGGAGGCGAGCGCGGTGAGGAGGAGGGCGGCGTCCATCGCCGCGTCCAGTCGGGGAACGTCGCCGACGCGGCCGGCCGAGGTGCGGCCGGTGTCGAGGACGATGAGGATGTGGCGATCGCGCTCGGGGCGCCAGGTGCGGACGGCGACCGCGGTCTGTCGGGCGGTGGCGCGCCAATCGATCGAGCGGGTGTCGTCACCCGGGACGTACTCGCGGAGACTGTCGAACTCGGTGCCCTCGCCGCGGGTCAGCACACTGGTGCGGCCGTCCAGTTCGCGGAGGCGGGCCAGGCGGGAGGGCAGGTGCTTGCGGCTGGTGAAGGGCGGCAGGACGCGGACCGTCCAGGGGACCTCGTGGTTGCCCTGCCGGGCGGCGAGGCCGAGAGGGCCGTAGGAGCGGACGGTGATCCGCTCGGCCCGGCGATCGCCGCGGCGGGTGGGGCGCAGGCTGGTGGTGAGGCGGCGGCGTTCGCCGGCGGGGACCGTGAGCTTCTGGCGCGAGGCGGCCTGCTCGGTGCGGGGGAGCCAGCTACTGGGCGGCCAGGCATCGCGGAGCTGGGCGCGGAGGCGGCGGCGGGACGGGTTGGTGACCGTGAGCTGCACCTCTGCCGCGTCACCGAGTCGAACGGATGTGTCACCACTTCGGGTGAATTGGAGCGTTCGTACTGGCGCGGCCAGGGCGTAGTCGCACAGAATTGCTAGTGAGAGGGGCGCGTTCACCGCGAGCATCCCCGCCCAGCTGGGGGCGAGGATGCCGACGGGGAGCGATCCGAGGGCGGCGAGCAGCGCGGTTCGTCCGGTGAGGGCCATGGGGCGCTCTTCTCAGCGGGGGACGGGGACGTGGGCGAGGATCGAGTTGATGACGGAGTCACCGGTGACTCCCTCCATCTCGGCCTCGGGCCGCAGGTGGATGCGATGACGCAGGGTGGGGAGCGCGAGGGCCTTCACGTCGTCCGGGGTGACGTAGTCCCGGCCGGTGAGCCAGGCCCAGGCACGGGCGGTGGAGAGCAGGGCGGTGGCGCCTCGGGGGGAGACCCCGAGCGTGAGCGAGGGGGATTCACGCGTGGCACGACAGATATCGACGACATAGCCGGCGATCTCGGGGGAGACCGCGACCTTGGCCACGGCGGCCCGGGCCGCTTCGAGTTCGGCGGGACCCGCGACCGGGCGGACGCCGGCGGCCTTCAGGTCGCGAGGGTCGAAGCCCTCGGCGTGCCGGGTGAGGACCTGAATCTCGTCGGTGCGTGAGGGCAGAGGGACCGTCAGCTTCAGCAGGAAGCGGTCCAGTTGGGCCTCGGGGAGAGGGTAGGTGCCCTCGTATTCGACGGGATTCTGGGTCGCGGCGACCAGGAAGGGCTCGGGGAGTGGGCGCGGGGTGCCGTCGACGGTGACCTGATGCTCCTCCATGGCCTCAAGGAGCGAGGACTGGGTCTTCGGGGGGGTGCGGTTGATCTCGTCGGCGAGCAGCAGGTTGGTGAAGACCGGGCCGGGCTGGAAGGAGAACTCGGCGGTCCGGGTGTCGTAGACCAGAGAGCCGGTGACGTCGCTCGGCATGAGGTCGGGGGTGAACTGGACGCGCTTGGTGTCGAGTTCGAGAGCAGCGGCGAGTGAGCGAACCAGCAGGGTCTTGGCGACTCCCGGGACGCCTTCGAGGAGTACGTGTCCCCGGCAGAGCAGGGCGACGACGAGACCGGTGACGGCGGGGTCCTGGCCGACCACGGCCTTCGCGATCTCGGTGCGCAGGGCCTCCAGGGAGGCGCGGGCGCTGTCCGAGTTCGTAGCGGTCTCGGGGGTCGGGGCGCTCATGAGGTGCGTACCTCTCTTTCGAGGGCGTCGAGTTGGTCCGCCAGGCGGATGAGGGTGGTGTCGTCGGCGGGAGCCGGGCCGAAGAGAAGCGTTCGGGGGTCCGCTGCGGTCTCGGGGAGACGGGCGGAGAGAGCGGAGAGGAGGTGCTCGGGGGAGTGGGCGTCCTGGACGGGGACGCCGAGGAGGGGGGCGATGCGGGTGCGGGTTGCCGTGCGGAGGACGGTGGCGGCGCGGTCGCGGGCGTTCGCCTTGCGGTAGAGGCGGGCGCGGCCCTCGGTGGTCTCGGAGGCGCGGACGGCGACGGGGAGTCGTTCGGTCACCAGGGGGCCGAGGCGGCGGCCGCGCCAGATGGCGGCGAGCAGGGCGGCGACGGCGAGTTGGAGCGTGCCCCACAGCCAGCCGGAGGGGACGAGCGCGAGGAAGTTGTCCGTGGTGTCGCCGGTAGGTACGTCGGCGGTGGCCGAGGTGTCGGCGAGGGAGGGGAGGTACCAGACGAGATGAGGCCGGGAACCGAGGAGTTGGAGGGCGAGCGAGGCGTTGCCCTGCTGGTCGAGACGGTTGTTGTAGAGGATGTCGGGCGAGCCGAGGAGGACGGTGTCGGCGGTGCCGTCGCCGGGGAGGCGGACCAGGGTCGGTCTGCCGTCGGAGGGGTAGCAGGCGTCGGCCTCGGTGCCGGGGGCGATGACGTAGCGCTCACCGCCGAGCTCGACGCCGCCGGCGCGGGTGGCGGCGGGCAGAGTGCAGGCGGGGGCGCGGTTCGCCACCGGGGTGTCGGCGGCGCTGGTGACTTCCGGGGCCAGCGTGGGGAGGGAGGCACGGCCTGCGCCGAGGAGGACGGTGCGGGCGGCCGAGTGCGTCATCAACGCGCGCAGGGCGGCTTGTTGAGACTCCGTCAGCAGGTCGGGTGTGGTGACCAGGAGGGTGGCTCGGGTGTCCATGGCCGCCGTCGCCTCGTCGAGCGTGGTGGCTGTGGTGACCGTGACGCCGCGGTCCCTGAGGAGCTCGGCTACGGCACGGCTGCCGGTGGGGTCGGCGGAACGGGGGTCGAGGGCGCCGTGGGATTCGGTGGAGCGGACCGTCGCGAGAGCGAGGCCGCCGATGAGGATCAGGGCGAGGACGAGGGCGGCGCCGCGGACGCGGGTCCAGATTTGGCGGGCGGACAGGGCGGTCGAGGTGGACTCGACGGCCGGTCGGCTCATGAGGGCGCCCCTGGGGAAGCGGTGTCGAGGGTGGGGCGGGTCCGCTCCAGGGCGGTGTCCAGTTCCTCGATGCGGCGGTACGCGGGCTCGTCGGCGGTGCGGCCGCCGTATGTCACGTCGTCGAAGGCGCGGGCCGCGAGGCGCAGGTCGTCCGCGTGGGAGGGGATTGAGCGGCTGGCTTCGGCGGCGGCCTCGTCGGCGGTGCGGCCGGGGCGGGGGTCGAGCAGGACGCGCTCTTCGAGGGAGCGGACGATGGCCCGCATCCGTTCCTGGACGGCTTGGTTCCAGTGGCCGGCGGTGGCGTGGCGGGCGGCGGCCGCGCGGTGCTCGTCCGCGGTGCGGGGGCCGTCGGCGAAGAGGGAGTCGCCGGTGGTGCCAGGCGACCGGTGGGGGGTGCCGAGTCGCCACCACAGGGCGGCGACAAGGGCGATGACGACGAGGAAGACGGCGACGAGTCCCACGGCGCCGCCTGGAGTGGCTCCGGAGGCCGCGCCGAACAGGTCGTCGACCCACTCCCAGAAGCGGTCGAGCCCGCGCTGGAGGAGGTTCGGATCGTTCGCGTGGTACATCGGCTCGGACAGCTCCCGCTCCGCCGCCTCGCGGGCGGGGATGCGGGAGCTGTCCACCGGTACGTCGCCGTCGGCGCGCAGGAGCGTGAGTGGTGCGGTCGTTCCCCCCGGGACCGTCACGGCATCAGCCCCCGGTGGTCTCGGCGCCCGGAGTCGGGCCGTAGCCGGGGAGGCCGGCGGCCCGTGCCAGTTCGAGGTCCAGGGCTTCGCGGCGGATGCGCTGGTCCACGTAGAGGAGGACCGTCACGCCGGCCGAGATCGGGTAGGTGACCGCGCTGGTGATCACGCCGCCGATGCCGGTGACGATCAGGAACGGCCAGCCGAAGGAGGTGGACGCACCGGCGAGCAGGCCGGCGAAGCCGTCGCCGTCGACCGCGATGCCGGCGATGGTGAACGGGATCGCGATGATCATGGCGAACACGAAGATCAGCAGCTGGGTGAGCATCGTGATGCCGAAGATCCGCCACCACGAGCCCTGCACGAGCTTGGCCGAGCGCTTCAGCGAGGTCATGATGCCCTGGCGCTCCAGCATCAGGGCGGGGGAGGCGAGGCTGAAGCGGATCACCAGCCAGACCATCGCCGCCGTGGCGCCGAGCCCGAAGAGCAGGATCAGGGCCGCGCCGAGGGCGCCGCCGGTCAGGAGGCCGGGCAGCAGCCCGACCAGCAGGGTGCCCGCGCTCAGTGCTGCCAGCAGCAGGGTCAGCCCCGTGAGCTGGAGCAGGCGCGGTCGGGCCTCGCTCCAGGCCTCGCGGAGCGAGACCGGGCGGCCCACGACGGCGCGGCTGATGACGACCGTCAGCAGGGCGGCGCAGAACAGGGAGGCCATCAGCGTGACGAGCAGGACCGGGCCGAGACCGATCAGGGAGTTCTCGGCCGACTGGATCGACTGCTCCAGCTTCTCGGCGGGTGTCGCGTCGGGGCTGATCGCCGGCGTCGCGGGGACGAGGTACCGCTCGGCCAGAATGCTGGCGATCTGGGAGATCACGGCGACCGTGACCGAGAAGGACAGCACGGTGCGCCAGTAGGTGCGCAGGGTCTTCACCGAGCCGTCGAGGATCTCGCCCATGCCCAGGGGGCGCAGCGGGATCACGCCCGGCTTCGCGGCCGGCGGCTTGCCCCAGTGGGTGTTCGGGGGAGGGGGCCCCCAGTTCCGGCCTGGAGCCGGGGGTGGCGTCTGGCCGGTGGGAGGGGTCCACTGACCGGCGGGCGGCTGGTCCTTGGACCACTGAGGGGTGGAACCGTTCGCGTCGGCGGGAGTGGTGGGCCGGGGGATACCGGAACCGTCCTGGCCGTCGGAGGGAGCGGATCCGGGCGAGGTCCAGCCCGGAGTGTCGTTCACGGTCGTCCACCTCGGGAAAATGGTCGCGGCGCCGGATCGGCGAACCGGCTCGGTCACGGCGGCCGACACCTGACACGGCGGCGGGCCGGGTGCCATCGTGCCACGCGGGGCCCACCTGTGGGCGGGAGCGGCCTTGTCGTTCGTACCTTTGTCCGGACCTTCATTGTCCGGCCGGTAGGCGGCACACTGTGCGAATACCCGACCAGGACGCGCGATCCGTGCGACGGCGGGCCGAGGGGAGCGCGATCCACGAGGTCGTGGCCCGGGCTGAGGGAGTCGCTGTGGGACAGGTCACGGCAGGTAACGATTGGCTAATGGGATGATGTCGATATGAAGGGACGCGTTCTTGTCGTCGACGACGACACCGCACTGGCCGAGATGCTCGGCATCGTGCTGCGGGGTGAAGGGTTCGATCCGTCGTTCGTCGCGGACGGTGACAAGGCGCTTGCCGCATTCAGGGAGGCCAAGCCTGACCTGGTGCTGCTGGACCTGATGTTGCCCGGGAGGGACGGCATCGAGGTGTGCCGGCTCATCAGGGCCGAGTCGGGTGTGCCGATCGTCATGCTGACCGCGAAGAGCGACACCGTCGATGTGGTGGTGGGCCTGGAGTCGGGGGCCGACGACTACATCGTCAAGCCGTTCAAGCCGAAGGAGCTCGTCGCCCGTATCCGGGCGCGGCTGCGGCGGTCCGAGGAGCCGGCTCCGGAGCAGCTCACCATCGGTGACCTGGTCATCGACGTGGCCGGGCACTCCGTGAAGCGGGAGGGGCAGTCCATCGCCCTGACCCCGCTCGAGTTCGACCTGCTTGTCGCCCTGGCGCGCAAGCCGTGGCAGGTCTTCACCCGTGAGGTCCTGCTGGAGCAGGTCTGGGGCTACCGGCACGCGGCGGACACGCGGCTGGTGAACGTGCACGTCCAGCGACTGCGCTCGAAGGTCGAGAAGGACCCCGAGCGCCCGGAGATCGTGGTGACCGTCCGTGGCGTCGGTTACAAGGCGGGGCCGAGCTGACATGACTACAGGCAGTACTGCTCCGGAGCCCGGGGACCCGGGAGTCCGTTCGGGGCGGGCTGCCGGACCGGGGCGGGGGGGCCCGCGTTTCGGCCGTCCGCTGGGCGGGCGGCTCCTCAACGACGGGGCACCTGGTGGACCGGTGTTCCGACTCCTCGCTCGTTGGCTCCGCCGACCGCTGCTGCCCGCTGTGCGGCTGTGGCGGCGGAACATCCAGCTGAGGGTCGTCGCGGGCACGCTCCTGATGTCTCTCGGAGTGGTGCTGCTGCTCGGGCTCGTCGTCATCGGCCAGGTCCGTAACGGGCTGCTCGACGCCAAGGAGAGGGCCGCCCAGAGCCAGGCCGCCGGCGGGTTCTCCGCCGCCCAGGACCGGGCGGCGACGACGCCGTCCGCGCCCGGCCAGCAGGCCGGCGGGCGGACCGGCGCGTCCGTGAACTGGCGCTCGACGCTCGTCGAGCAACTCGCCAGTGGCGGCCAGAGCGCCTTCAACGTGGTCGCGCTCTCCCTCGACAGCGGTGACACCGTGAGCCGTGGCGCCCGCGCCTCCGGCGAGGTCGACCCCACCACGAGCATCCCCACCGACCTGCGGCACTCCGTCGCCCAGGGCGCGAACACCTTCCAGAAGTCGACCCGGATCCACTACACCAGCGGCAAGGCGTCCGAGGCCGGGCTGGTGATCGGCAAGCGGCTGAACGACGCCGACGGCACCCCGTACGAGCTGTACTACCTCTTCCCGCTCACCCAGGAGGAGGACTCGCTCACCCTCGTCAAGGGCACCCTCGCGACCGCCGGGCTGTTCGTCGTGGTGCTGCTCGGCGCCATCGCCTGGTTCATGGTCCGCCAGGTCGTGACGCCCGTCCGGATGGCCGCGGGGATCGCCGAGCGGCTCTCGGCCGGCCGCCTCCAGGAACGGATGAAGGTCACCGGCGAGGACGACATCGCCCGGCTCGGCGAGGCTTTCAACAAGATGGCCCAGAGCCTCCAGCTCAAGATCCAGCAGCTGGAGGAGCTGTCGCGGATGCAGCGGCGGTTCGTCTCCGACGTCTCGCACGAGCTGCGCACCCCACTGACCACGGTCCGGATGGCCGCCGACGTCATCCACGAGGCCCGTGTCGACTTCGACCCGGTCACCGGGCGCGCCGCCGAACTCCTGGGCGACCAGCTCGACCGTTTCGAATCGCTGCTCTCCGACCTCCTGGAGATCAGCCGCTTCGACGCGGGAGCGGCGGCCCTGGAGGCGGAGCCGATAGACCTGCGCCAGGTCGTGCGCCGGGTCATCGGCGGCGCCGAACCCCTCGCCGAGCGCAAGGGCACCCGGATGGTCGTCCTCGGCGACGAGCAGCCCGTGGTGGCCGAGGCGGACGCCCGCCGGGTCGAGCGGGTGCTGCGCAACCTCGTGGTCAACGCCGTCGAGCACGGTGAGGGCCGGGACGTGGTGGTGAAGCTCGCCGCCGCCGGCGGGGCCGTCGCCGTCGCCGTCCGCGACTACGGCGTCGGACTCAAGCCGGGCGAGGCGACCCGGGTGTTCAACCGCTTCTGGCGCGCTGACCCCGCCCGCGCGCGCACCACCGGCGGTACGGGCCTCGGTCTGTCGATCGCCGTGGAGGACGCCCGGCTGCACGGCGGCTGGCTCCAGGCCTGGGGCGAGCCCGGCGGCGGTTCGCAGTTCCGGCTGACCCTGCCGAGGACCGCGGACGAGCCGTTGCGGGGCTCCCCGATCCCGCTGGAGCCCGAGGACTCGCGGCGCAATCGTGAGCAGGCCGCCGACGGACTCGTACAGGAGAGCGCGCGCCGCGTGGCGGTTCCGGCGCAGCCCGTCGGGGACCGGCCGTCGCTCCCCGTATCGCCGAGGCTGCCCGCACCGCCGCGAGCGACCGTCGACCTGACGGCCCTGCCCGGCAGCGGAGCCCGGGTGGTGCCGCGAGCGGCGACGGAGAGCGACGGTGGTGGGGCGAGCACGGCGACGGCCGGGGGATCCGGGAACGCGGAGCGGGAGGACGGGACACGTGGGCGCTGACTCCCGAGAGGGGCGCGCGGGGCGGGGCCGGAGCACACGGGCGGTGGTGCTCGCCGTGTGCGGCGGGCTCGTCGTCACCGGGTGCGCGACCATGCCCGACAGCGGGGACGTGGAGCCGGTCAAGGGAGCGAACCTCGGCGACTCGCAGGTGCGGGTCTACGCCGTCGCCCCGCGGGAGAACGCCCACCCGGACGATATCGTCGACGGCTTCCTGGAGGCCATGACCAGTGACGACCCCGGCTTCGCCACCGCCCGCAAATACCTGACGAAGCAGGCCGCGCGGACGTGGAAGCCGGAGCAGAGCATCACCGTGCTCACCAGCGCGCCCGACCGTGAACCGGCCGACCGCAACGCCGACCCGGACAACCAGGGCCGCGCCTACCCGCTCTCCGGCCGCAAGATCGCGACGGTGGACGCCCGCCACGCCTACCAGCCGAACAGCCCCGCCAAGTACGTCCAGTCCATCCACGTCGTGCAGCAGCCCTCCGCGGACGGGGGCAAGGAATGGCGCATCGACAGCCTGCCGTCCGGCCTGGTGCTCGGCGAGGCCGATTTCCTGCGCAACTACCGGTCGGTCAACAAGTACTACTTCGCCTCCGGGGAGGACTGGGTCGTGGCCGACCCGGTCTACATCCGGCAGCGGCAGGACCCGGTCACCCGGATGGACCCGGTGACACAGACCGTCAAGGCGCTGCTCGAAGGGCCGACGAACTGGCTGAAGTCGGCCGTCGACTCGCAGTTCCCCTCCGGTACGGAGCTGAAGGCGGGCGTCACCTCGCTGACGACGGACGACCAGTCCACGCTGAAGGTGCCGCTCAACGCCAAGGCCGAGCTGGTGAGCGGCGAGGCGTGCCGGCGGATGGCGGCGCAGCTGCTCTTCACGCTGGGCGACCTGACCTCCGTACGCGTCGAGCAGGTCGAGCTCCTGAAGCCGAGCGGGGACTCGCTGTGCCGCCTGGGCAAGGGGCAGGCGGCCGAGTTCGCGGCGGTCCGCAACACCGTGCCGGAGGAGCACCCGTACTTCCTCGACGAGCACGGCAAGCTGATGATGCTCGCGGTCCAGGGCAAGGAGGCCGACGATCCGGCCGAGCTGCCGGGGCCGTTCGGCAGCGGGACGACCCCGCTGTCCTCGGTCGCCGTCGACCACGGCGAGACCCGGGCCGCCGGGGTAGGGGCGAACGGACGCGATCTGTTCGTCTCCTCGATCACCACGGAGCAGGACCCGCTGCCGGCGGTGCTGTCGAGCAAGGCGGCCCGTCCCTCGGACCGGCTCTCGGCACCGAGCTGGGACGGCCGGGGTGACCTCTGGGTCGCCGATCGCAACCTCGCTGAGCCGCGCCTGTGGATGGTGCCGGACGGCTCCGGCGACCCCGTCGAGGTCCGTACGCCGTGGCTGGTGGAGGGCACGCGCGTGGAGGCCCTGCGGGTCTCGGCGGACGGCGTGCGGATCGCCCTGCTGGTCAAGCAGGGGGAGCGCACCACCCTGCAGATCGGCCGGGTCGAGCGGCAGAAGGCGGGGGCGGAGGCCACGGTGTCCGTCGAGGCCCTGCAGCCCGCCGCGCCGCGCATGGAGTCGGTCACGGCCGTCTCCTGGGCCGGGCCGAGCCGGCTGGTCGTCGTCGGCAAGGAGGCGGGCGGCGTCCAGCAGATCCGTTACCTCCAGACCGACGGCTCGACCTCGGCGAGCTCGGTGCTTCCGGGCCTGAACGGGGTGACCTCGGTCGCCGCGCCCAACGGCGACGGGGCACCGGTGGTGGCGAACTCCGGGAACGACGGCATCGTCCGGCTGGCGCCGGGGACGAACTGGCAGCCGGTGGTCAAGGCGGGCGCTTCGCCCGTCTACCCCGGGTAGGGGAGCGGGGAAGGCCCGGCCCGGTCTCCGGGGCCGGCCGGTTTCCGGGCTGTCAGGTCTGCGGGGCCGGCCGGTCTGCGGGCTGTCCGGTCTGCGGGCTGTCCGGTCTCCGCGGCCGTGCCGTGGGTGGATCCCGGACGGACCACCGGGTGTGACCGCGGGCCGTGTCGTACGCCGGGCCGGGAGGCGACCTGACGGACTCGGGGCGTCCGGGCGGGAATCCCCGTGCGGTCCGGCGCGCCCGGCCCGTGGGTCGCCGCGTCCCGCCGCCGTCCCGCTCACGGGAGGGGTGCGCGACCGGTTTTCCACAGGGGTGGTCCGCGGCGCCGGGAGCGCGCACAGTGGAGTCATGCGGGGGTGGTGGCGCGAGATCGCCGGGCTGGTGCTGCCGGTCGCCTGCGGAGGCTGCGGCGGGTCGCGCACCGTCCTGTGCCCGGAGTGCGCGGGCGCGCTGGCCGCGGCCGGACCGCGCAGGGTACGGCCCGCGCCCGAGCCGACGGGGCTGCCGGCGGTCCATGCCGCCGCGCCGTACGCCGGCGCCGTACGGGAACTCCTCCTCGCTCACAAGGAACGCGGGGCGCTGGCACTCGCCGGGCCCCTGGGCGGCGCGCTGGCCGCCGCTGTGGCGGCCGCTGCCGGGCCCGCCACGGGCCTCGTCTCCCCGCCGCTGCTCCTGGTACCGGTGCCGTCCTCACGGCGCTCCGTGCGGGCGCGTGGCCACGATCCGACGCGACGCATCGCGCTGGCCGCGGCCGCCCGGCTGCGGCGCGCGGGACGGGCCGCCCGGGTCGTGCCCGTACTGCGTCAGCGGCGGTACGTGGCGGACCAGGCGGGTCTCGGAGCGCGCGGGCGGCTGGCGAACCTTTCGGGCGCGCTGGAGGTCGTACCGGGTGGTGCGCGTCTTCTCGGGACCGGAAGGGTGGTTCTCGTGGACGACCTGATGACGACGGGCGCTTCGCTCGCGGAGGCGGCGCGCGCACTCGAAGACGTACACCTTCCGTTCATTCCCGGATTACCGCAGGCATGGACGGAAAGATCGCCGGAACGTTCCGCGCAGCATGGATTCGAACAGCGGCGGGCGGCTGTGATCGCATCCTCTCCCGCCTCGTTCGAAATAAACCGGAACTCGTCAGGAACTTGGATCGTTGCAGGTGGTGAGAGGTGAAAGCACCCGAACGCAGGTATGTCGCGGTAGCGGGTGCCGACACCCGTCCGAAGGGGCTATGTTCGGTTGTGAGGAATGGCGAACGCCACTGCCTCGCCGAATACATGGTTGCGCCTACAGGACAGGAGTTCAGGGCGAATTAACCTCTTGTCGATGGGGTGGGGATCTTGTCGACTGGGGAGGAGGAGGTGAAAGTCGCCAAGTCCGAGCTCCGGTAACCACCGGAGTCTGGTGCAAAGGGAGATGCCCGGCGGCCAAGGAGCCGATCAGGGCGATCCGGGAACGGAGTTCTGCGTGGACATCGTCGTCAAGGGCCGCAAGACCGAGGTGCCCGAGCGGTTCCGCAAGCACGTGGCCGAGAAGCTGAAGCTGGAGAAGATCCAGAAGCTCGACGGCAAGGTGATCAGCCTCGACGTCGAGGTGTCCAAGGAGCACAACCCGCGGCAGGCCGACAGGTCCGACCGCGTGGAGATCACCCTCCACTCCCGAGGCCCGGTGATCCGGGCGGAAGCTGCGGCAGGCGACCCGTACGCAGCCCTCGACCTCGCCAGCGACAAGCTGGAGGCCCGGCTGCGGAAGCAGCACGACAAGCGATACACCCGCCGTGGCAACGGCAGGCTGTCGGCAGCGGAAGTCGGGGACGTGGTGCCCGGCGCCGCCCAGCTCAACGGAGACGGCCAGCTGGTCGCCGACGAGTCCGACAAGGTGCCCACCACGATGATGGGCTCGATCGAGGTTCAGGGCGAAGGCCCGCTGGTGGTGCGCGAGAAGACCCACCGGGCCGCCCCCATGACGCTCGACCAGGCGCTCTACGAGATGGAGCTGGTCGGCCACGACTTCTACCTGTTCGTCGACGCCGACAACAAGCAGCCGAGCGTCGTCTACCGGCGACACGCGTACGACTACGGCGTCATCCACCTGGAGAGCGACCCGCTCGCCGAGGGCGGCGGCGCCGGCGGTGCGCTCGGCGGCTGACAGACCGCCACCGCATCACCCACATACACCTCAGGTGTCCCTCACGGTGCCCCTGGAGCGCGGTTCGCGCCCCCAGGGGCACCCCCGTGCGCTCATGGGTAACCCCGCGCGCCGCCAGGGCATGAAATCATGTCGTGTACGCCAACCGGTGCTCGTCGAGCACCGGTTGGAGGACCGGAAACGAATTCAGGCCACGGCCTTCAGGGGGAGGAACGATGGCGGACAGCTTCGGACCGGTGCTCAGGGGACGTGAGCCCTATGGCGCGGTCACTCCGGAGAGCACGTCGGAGGGATTGGATTCGGACAGCGGCGACTGCCGCAAAGAGCCGATTCGGGTCCTCGTCGTGGACGATCACGCCCTCTTCCGTCGAGGCCTGGAGATCGTCCTCGCCCAGGAAGAGGACATCCAGGTCGTCGGCGAGGCCGGTGACGGGGCCGAGGCGGTCGACAAGGCCGCCGATCTGCTGCCCGACATCGTCCTGATGGACGTGCGGATGCCCCGGCGCGGCGGCATCGAGGCGTGCACCTCCATCAAGGAGGTGGCCCCCAGCGCGAAGATCATCATGCTGACGATCAGCGACGAGGAGGCCGACCTCTACGAGGCGATCAAGGCCGGGGCTACCGGCTACCTCCTCAAGGAGATCTCCACCGACGAGGTCGCGACGGCGATCCGCGCGGTCGCGGACGGGCAGTCGCAGATCAGCCCGTCGATGGCGTCCAAGCTCCTCACCGAGTTCAAGTCGATGATCCAGCGCACCGACGAGCGCAGGCTCGTGCCCGCGCCCCGGCTGACGGACCGTGAGCTGGAGGTCCTCAAGCTCGTCGCGACCGGGATGAACAACCGGGACATCGCCAAGGAGCTGTTCATCTCCGAGAACACGGTGAAGAACCACGTGCGGAACATCCTGGAGAAGCTCCAGCTCCACTCCCGCATGGAGGCCGTGGTGTACGCGATGCGGGAGAAGATCCTCGAGATCCGCTGAGGCTCCGGCCCTGGAGATCCGGTAGCCCCGCGGGCCCCGGCCGGTCAGCTCAGGGCCCGTACCAGCTCCGGTACGAGCTCGGGGTGGTTCACACGCTCCGGGACCACGGACACCGCGTCGCAGCCGACCCACTCGGCCGCCTCGCGCAGTGCCCGCGCCACCGCCGGTACGGCCTTGGGGCCGTCCAGGGTGATCTGCCGGGCGACCAGGGTGCCGCCCTCGCGCGCCGGGTCCACCCGGCCGACCAGACGGCCTCCGGCCAGGACCGGCATCGCGAAGTAGCCGTGCACCCGCTTCGGCTTCGGCACGTACGCCTCCAGGCGGTGCGTGAAGCCGAAGATCCGCTCCGTCCGCGCCCGCTCCCAGACCAGCGAGTCGAACGGCGAGAGCAGCGTCGTCCGGTGCCGGCCGCGCGGCTCCGAGGCCAGCGCCGCCGGGTCCGCCCACGCCGGCTTCCCCCAGCCCGCCACCGTCACCGGAACGAGCCCCGACGCCTCGACCACCGCGTCGAACTGCTCCCCCTTGATGCGGTGGTAGTCGGCGATGTCCGCGCGCGTGCCCACACCCAGCGCCTCGCCCGCCTGCCGCACCAGGCGCCGCACGCACTCGGTGTCGTCCAGCTCGTCGTGGAGCAGCGCCCGCGGGACCGCCCGCTCCGCCAGGTCGTAGACCCGCTTCCAGCCGCGCCGCTCGACCACCACCACCTCGCCGTGCATGAGCGCCCGCTCGACGGCGATCTTCCCGTCCGACCAGTCCCACCACTCGCCCTTGTTCTTCGCGCCGCCCAGCTCCGTCGCGGTCTGCGGGCCCTCGGCCCGCAGCTGGTCGATCACCTTGTCGTACGCCCCGGCCGACAGGTCGTGGTGCCAGTGCGGGCGGTCGCGGTAGGCGCGGCGGCGGAACGCGAAGTGCGGCCATTCCTCGATCGGCAGGATGCAGGCGGCGTGCGACCAGTACTCGAAGGCGTGAGCGTCGGTCCAGTAGGCGTCCTCGACCGTCTTACGGCCCACGGCGCCCAGGCGCGCGTACGGGATGAGCTCGTGCGAGCGGGCCAGTACGGAGATCGTGTCGAGCTGGACCTGGCCGAGGGCGCGCAGCACCCCGCGGACCCCGGACCTGCGGTCGGGCGCGCCCAGGAACCCCTGAGCGCGCAGCGCGATCCGGCGGGCTTCGTCGGCGGACAGTTCGGCGGCGGGGCGCGGCGCAGTCGTCATGGAACGCACCCTAGGGCCCGGCACTGACAGTCACGGCTGGGTTCAGGCCTGGGGATCAGGCCTGGGGATCAGGCCTGGGGATCAGGCCTAGGGATCAGGTCTGGGGTTCAGGTCTGGGCGGGCTGCTCGCGGGCCGGGAGGTACGGCAGCGGGCTCGGCAGGCCGAAGTCCGAGGGGAGCAGGGCGCCCACCCAGCAGTCGCGCAGCGTGCCCTTGTTGACCAGGCCGGCGCGCTGGACGCCCTCCAGGGCGAAGCCGACGCGCTCGGCGACCGCGCGCGACCCGGCGTTGCCGAGCTCCGCGCGCCAGACGAGACGCGTACAGCCCAGGCCCGTGAACGCCCAGTGGGCCAGGGCCCGGACGATCTCCGTCATGTAGCCGCGGCCCCGTTGTTCCTGGCGCGTCCAGTAGCCGACCTCCCAGACCCCGGAGCCGCGGCTGGTCAGCGAGACCGCCGCGAGCAGCGGGCCGCCGGCCAACGGCTCGACGGCGAAGGTGTAGTCCGAGTCCTCGCGCCAGCCGTCGGGCACGAGCCGGTTCAGGAAGAACTCGGCGTCCTGCCGGGTGTACGGGTCCGGGACGACCGTCCAGCGCCGAATGTCCGGGTCCTGGCAGATGTCGTAGACGGCGTCGGCATCGCCGGGGACGAAGTTCCGCAGGCGCAGTCGGTCCGTGGTGAGGGTGATCGGCTCCATGCCTGGATTGTGGTGAGCCGCCCGACCGGAAGCGAACACTTTTCGGGTGGGGCGGCACCTTCCGCCCACCTCGTGCGTTCTCTTTGAGGGTGGCCTTGCGGCTCGGGCACTGCGGGCCTCCCTTCGCGAGGGCGGTCTCGCTTACGATGGCCGTTGCGGTGGGGACCACCTGCCGTGCCCGCGCTCGCGTCGATCACAAGACCCAGTGCCAGGCCCGACCGGCAAGGAGACCAGCCTCAGTGTCCGTCTTCAACAAGCTCATGCGTGCAGGCGAAGGCAAGATCCTGCGCAAACTGCACCGCATCGCGGACCAGGTCAACTCCATCGAAGAGGACTTCGTCAACCTCTCCGACGCCGACCTGCGGGCGCTCACCGATGAGTACAAGCAGCGGTTCGCCGACGGCGAGAGCCTCGACGACCTGATGCCGGAAGCCTTCGCGACGGTGCGCGAGGCCGCGAAGCGCGTCCTCGGACAGCGCCACTACGACGTCCAGCTGATGGGCGGCGCCGCGCTGCACCTCGGCTACGTCGCCGAGATGAAGACCGGTGAGGGCAAGACCCTCGTCGGTACCCTCCCGGCGTACCTCAACGCGCTCTCCGGCAAGGGCGTGCACCTGATCACGGTCAACGACTACCTGGCCGAGCGCGACTCCGAGATGATGGGCCGCGTCCACAAGTTCCTGGGTCTGAAGGTCGGCTGCATCCTGGCCAACATGACCCCGGCCCAGCGCCGTGAGCAGTACGCCTGCGACATCACGTACGGCACGAACAACGAGTTCGGCTTCGACTACCTCCGCGACAACATGGCGTGGTCCCAGGAGGAGCTCGTCCAGCGCGGCCACAACTTCGCCTGTGTCGACGAGGTCGACTCGATCCTCGTCGACGAGGCCCGTACGCCGCTGATCATCTCCGGCCCGGCCGACCAGGCCACCAAGTGGTACGGCGACTTCGCCAAGCTGGTCACCCGCCTCACCAGGGGTGAGCCCGGCAACCAGCTCAAGGGCATCGAGGAGACCGGCGACTACGAGGTCGACGAGAAGAAGCGCACCGTCGCCATCCACGAGGCCGGTGTCGCCAAGGTCGAGGACTGGCTGGGCATCGACAACCTCTACGAGTCGGTGAACACGCCGCTCGTGGGCTACTTGAACAACGCCATCAAGGCGAAGGAACTGTTCAAGAAGGACAAGGACTACGTCGTCATGGACGGCGAAGTCATGATCGTCGACGAGCACACCGGCCGTATCCTCGCCGGCCGCCGCTACAACGAGGGCATGCACCAGGCGATCGAGGCCAAGGAGGGGGTGGCGATCAAGGACGAGAACCAGACCCTCGCCACGATCACCCTGCAGAACTTCTTCCTCCTGTACGACAAGCTCTCCGGCATGACCGGTACGGCCATGACCGAGGCCGCCGAGTTCCACCAGATCTACAAGCTGGGCGTCGTCCCGATCCCCACGAACAGGCCGATGATCCGCAAGGACCAGTCCGACCTGATCTACCGGACCGAGGTCGCCAAGTTCGCCGCCGTCGTCGACGACATCGCGGAGAAGCACGAGAAGGGTCAGCCGATCCTCGTCGGCACGACCTCCGTCGAGAAGTCCGAGTACCTCTCGCAGCAGCTCTCCAAGCGCGGTGTGCAGCACGAGGTCCTCAACGCCAAGCACCACGACCGCGAGGCCAGCATCGTCGCCCAGGCCGGCCGCCGCGGCGCCGTCACCGTCGCCACGAACATGGCCGGTCGCGGTACGGACATCAAGCTCGGCGGCAACCCGGACGACCTCGCCGAGGCCGAGCTGCGCCAGGCCGGTCTGGACCCGGTCGACCACGTCGAGGAGTGGGCCGCGGCCCTCCCCGGCGCCCTGGAGCGCGCCGCGAAGGCCGTGAAGGCGGAGTTCGAGGAGGTCAAGGACCTCGGCGGGCTGTACGTGCTCGGCACCGAGCGGCACGAGTCCCGCCGTATCGACAACCAGCTCCGCGGCCGTTCCGGCCGTCAGGGCGACCCCGGCGAGTCCCGCTTCTACCTCTCGCTCGGCGACGACCTGATGCGCCTGTTCAAGGCGCAGATGGTCGAGCGCGTGATGGCCATGGCCAACGTGCCGGACGACGTGCCGATCGAGAACAAGATGGTCACCCGGGCGATCGCCTCGGCCCAGTCGCAGGTCGAGACGCAGAACTTCGAGACGCGTAAGAACGTCCTGAAGTACGACGACGTCCTCAACCGGCAGCGCCAGGTCATCTACGGTGAGCGCCGCCGCGTCCTGGAGGGCGAGGACCTGCACGAGCAGATCCAGCACTTCATGGACGACACGATCGACGACTACATCCGCCAGGAGACCGCCGAGGGCTTCGCGGAGGAGTGGGACCTCGACCGTCTGTGGAACGCCTTCAAGCAGCTCTACCCGGTGAAGGTCACCGTGGAGGAGCTGGAGGACGCGGCCGGGGACCGGGCGGGCATCACCGCCGAGTTCATCGCCGAGTCCATCAAGGGCGACATCCACGAGCAGTACGACGCCCGTGAGAAGCAGCTCGGCTCGGAGATCATGCGTGAGCTGGAGCGGCGCGTGGTCCTGTCGGTCCTGGACCGCAAGTGGCGCGAGCACCTCTACGAGATGGACTACCTCCAGGAGGGCATCGGCCTGCGCGCCATGGCGCAGAAGGACCCGCTGGTCGAGTACCAGCGCGAGGGCTTCGACATGTTCACCGCCATGATGGAGGGCATCAAGGAGGAGTCCGTCGGCTACCTGTTCAACCTGGAGGTCCAGGTCGAGCAGCAGGTCGAGGAGGTCCCGGTGCAGGCGAGCGCTCCCTCGCTCGACAAGACCGACGCGGTGCCGTCCGCCGCCGGGAACGGGCGTCCGGAGATCCGCGCCAAGGGGCTCGACGCGCCGCAGCGGCCGGACCGGCTGCACTTCTCCGCGCCGACCGTCGACGGTGACGGCGGGGTCGTCGAGGGCGACTTCGAGTCCGGCGACGACTCCGGCGACGGGATGACGCGGGCGGAGCGTCGCAAGGCGCAGAAGAACGCGAGCGGCGGGCGTCGTCGCAAGAAGTGAGGCGCTGCCGCCGAGGGCCCTGACGAAGGGTCGCTGACGCGGCGGGTTCGATGTGAGGGGTCGGTCGCCCGATGGGTGGCCGGCCCCTTCGTCGTGCCTGGAGAGGGCGTCGCGAGTCAGGCGTGGTGGGGCGTCACGCCGAGACCGTCGAGCTCGACGGCGGCGCAGCGCCAGCGCTGATCGGCGCCGAGCTCCAGGCGGAACGCCATGGCCCGGACGCGACGGCCGGTGGCGATGCTCGCGAAGGCCTCCATGCTCGTGCGGTGGGGGTCCAGCTGTACGGAGCAGCGGCGCAGGACGGGGCGGGGGCCGAGCGACCGCAGGGGCGTCGCCGGGGCGAGCCGGACGAGCTGCTCGTACGCCTCGCCGACGGTGTGGCCGAGCATCCAGTGGACCGGCCGCTCCCCGCTGAGCACCGCGAGCAGGCGCTCCGCGAAGACGGTGTGCGGGGGGAGTGCGCGGGGCGGGGTGCGGGGGTGGGTGCCCGCGCCGCCGCGGGGGCGGGTGCCGGCGGGGCCGCCGGGGGCGGTGCGAGGGCGTGGGGTGCGGGGGCGGGTGGTGGCCGCGTAGCTGTTGGCCGTGTAGCTGGTGGCCGGGTAGCTGTTCATGGTGAGCCCCTGTCGTTGCGTAACCGATTGGTACCAGTCGGTAACTTCCGTTGGGGATCTTGTACGGGTGGGCTCCGAGCCCCCGCAAGGAGCCCCCGGTCGCGGGGCGCCCCTGTGGGTGAATCACCTATCAGGGTGACGCGGGGGAAAAACCGCTCTTCAGGGCCTTGGCGGGGCGTGGACGGGGTGGACGGGCGGTGCGTTCGGCCCGCCACCCCGAAGGGGGACTCCGCACGTATCCTGAGGGCTCTCCGTCTACGAAAGCGGTCAGCCATGCGCGTGTACGTCCCCCTGACCCTCCCCGGACTCGCACAGGCGCACAAGGCGGGCGAGCTGGGCCCCGGCCCGCTGACCGCCTACGCCGTCACCCCGGCGCTGCGCGAGTGGTACGTCTCCGACGACATCGAGGAGCTGGAGTACGCGGCGCTCAACCGGGCCGCCTCCGCCTCCCTGCGGCTCCTCGCCGGTGACCCCCAGGCGCCCCGGCGCCGGGTCGTCGTCGCCGTCGACGTGGCCGACAAGGACGCCACCGCGGATCCCGACCGCGGGCTCGACGCCGGGTCGGTGGGCGAGGTGCGGATCGCCGGTGCCGTACCGCTGGCCAAGGCCGCGGCGGTGCACGCCGACGCGGACGACGCCGAGGCGGACGTCACCGCGGCGGCTGCCGCGCTCGGGGCGGCGGACCAGGGTGACGACGACGCGCGCTTCGTGGTGGACGGGGCCGAGGACCACGAGCTGCTGTGGTTCGGGGTGCAGGAGATCCCCGGGCTGCTGGGGTAGGCCGGGGCAGCGGGACCGGGTGGGGTCCGCTGTCGGAGGGGGCCGGTACCGTCTTTCCATGGGGAAGCACGGTAAGCATCTGGTCTGGGACTGGAACGGGACACTGCTCGACGACATCGGCGCGGTGATCGGGGCGTCGAACGCGGCCTTCGCCGAGATCGGGCTCGAAGCGATCACGCTGGAGCGGTACCGCGAGCTGTACACGGTGCCGGTGCCGAAGTTCTACGAACGGCTCATGGGGCGGCTGCCGACGGATGAGGAGTGGACCGTCATGGACGGCGCCTTCCACCGGCACTACTGGGCGCGGGCGGAGGCGTGCGCGCTCACGCTCGGAGCGGCGGAGCTGCTCGCGGCGCGGCAGGCCTCCGGTTTCACGCAGTCGCTGCTGTCGCTCGCGCCGCACGCGGAGCTCATACCGCTCGTGCGGCGCCACGGGATCGCCGAGCGCTTCGTCCGGATGGACGGGCGGGTCGGCCACTCGACGGACGGGAAGTCCGGGCACATGGTGCGCCACCTGGAGGCGCTCCGCGTCGCGGCGGACCGGGTCGTCGTCATCGGCGACGCGGCGGACGACGCGGTGGCGGCGGCGCACGTCGGTGCGAAGGCGGTGCTGTACACCGGGGGGTCGCACAGCCGGGCTTCGCTGGAGCGGGTGGGGGTGCCGGTGGTCGACTCGCTGGCGGAGGCGGTGTCCGTGGCGGAGGAGTTGGTGTAGCCGAGGTGGGTGGGGTGCGGGCCGGTGTGGTGCGGGCCGGTGGGGCCCGTGCGGGCCGGTGTGGTGCGCCCGGCCTTCGGCCGGACTGGGGTTCCCACCCGCACCACCCGTACTGCTTTGACGTCGGCCTCGGGTCTTCCCGTGGTGGGCTCGGCGCCGTCGGCGGCTGCCGGTCGACGGCCGGTAGGGCGCGGGGGCCGGGTACGGCCCGGTGGGTGGTTGTGCCCACCCTCCCCCAGAGGGGGACCCCCGGGCCCGGCGGAACGCATGCCCGCCCAGCCACCCGGCGAGTGCATGCCCACAGTCACCCGGCGAGTGCAGGTCCGCAGCCACCTGGCGAGTGCGGGCCCGTAACCACCTGGCGAGTGCATGCCCACGGTCACCTGGCGAGTGCATGCCCGCAGTCACCTGTCGAGTGCCGGTCCGCAGCCACCTGGCGAGTGCGGGCCCGTAACCACTTGGCGAGTGCATGCCTACAGTCACCCGGCGAGTGCTGGCCCGCAGCCACCTGGCGAGTGCAGGTCCGCAGCCCCCGGCGAGTGCGGGCCCGCGGTCACCCGGCGCCGGCCGCTTCGGGGGTCAGGCCTTGGTGCGGAGGACCTTCAGGAATTCGCGCATCCAGGTCGGGTGGTCCGGCCAGGCGCGGGAGGAGACCAGGAGGCCGTCGACCACGGCCGCCGAGTCCTGGAAGGTGGCTCCGGCCGCCTGCATGTCGAGTTCCAGGGCCGGGTACGCCGTGACCCTGCGGCCCTCCAGGCCGCCGACCGCCGCCGTCAGGAGCGGGCCGTGGCAGATCTGGGCCACCGGCTTGTCCGCGTCGAAGAAGGCCTTCAGGATCTTGCGGAGCTCCGGGTCGTTGCGCAGGTACTCCGGTGCCCGGCCGCCCGGGATCACCACCGCCACGTACGCGCCCGGGTCGACCTCCGAGAAGGCCAGGTCCGCCGGCCAGGTGTAGCCGGGCTTCTCGGTGTACGTGTCGAAGCCCGGCTCGAAGTCGTGGACGACGAAGCGGAGCTGCTTGCGGGCGGGGGCGGCGATGTCGACCTCGTAGCCCTCTTCCAGCAGCCGCTGGTAGGGGTACATCACCTCCAGCGACTCCGCCGCGTCCCCGGTCACGATCAGGATCTTCGCCATTGGCTCTCCCAGGTCACAGATGGTCGGTCTGTCGTGCTGTGCCCATGTTCGCGCACACGCCGCCTCCGACGGGCCGCTTTGCCAAGAGGACACGTGTCGCTGTCCATAACGTCAAACTTGGCCCGCTCTTTTGTACGCATACGGCTCATGACGGTTCGGGGGGCGGGGGCGATAGGCTTTTGCCGTGATCAGCGCGATACGCCGTGGGGGCAGCGAAGCCCCCGGCTGCCGCCCGGACCGCGACAGCGGCCGGGTCGACCGTACGTTCGCCGATCCCTCCCGTCCGGACGCGCCACGTTCCGTGGCCGATAACGATCCGGGCATCTCTCATCCGGGCATAACGTCGTCTTCGACCGGAATCACCGCGTCGTGGCGTTGTGCCCTTTCTTCCACCGACGTCACGCAACGGCGCGCGACAGGAGTCAGAGGACATGCAGACCAAGCTGGACGAAGCCAAGGCCGAGCTGCTCGAGAGGGCCGCTCGGGTAGCTGAGCACAGCCCGGTCGGGGGGCGACTTCCGACGGGGCCGGAGGGTGCCGGGGAGCGCCCGGACCGGGACCCCGTGCTCGAATACCTCCAGCGCTACTACCTGCACACCGCGCCGGAGGACCTCGGCGACCGCGACCCGGTCGACGTGTTCGGCGCCGCGCTCTCTCACTACCGGCTCGCGGAGAACCGCCCGCAGGGCACCGCGAACGTGCGCGTCCACACCCCGACGGTGGAGGAGAACGGCTGGACCAGCAGCCACTCCGTCGTCGAGGTCGTCACCGACGACATGCCGTTCCTCGTGGACTCCGTCACCAACGAGCTCTCCCGCCAGGGCCGCGGCATCCACGTCGTGATCCACCCGCAGGTCCTCGTCCGCCGTGACGTCGCCGGCAAGCTCATCGAGGTCCTCGCGGCCCAGATCCAGGGCGAGCTGCCGCACGACGCGATCACCGAGTCGTGGATCCACGTCGAGATCGACCGCGAGACCGACCGCGCCGACCTCAAGCAGATCACCGCCGACCTGCTGCGCGTCCTGTCCGACGTCCGCGAGACGGTCGAGGACTGGGACAAGATGCGCGATGCCGCGGTGCGCATCGCCGAGGGCCTCCCGGCCGAGCCCACCGCCTCCGACCTGCGGCCCACCGAGGTGGACGAGGCCCGCGAGCTGCTGCGCTGGCTCGCCGACGACCACTTCACCTTCCTCGGCTACCGCGAGTACGAGCTCGTCAACGGCGACGCCCTGTCCGCCGTGCCCGGCACCGGCCTCGGCATCCTGCGCTCCGACCCGCAGCACGCCGGCGGCGACGAGGGCCACCACGCGCACCCCGTCTCGCCCTCCTTCAGCCGGCTGCCCGCCGACGCCCGCGCCAAGGCGCGCGAGCACAAGCTGCTGATCCTGACGAAGGCCAACAGCCGCGCGACCGTGCACCGCCCCTCGTACCTCGACTACATCGGGGTGAAGAAGTTCGACGCGGACGGCAACGTCGTCGGTGAGCGACGGTTCCTCGGACTGTTCTCGTCCGCCGCGTACACCGAGTCCGTCCGCCGCGTCCCCGTCGTCAAGCGCAAGGTCCAGGAGGTCCTGGCGGGCGCCGGCTTCTCGCCGAACAGCCACGACGGCCGCGACCTGCTCCAGATCCTGGAGACCTACCCGCGCGACGAGCTCTTCCAGACCCCGGTCGACCAGCTCCGGTCCATCGTCACCAGCGTCCTGTACCTCCAGGAACGGCGCCGGCTGCGGCTCTACCTGCGCCAGGACGAGTACGGCCGCTACTACTCGGCCCTCGTCTACCTGCCGCGCGACCGCTACACCACCCGCGTCCGGCTGCGGATCATCGACATCC
This sequence comes from Streptomyces sp. NPDC058650, assembly GCF_042717315.1. Classification (NCBI taxonomy): domain Bacteria; kingdom Bacillati; phylum Actinomycetota; class Actinomycetes; order Kitasatosporales; family Streptomycetaceae; genus Streptomyces; species Streptomyces sp. NPDC058650. Next base: position 23,582 of record NZ_JBHXRL010000024.1, read on the forward strand.
TCAAGGAGGAGCTCGACGGCACCAGCGTCGACTTCACCGCCTGGAACACCGAGTCGATCCTCTCCCGGCTCCACTTCGTCGTCCGCGTCAAGCCCGGCACCGAGCTCGCCAAGCTGACCGACGCCGACGTCGACCGCATCGAGTCCCGGCTCGTCGAGGCCGCCCGCTCCTGGGCCGACGGCTTCGGCGAGGCGCTCAACGCCGAGCTGGGCGAGGAGCACGCCGCCGAGCTGCTGCGCCGCTACGGCAACGCCTTCCCCGAGGGCTACAAGGCCGACCACTCGCCGCGCGCGGCCGTCGCCGACCTGGTCCACCTGGAAGCCCTCGCCCGTACGGACAAGGACTTCGCGCTCTCCCTCTACGAGCCCGTCGTCGCGGGCCCCGGCGAGCGCCGCTTCAAGATCTACAAGACCGGCGACCCGATCTCCCTCTCCGCCGTCCTGCCGGTCCTCAACCGGCTCGGCGTCGAGGTCACCGACGAGCGCCCGTACGAGCTGCGCTGCTCCGACCGCACCCACGCCTGGGTCTACGACTTCGGTCTGCGGATGCCGGCCCCGACCGGCAACGGCGGCGACTACCTCGGCGACGACGCCCGCGAGCGCTTCCAGGAGGCCTTCGCCGCCACCTGGACCGGCGAGGCCGAGAACGACAACTTCAACTCCCTCGTCCTCTCCGCCGGGCTCACCTGGCGCGAGGCGATGGTGCTGCGCGCCTACGCCAAGTACCTGCGCCAGGCCGGTTCCACGTTCAGCCAGGACTACATGGAGGACACCCTCCGCAACAACGTCCACACCACCCGGCTGCTCGTCTCCCTCTTCGAGGCCCGGATGGCGCCGGAGCGCCAGCGCGCCGGCACCGAGCTGATCGACGCGCTCCTCGAGGAGCTGGACGCCGCCCTCGACCAGGTCGCGAGCCTGGACGAGGACCGGATCCTGCGGTCCTTCCTCACCGTCATCAAGGCCACCCTGCGGACCAATTTCTTCCAGAACGCGGTGGGCGGGAAGCCGCACTCCTACGTGTCGATGAAGTTCGACCCGCAGGCCATCCCCGACCTGCCGGCGCCGCGCCCCGCCTTCGAGATCTGGGTGTACTCGCCGCGCGTCGAGGGCGTCCACCTGCGCTTCGGCAAGGTCGCCCGAGGCGGCCTGCGCTGGTCCGACCGCCGTGAGGACTTCCGTACGGAGATCCTCGGCCTGGTCAAGGCGCAGATGGTGAAGAACACCGTCATCGTGCCCGTCGGCGCCAAGGGCGGTTTCGTCGCCAAGCAGCTCCCGGACCCGTCCGTGGACCGCGACGCCTGGCTCGCCGAGGGCATCGCGAGCTACAAGACCTTCATCTCGGCGCTGCTCGACATCACCGACAACCTGGTCGCGGGCGAGGTCGTGCCGCCGGTCGACGTGGTCCGCCACGACGAGGACGACACCTACCTCGTCGTCGCCGCCGACAAGGGCACCGCGACCTTCTCCGACATCGCCAACGGGGTCGCCGAGTCGTACGGCTTCTGGCTCGGCGACGCCTTCGCCTCCGGCGGCTCCGCCGGCTACGACCACAAGGGCATGGGCATCACCGCCCGCGGCGCCTGGGAGTCCGTCAAGCGCCACTTCCGCGAGCTGGGCCACGACACCCAGACCGAGGACTTCACGGTCGTCGGCGTCGGCGACATGTCCGGCGACGTCTTCGGCAACGGCATGCTGCTGAGCGAGCACATCAGGCTCGTCGCCGCGTTCGACCACCGGCACATCTTCCTCGACCCGAACCCGGACGCGGCCGTCTCGTACGCCGAGCGCCGCCGCCTCTTCGACCTGCCCCGCTCGTCCTGGGCCGACTACGACACCTCGCTGCTCTCCGCGGGCGGTGGCGTCCACCCCCGAAGCGCCAAGTCCATCCCGGTCAACGCGCAGGTCAGGGCCGCCCTCGGCATCGAGGACGGCGTCACCAAGATGACCCCGGCCGAGCTGATGAAGGCCGTGCTCCACGCGCCCGTCGACCTGCTGTGGAACGGCGGCATCGGTACGTACGTCAAGTCCGCGGTCGAGTCCAACGCGGACGTCGGCGACAAGGCCAACGACGCCATCCGCGTCGACGGCCAGGACGTGCGCGCCCAGGTCATCGGCGAGGGCGGCAACCTCGGCGCGACCCAGCTGGGCCGCATCGAGTTCGCCCGCACCGGCGGCCCCGAGGGCCAGGGCGGCAAGGTCAACACCGACGCCATCGACAACAGCGCCGGCGTCGACACCTCCGACCACGAGGTCAACATCAAGATCCTGCTGAACGGGCTCGTCGCCGAGGGCGACATGACCGTCAAGCAGCGCAACAAGATCCTCGCGGAGATGACGGACGAGGTCGGCACGCTCGTCCTGCGCAACAACTACGCGCAGAACACGGCCCTCGCCAACGCCGTCACCCAGTCGCCCTCGCTGCTCCACGCCCACCAGCGCTTCATGCGCCGCCTGGGCCGCGACGGCAGCCTCTCCCGGGACCTGGAGTTCCTGCCCAACGACCGGCAGATCCGCGAGCTGCTCAACAACGGCCGGGGCCTGAGCCAGCCGGAGCTCGCCGTCCTCCTCGCGTACACCAAGATCACGGTGGCCGACGAGCTGATCGGTACGGAGCTGCCGGACGACCCGTACCTGCGCGGGCTGCTCCACGCGTACTTCCCGACGCTGCTGCGCGAGAAGTTCACCGAGGCCGTCGACAACCACCCCCTGCGCCGGGAGATCATCACCACGGTCCTGGTCAACGACACCGTCAACGCCGGTGGCTCGACCTTCCTGCACCGCCTCCGCGAGGAGACGGGCGCGTCGATCGAGGAGATCGTCCGCGCGCAGACCGCGGCCCGGATGGTCTTCCGTCTCGGCCAGGTCTGGGACGCCGTCGAGGCCCTCGACAACCAGGTGCCCGCCGACGTCCAGACCCGGATGCGGCTGCACTCCCGCCGGCTCGTCGAGCGCGGCACGCGCTGGCTGCTGAACAACCGGCCGCAGCCGCTCCAGATCGGCGAGACCATCGAGTTCTTCGCCGACCGGGTGGAGGAGGTCTGGGGCCGGCTGCCGGAGCTGCTGCGCGGTGCCGACCTGGAGTGGTACCGGTCGATCGTGGCCGAGCTGACCGAGGTCGGTGTGCCGGAGGAGCTCGCGCTGCGGGTCGCCGGCTTCTCGTCCGCCTTCCCGATCCTCGACGTCGTCGCGATCGCGGACCGGACGGGCAAGGAGCCGCTCGCGGTGGCCGAGGTCTACTACGACCTGGCCGACCGGCTGCGGATCACCGACCTCATGGACCGGATCATCGAGCTGCCGCGCAGCGACCGCTGGCAGTCGATGGCCCGCGCCTCGATCCGTGAGGACCTGTTCGCGGCGCACGCCGCGCTCACGCAGGACGTCCTGACGGCGGGCAACGGCACGTCGAGCCCGGAGGAGCGGTTCAAGGCCTGGGAGGAGAGGAACGCGGCGATCCTGGGCCGCGCGCGGACGACCCTGGAGGAGATCCAGGGCTCGGACACCTTCGACCTGGCGAACCTGTCGGTGGCCATGCGGACGATGCGCACGCTGCTGCGTTCGCACAGCTAGGCATGACATGAGGAAGGGCCCCGCCGGTGTTCCGGCGGGGCCCTTCCGTCATTCCGCCGCCGGGGTGGTGACCGTCGAGGTCCACAGGCGGCGGGCGGCGAGCAGCGCCGCCGCGAGGAGCAGGGCGTTGCGGAGCGCCATGACGGTGAGGCCGGCGGGGGTGCCGGCGAGGACGTCCAGGTACAGGACGGGGTACGCGAGCGAGCTCAGCGCGGCCGCCGGGAGCAGCAGCAGGGCCGCCGGGCGCATCACGGTCCTGCGGGAGGTCAGGCAGACGGCGGCGAGCCCGAGCAGCCAGATCATGTACTGGGGGCTGATGACCCGGCTGGTGACGGTGAACAGCAGGACGGCGGCGAAGGCCGCGTCGAGCGGGGTCGCGGGGGTCCAGCGCCGGGCCCGGACGCGCCAGAGCAGCAGCCAGCCGAGGGCGATGACGGTGAGCAGCAGGGCGACGTGGCCGAGGCTGGAGACGTACGGGCCGACGTACTCGAAGGAGCCGTAGCGGAACTCGACCCGGCCCGGCCAGACGCCGGCGGCCCGGGCCAGCGCGAGGGCCGTGCCGCCCAGGGACTCGATCTGGATGCCGCGGTTGCCCTGCTGGCGGAGGAAGCCGAACGACCCGGAGAAGAACAGCGCGAGGGTGGCGACGAGGGCGACCGCGGCGGTGACGGCGGCGGTCCAGGCCTCGCGGGTGGTACGGCCCCGGGGGGTGCCGATCAGGGTGAGCGCCGGCCACACCTTGACCATGGCGCCGATTCCGGCGAGCGCCCCGCCGAGCTGGTGGGCGCCCGTCGAGCGGGCGTTGACGGCGAGCAGGGCGACGACGGCGAGGGCGGTGGTGTGGACGTCGTACCGCGCGAGGGGGAGGTGCAGGAGGAGCGGGAGGCCGCAGACCCAGTACCAGGCGCCGTGGGTGACGCGTTCGCTGTCGGCGCGGGCGAGGGCGAGGGTGATGACCGCGTCCGCGAGGAAGGCGAGGGCGACGAAGGCCTGGAAGTACGTGAGCGAGGGCAGGATGCCCGGGGCCATGATCACGAGGCCCGCGCCGGGCGGGTACTGCCAGGTGACGTCGCCGGGCGGGAAGGTGCCGGTCGCGAACTGCCCGTACCAGTGCTCGTAGAGGGCCACCTCGCGGCCGACCCCGCCGATGCCGAGGTCGTCGCGGAGGAGCAGCAGGAGCATGCCGACGCGGGTGAGGAGCCAGACGGCGGCGAGGGCGAGGGTGGGGCCGCGGCCGACCGTGACGAAGGTGGCGGAGGTGAAGGTGTCCGACGTGAAAGGGGATCCGGTCAGGGAGGGCGGAGGGGGCGCGGTGGCGGGTGGGGGCGCGGGCGCTGGTGCGGGTGCCGGCGCGAGTGGAGCGGCGGGGGATGCGGGCGCGGCGGAGGATCGGGGCTCGGTGGGTGACGGTGGGGCGTTCCGGGCCCGGCGGTGCGGCGGCTGCGGGTGATCGTTCGTCATCCCTCGGCACTCTAGTCCGGTATGCCCTATTTCTTGGGTGTTGTCGCCCTCGTACCCGTGAACTCCTCGTACGCCGCCACCACCTCCTTCGCCGGGCCGTCCATCCGCAGCGTCCCCGCTTCCAGCCACAGCGCCCGCTCACAGGTCTCCGTGATGGTGGAGTTCGAGTGGCTGACCAGGAAGACCGTCCCCGCCTCCGCCCGCAGCTCGTCGATCCGCCGACTGCTGCGCCGGCGGAAACGCGCGTCGCCGGTCGACAGGGCCTCGTCGATGAGCAGGACGTCGTGGCTCCTGGCCGCGGCGATGGAGAAGCGCAGCCGGGCCCCCATCCCGGAGGAGTACGTCCGCATGGGGCGGGAGATGGCGTCGTCCTTCTCGTTGATGCCGGAGAACTCGACGATCCCGTCGTAGCGCTCCCGGACCTCCGCGCGGCTCATGCCCATCGCGAGGCCGCCCAGGACCACGTTCCGTTCGCCGGTCAGATCGCTCATCAGGGCCGCGTTGACGCCGAGGAGGGCGGGCTGCCCGTGGGTGTAGACCTGGCCGTGCTCGACGGGCTGGAGGCCCGCGATGGCTTTCAGGAGCGTCGACTTGCCCGACCCGTTCGAACCGATCAGGCCGATCGCCTCGCCCCGGTACGCGGCGAAGCTCACGCCCTTCACGGCGTGGACCCGCCGGCCGGCCGGAGCCGTACGGCCGCGGCGCAGCATGCGGCCGAGGGCGGCGGTGGCGCTGCCGCGACCGCCGGGGTGCCCGCCGTGGACCGTGTAGGTGATGTGGACGCCGTCGACGACGACGGTGGGGGTTCGGGGGTCTTCCGTGATCTTCGTGAACTCCGTGCACTCAGCGCTCTCAGCCACGGCCGTACGTCTCCTCCGCCTTCCAGAACCAGATGAAGCCGCCCGTGAAGGCCAGCAGGGCCCAGCCGACGGCCAGCGCCCAGACGTGCGGCGGCAGCCGGTCCGCCGTGTAGCTCTCGATCAGCGCGAAGCGCATGAGGTCGATGTAGACCGCCGCGGGGTTGCACTGGAGGGCCAGCACCACGGCGTCCGGGAAGCGGCCGGCGCTCGCCAGGTTCCGGATCGACCACATGACGCCCGAGGCGTACAGCCAGGTGCGCAGGACGAACGGCATCAGCTGGCTGACGTCCGGGGTGCGGGCCGCCAGCCGTGCGAGGACGAGGGCCGCGCCGGTGTTGAACAGGGCCTGGCAGAGGAGCGCGGGAACGGCGAGCAGCCAGCTCCAGGTGGGGAACTCGCCGCAGCAGACGAGGATCACGCCGAGCGCGGTGAGCGAGAGGAGCAGCTGCTGGAGCTGCTGGAGCGCGAGGGAGATCGGGAGGCTCGCGCGCGGGAAGTGCAGAGCGCGGACCAGGCCCAGGTTGCCGCTGATCGCACGGGTGCCGGCCAGGACCGTGTCGGAGGTGAAGGTCCACACGAAGATGCCGGTGAGCAGGAACGGGACGTAGTCGGGGACGCCGTGCTGGGCGTTCATGAGGACGCCGAAGATCGCGTAGTACACGGCCGCGTTGAGCAGCGGCGTCATCACCTGCCACACCTGGCCGAGCCGGGCCTGGCTGTACTGGGCGGTGAGACGGGCGGTCGCGAAGGCGGCGATGAAGTCGCGGCGGGACCAGAGCTGCCGGACGTAGGCGGGGAGGGAGGGGCGCGCCCCGCTGACGGTCAGGCCGTGGCGCAGGGCGAGCGCGCGGAGGTCCTCGGGCGGGGGTCGCCGCCGGTCTTCTCGTACGGGTGGGGCGAGGGTCGTGGTCACGCGGGCCGCTTTCGGCGAAGGGTGCGGGTGTCGTCGGCGATGGAACGGGTCCGTATCGTCGCTACGGGGAGGTTAGGACGTTGGTACGTCGGAACGCAACCGTATCGTCGTGACGTCGCCGTTGGTTAGGATGCCGTTCATGACCGAACCGACCCCCCGCCGCGCCCCCGCCGGAGCCGCCGTACTCCGCGAGGACGTGACCGAGGCCATCCGAGACGCCGTCTTCGAGGAGCTCGCGTCCGTCGGCTTCGCGCGGATGTCCATCGAGGGCATCGCGCGCCGCGCGGGCGTCGGCAAGACCGCCGTCTACCGGCGGTGGAAGTCCAAGCTCTCCCTCGTCCTCGACCTCGTCGGCGCCTTCGCCGCCCAGGGCGTGCCGGTGCCCGCCACCGGGTCCCTGGACGGGGATGTGCGCGCGCTCCTGGAGATGGCCTCGTACGCCCTGCGCCACCCGGTCGCCTCGCAGGTCATTCCCGATCTGCTGGTCGAGGCCGCGCGGCAGCCGGAGATCGCCGACGCCATCCGGGAGGCGCTGCTCGACGGCCAGCAGGGCGTCATGGCCCGGATCGTCCGCGAGGCCGTCGCGCGCGGCGAGCTCCCCGAGGGCACCGACCCGGCCGAGGCCCTCGACCTCGTCGTCGGTCCGCTCTACTGGCGCCTCGTCGTCGTCCGCACGCCGCTGCCCGAGGGGTACGTGGACGGGCTCGCGCGCGCGGCGGTGGCGGCGCTCAAGGCCTGAGGCCGCGACCGACGACCGCCGACGACCGCCGACGACCGCCGACGACCGCCGGGGAGCACGGGGAGCGCGGGGAGCGCGGGGAGCGCGGGGAGCGCTACTTCACCGCGCCCGCCATCACCCCGGACGCGAACTGCCGCTGGAACGCGAAGAACACCGCCAGCGGCACCACCATCGACAGGAACGCCCCCGGCGCCAGCACGTCCACGTTGTTGCCGAACTGCCGGACCTGCTGCTGGAGCGCCACCGTGATCGGCGGCGACTGCGAGTCCGCGAAGATCAGCGCGATCAGCATGTCGTTCCACACCCACAGGAACTGGAAGATCCCCAGCGAGGCGATCGCCGGACCGCCGAGCGGCAGCACCACCCGCGTGAAGAGCCGCACCTCGCCCGCCCCGTCGAGCCGCGCCGCCTCCAGGAGCTCGCGCGGGATCTCCGCGAAGAAGTTCCGCAGCAGGAAGATCGCGAACGGCAGGCCGAACGCGGTGTGGAAGAGGACGACCCCGAGCGTCGTCTCGAAGAGCCCGACCGCGCCGAAGAGCTTCGACACCGGGACCAGCGCGACCTGCACCGGGACCACGAGCAGGGCCACCACTCCCAGGAACCACCAGTCCCGGCCCGGGAACTCCAGCCACGCGAAGGCGTATCCGGCGAACGAGCCCAGGACGAGGACGAGGAGCGTCGCCGGGACGGTGATCAGGACGGTGGAGAGGAGCGATCCGGTGATCGTCCCGTTCGAGAGCAGCTGGGTGTAGTTCTCGGTGGTCAGCTGTGCCGGGGCCGTGAGCACCTCCCACCAGCCGCTCGCCGCGATGTCGGCGGGCGAGCGGAAGGAGGAGAAGAGCAGCCCGGCCGTCGGCAGCAGCCAGAACAGGCCGGCCAGGACGAGGAAGACGCGGACCGCGCCGCCGGCCGCGCGGGCCGCGATCCGGGAGGCGGGTGAGGTCTTCGGGGCGGGTGAGGTCGCTGGGGCAGCTGAGGTGGTCGAGGCGCGTGGGGGCGTCGGGGCGGGAGCGGGCGTCGGGGCGGGCGCGGTCATCGGCGGGTCTCCCTTCGGATGCGGCGGATGTTGACCGCCATCACCGGCAGCACCAGGAGGAGCAGCACGACGGCGATGGCCGAGCCGACCCCGAGGTCCGCGTCCGTGCCGAAGGACGAGCGGTACAGCTGGAGCGCGAGCACGTTCGCGTCGTCCTGCGCCGAGCCCGGCGCGATGACGAAGACCAGGTCGAAGACCTTGAGCACGTTGATCATCAGCGTCACGAGGACGACAGCGAGGACCGGGGCCAGGAGCGGGACCGTGATCCGGCGGAACACCTGCCACTCGTTCGCCCCGTCCACCCGCGCCGCTTCGAGGAGTTCGCGCGGTACGGCCGCGAGCCCGGCGCCGATCAGCACCATCGCGAACCCGGCCCACATCCACACGTACGCCCCGATCACGGCCGGCGTGACGAGCGAGGGGCCGAGCCACTCCACGCCGTTGTACTGCTCCCGGAAATTGCTCGCGGGGAGGCGGAGTACGGCTCCGTCGGCGCGGTCGGCGGGCAGGGTGAAGGTGCCGTCGGCCGCGGCCGTGGCCGTGGCGACCACCTTTCCGTCGCGTACGGCCTCGATCCGCAGGCCGGCGAGGCCCAGTTCGGCCGGGTCGACGACGTTCGGCTTCCCGCCGCCGCCCCGGGTGAAGTCCAGCCAGGCCGTTCCGCCGATCGTGCCCCCGGCGGTCGGCGGCGCCGTCGGCGGCGTGCTCGGTTCGCGGGCCGGGCGGGCCTCCTCCGGCATCCGGCCCGGAGCCACCCCGACGAGCGGGAGCCGGACGGGCTCCCCGGCGCGTACCGCCTCCTTGGTGACGTACGCGCCGCCGCCGGCCGCCGTGAGCGGGTGCACGGGGAGCGGCCGGGCCCGGGGGAAGCCCGAGGACTCGGCGAAGGTGTCGTGGACCCCGACCCAGACGGCGTTGGCGACCCCCCGGTCCGGGTCCTGCTCGTAGACGAGCCGGAAGATGATCCCGGCCGCGAGCATCGAGATGGCCATCGGCATGAAGACGACCAGCTTGAACGCCGTGCCCCAGCGGACGCGTTCGGTCAGGACGGCGAACAGCAGACCGAGGGCGGTGGCGACCGCGGGGGCGAGAACCAGCCAGATCAGATTGTTCTGTACGGCGGTGCGCAGCGAGTCGTCGGTGACGAGCGCGAAGTAGTTGTCCAGGCCCACGAAGGAGGAGCCGGAGCGGTCGAAGAACGAGCGCTGGACGGAGTACCCGATCGGGTAGACGACCAGCGCCCCGAGCAGGAGCAGCGCGGGGAGCAGGAACCCCGCCGCGACCGCCCTGCTTCTGCTGTTGGTCTTGGCGTTGCTTTTGGTCTTGCTCGTGGTGGGGATGCGGGCGGCCTTCGGCATGCGGGCCTCAGCTCTTCGCGGCGGCCCGGTACGCCTTCGCCGCGTCCGCCTCCAGGCGCGCCTGGGCCCCGGCGACGTCCTTCGGGTTCTTCAGGAAGTCCTGGAGCGCCTTCCACTCGCCCTTGCCCGGGGTCCCGCCGAACGACTGCGGCATCTGGTCCGACATGTCGAAGCGGAAGTCGTCACCGGCGCCGATGAGGGCCTTGGCGATCTCGCGCTGGACGTCGTTCGGATACGCGGCCGGGTCCAGGTTCTTGTTGGGGGAGAGGAAGCCGCCCTCGGCCGCCCAGATCCTCGCCGCGTCAGGGGAGGCCAGGAAGGCGAGCAGCGCCTGCGCGCCCTTGGTGTCCTTCAGCGCCACGGCCGCGTCGCCGGCCGTCACGACGGGAGCGATGCCGTCGCCGACCGTCGGGAACGGGAAGGCCTTCGCGTCCGTGCCGATCTTCGCCTTCGTCTGGGCGATGTTGACGGCCGCGAAGTCGCCCTCGAAGACCATCGCCCCCTTGGGCTGGTCGCCGCCCGTGAAGGTCTGGGTGACCGAGACCGGGTACTCGGTCTGCAGCGCGCCGCTCGTCCCGCCCGCGAGCAGCGCCGGCTTCCCGAACAGCTCGGCGAGCGTGGTGAGGGCCGCGGCGACGGACGGGTCGGTCCACTTGATCTCGTGCTTCGCCAGCTGGTCGTACTTGGCCGGGCCCGCCTGGGAGAGGTAGACGTTCTCGAACCAGTCGGTGAGGGTCCAGCCGTCCGCGCCGCCGACCGAGACCGGGGTGACGCCGGACGCCGAGATGGTCTCGGCGGTGGTGAGGAACTCCTTCCAGGTCTTCGGCTCGGTCGCGCCCGCGTTCTCGAAGACCGCGGTGTTGTACCAGACCAGGGACTTGTTGGCGGCCTTGAAGTAGACCCCGTACTGGGTGCCGTCGACCGCGCCGAGCTTCTGCCAGCCGGGCGAGTAGTTCGCGGCGAGCTGGGCCTCGGCCTCGGGGCCGACCGGCTTCAGCCACTTCTGGGCGGCGGCCTGCTGGATCGCGCCGACCTGCGGGAGCATCGCCACGTCGGGCGGCGAGCCGCCGGCGATCTTCGTCCCGAGGAAGTTCACGATCGGGTCCTGGGCGGGCACGAACGTGACGGTCGCGCCGGTGCGCTTCTCGAACTCCTTGAGGACCTTGGTGAAGTTCTCCTGCTCGGGGCCCGTCCAGACGGCGGCGACCTCGATCTTCTCGCCCTTGAGCGAGGTGCCGGGCGTGGCGTCCCCCGGGTCCGGGCGGGCCTCACCGTCGCCCCCGCCGCAGGCCGCGAGGACCAGTGCGGTGAGCGCCGTGAGCGCCGTGGTGGTCACTGCGGCCTTGCGTGGACGAAGAGTTGTCCGCATCGCTGCCCCGTCTCTCCCGTGCGCTTCGCTGTCCCGTGCCGACAGGTCTACGCCGGATGCCGGAGCTCCCGCAATACCGCCTTCCGTGTCAAGTGGGCGATCGTAATGCCGTCGTGACGTGCCGTCAGGCGCGGGTGGCGGGTGCGAGCGGCGGTATCGGCGTCGCCTCGACCGAACGGGCCGCCCGGTCCAGGGCGCTCGCGAGGAGGGCCAGATCCGTCGGGCCGTTGCCCAGCTCACGGACCGGGCGGCGGGTGGGCGGGTCGCCCATCCGCTCCCACTCCAGCGGGACGACCACCGGGCGGAGCGTCGCCGTTCGCGGGATGCGGCCGGTGACGCGGCCCGCCTGGAAGGGGGTCACGCGGCCGTCCGGATGGCCGAGCCTGCCGCGCCCGGCCGCCGGGACGTCCGGGCCCGCGGCCACCGGGGGCGGGTCGAGCACGATCCGCAGCCGGGCCCCGTGGGCCAGCTCCGTGTCGGCGGTACGGTCCGGGCGGGCCGAGGTCGCGACGAGGTGCACCCCGAGCCGCTCGCCGTGCCGGGCGACGGCCTCCAGGGCCCGTACGACGGACCCGGCGGCCGGCCGGCCGGAGGCTCCGAGCGCGGGGGCGACCAGGGCGTCGAAGTCGTCGACGAGGACGACGAGCCGCGGCAGCGGCCCGGCACCCGCCGGCCGGGCGGACCCGGACTCCCCGACGGCGGGCCGCGGAATCCGCCCGCCGGCCTGGTCGCTCGCCCCGGGCTGCCCGCTCGCGGGGTGCGGCACGCGGCCACTCGGGAGGTCGGTGAGGTCGCCGTCGCCCGTGCGGAGGGTGCGGCTGCTCGGGCGGTCGTCCAGGGACCCGCCCTCGCGGCGGGGGAGCCGCCCGCTGGGCGTGTCGGTGAGGAAGACGTCCCCGGCCGCGGACCGCGCCCCACCGTCACGCGCGACGCGCCCGCTGGAACGGCCGCCGAGGTCGTCGGCCCCGGGGTAGGGCACGCGCCCGCCGGCGCGCCCGCCGAGGTCGTCGGCGCCGGGGTACGGGACGCGGCCGCTGGAGCCGTCGTGGAGGCTGCCGTCGCCCGTGCGGAGGGTGCGGCTGCTGGAGCGGCCGTTCAGGTCGTCCGCGCCGGGGTACGGGGCACGGCTGCTGGAGCGGCCGCCGAGGTCGTCCGCGCCGGGGTAGGGCACGCGTCCGTCGTTGCGCCCGCCGCGGTCGTCGGCGCCGGGGTGTTGCGCGCGGCCGCTCGGGCGGTCGCCGATGTCGCCGGCGCCTGTGCGGGGCACGCGCCCGCTGGACCGGCCGCCCAGGTCGTCCGCGCCGGGGTACGGGACGCGGCCGCTGGAGCCGTCGTGGAGGCTGCCGTCGCCCGTGCGGAGGGTGCGGCCGCTGGAGCGGCCGTTCAGGTCGTCCGCGCCCGAGTACGTGATCCTGCCGCTCGGGCGGCCGCCGAGGTCGCCGTCGGGCGTGCGGGCGCCGCGCGCGCTCGGGAGGGAACCGATCGTGCCGTCGCCCGTGCGCAGGGTGCGGCCGCTCGGGCGGTCCGTCAGGTCGCCCGGGTCGGACACGCGGACGGACGCGCGGGCGCCCTGCGGCACGGATTCCGCCGCGCTCGGGGAACGCTGGCCGATCAGCCGGTCGGCTGCGGTGGGCGCGGCACGGGACCCGCGCCGGTCGGCGAAGTGGCCGTCGCCCAGGAGCTCCGCCCTGCGCTTCAGCTCGGCGCCGAGCGCCTGCGCGAACTCCCGCATCCGTACGGGGTCGGAGGCGACGAGGTGCTCGGTGACGTGCGGCAGCTCCGTACAGACCGCGAGGCCTTCGCCGCGGTCGCCGCCCGCCCCGTCCACGAGGAGCAGGCCCAGCCGGTCAGGGCGGCCGCCGGCCGCGAGGGACGCGGCGATCGAGCGGAGCAGCTCCGTGCGGCCGCTGCCGGCGGGTCCTTCGATCAGCAGGTGCGGGCCCTCCTGGGTGAGGTCCACCGACAGCGGACCGCGCGGGCCCGCGCCCAGCACGGCCGTCCCGTCGCCGGCGGAGGCCCAGCGGGCCAGCAGGGAGGCGGGGGTCGCCCGGGCGAGGCCGAGCTCGTCGAGCAGGCGCGCCGACGGGGGCAGCGCGGCGGCCCGGCCGTGCGGCGCCGCCGCCGTCTCCGGACGCAGCGGGGCGAGGGCCCGGCCGAACCGGTCGGCCCAGGCGACGGAGACCGCGTCGACCACGCCGACCGTGCCGTGGCCCGCGACCCGGCCGCCGGAGGTGCGGACCAGCCGCAGCGCCGTCGCCACGTCGCCGCTCAGGAGCGCGGCGGCCCCGCACTCGCGGAAGGCGAGGGACGCGGCGCAGGCGGCCTCGTAGGTGGCGGCCACCGGCGATTCCGGGGTGGCCGAAGGCGCCTCGGCGAGGCACAGGAGGTGGATGCCCGCCGCCGCTCCGGCGCCCGCGAGCCGTGCGACCGTCTCGCGCAGCGCGGCGGAACCGGGGTCGCCGTCGACGATCACGACCGTCGCCGTCCCGGCGTGGCGCGCGGCCGCCTCGGCGACGGACGCGCGGTCGGCGCTGGGCCAGCCGGGGCCGAGGGCACCGTCGTCGAGCCGCCGGGTCAGCTCGGTCGTCCGGGCCTGGGCCTGCTCGCGGTCGTACGCCAGGAGCAGGCGGCAGTCCTGGCCGTGGGCCGGGCGGACGTGCGGGAGCCAGCCGAGCCAGCCCCAGGCGCGGCGCCGCTCCTCAAGGGAGCGGTTCCGGTCGGCGCTGATCAGCACGATCTCCAGATCGGCGGGGGAGTGCAGGGCGGCGAGCTGGGCCACGACCGAGCGGGCGAGCCCGGCGAGCCGGTCGGCGGGGCCGGCGAGACCGAGCGAACCGGCCTCGCGCAGTCCGACAGTGACCGGCACCCCGGAGAGCTCGGCGCGGTCGGTCGTGCCGAGTCGGACCACAAGGGACTCGGCGTGGTCCTGGGCCCGCTCCCAGAGGCGGGGGCCCGGGCCGAGGGCGGTGAGCAGGACGGTGGCCGGGTCGGGCCAGGTGTCGGCCTTGGGGCCGGGGCCGGACCCGGTGGCCGTGCCCCGCCCGCCGGGGCCCGGACGGGCGCCGCTCAGGGCGCCGGCGGGCGTGCCCGCGTGGGTGTCCGGGGCGGACGTGGAGCCGGCGTCCTGGGCCGGGAGGTCCTCGCGGCCGCCCGCGAGGCGCCGGGCCCACGCGCCGAGGCCGCGCTTCCCGCCCGGCCGGCCGGGTGCCGGGGCCGGTTCCGTGCCCTGGCGGCGGGACTGCCGGGTCCTGCTGTGGGCCTCGCCGCCGGTGTGGTCGTGGGGGCCCTGGGGCTCCTCCGCGCGCGCGTGTCCGGCGGAGCCGGGGCGGTCGCCGTAGGCCTCGGCGGCGTACGGATCCGTGTGCGGCTGCGCGTACGGATCCACGTACACGTCGTCGTGCCGGGTGTCCTGGGGGGCGTGGTGAGAGGTGTCGTACGGGACGCCGCGCGCGCCGCCGTGCGTGCTGTCGTCGGCCGCGCGTCCCGAGGGCGCGTCGGGACCGGCGGGCGCCGGCGTCCCGTCAGGCTTGGCCGTCCCGCCCGCGACCCGCAGGTGGCCCTCGCCGTCGGGGGTCGTCGCGACCGTCTCCGTACCGCCGGGTCCGTCGCCGGGGCCGGTCAGTCGGAGGGCGGACTCGCCGAGGCGCAGCAGGGAGCCGGGGAGGAGCCGGACCGGGCGGTCGCCGACGGGCATGCCGTCGAGCGTCGTGCCGTTCGTCGAGCCCAGGTCGGAGACGGTGACGCGGCCGTCGGCGCCGACGGTCACCGTGCAGTGCGCGCGCGAGACGTCCGGGTCGTCGAGCGGTACGTCGGCGTCGACGGAGCGGCCGATTCTGATCGCTCCGCCGTGCAGCAGGTGCACCCCGCCCGCGTCCGGTCCCGCCACCACGTGCAGCCGGACGGAGGCGGCCTCGCCGACCCGGTCGTCGGGGCCGGGGACCTGGAGCGAGAGGACGGCGCCGTCGACGAGCGGAGGCTCGCCGAGCACACAGCGCCTGCTGTCGAGCCGGTCCCCGCCCGCGTAGAGCACGGTCGTGCCCGAGGCGGAGGTGTCGGGGCCGGTGACGGCGGCGGCCAGACCGGAGGCGACGGCGGCGAGCGCCGTCCCGGCGGGGGCCGTGACGAGCACGTCACAGGCGCGCCCGGCGCCGTGGCCGCCGTGGCTGCCATGGCCGGAATGCGGCGCGAGGACGGTCAGCCGGATCTGCATCGCCGTCAGCGGTCCCTTCTGCGCGAGATGCCCGGCAGGGGAACCGCCCTGTGACTCCCCCCACCCGGCACGGACGCGTCGTCCGGTACAGGTCGGCACGGCGCGGGGGGCTCCCGACCCCACCGATGCGACGTGCTGGAGGCATCCTCGCACCTGCCACCGACAACCCGCCCCCGGGTCGGCCACAAGTGATCTTGAATGGTCGGCTGTGGTCCTAAAAATGCCTGGTTGGGCATGCCTTCGGAGCATGCCTGGCAACCGCCGCGGTCCGCGGAGCGTCTTCTTCCGGACAAGTTCGGGGCACGATCCGCCTGTGGACGACCGGCCTGCGACCCGTTCGGCGGCACTAAAGTGGGTCGGACACCCGGACGGGTCACAACAGAGGACAGGGACCCCGGGGACCACACGAGACCACCCCAGGACCACGATCAGCAGGGAGCGCGTGACGTGCGGCCTATCGGCAGCAAGTACCTGCTCGAGGAGCCGCTCGGACGCGGCGCCACGGGCACCGTCTGGCGAGCCCGCCAGCGGGAGACGGCGGGCGCCGAGGCGGCCGTGCCCGGCCAGCCCGGCGAGACCGTCGCGATCAAGGTCCTCAAGGAGGAGCTGGCCAACGACGCGGACATCGTGATGCGCTTCCTGCGCGAGCGGTCCGTGCTCCTCCGGCTCACCCACCCGAACATCGTGCGGACCCGCGACCTGGTCGTCGAGGGCGATGTCCTCGCCCTCGTCATGGACCTCGTCGAAGGCCCCGACCTGCACCGGTACATCAGGGAGAGCGGACCGCTCACCCCGGTCGCCGCCTCGCTCCTGACGGCCCAGATCGCCGACGCGCTCGCCGCCAGCCACGCCGACGGCGTCGTCCACCGCGACCTCAAGCCGGCCAACGTCCTGCTCGCCGAGCAGGGCGGCCAGATGCACCCGATGCTCACCGACTTCGGCATCGCGCGCCTCGCGGACTCCCCGGGCCTGACCCGGACGCACGAGTTCGTCGGCACGCCCGCGTACGTGGCGCCCGAGTCCGCCGAGGGGCGCCCGCAGACCTCCGCCGTCGACATCTACGGCGCGGGCATCCTTCTGTACGAGCTGGTTACCGGCCGGCCCCCGTTCGCGGGCGGCACCGCCCTGGAGGTCCTCCACCGGCACCTCAGCGAGGAGCCGCGCCGCCCCTCGACCGTGCCCGGCCCGCTGTGGACGGTCATAGAGCGCTGCCTCAGCAAGGACCCCGACCGGCGCCCGAGCGCCGAGAACCTGGCCCGCGGCCTGCGCGCCGTCGCCGCCGGCATCGGCGTCCACGCCACGCCCGCCCAGATCGAGGCGGCGGACGGCGTCGGGGCACTCCTCGCCCCGGACCCGGCGCCGGCGCCGGTCCCGGAGACCCCGGGGGCCGCCGACGCCACCCAGGTGCTGCCCAGCGGCGCCGGGAACCCGTTGCAGTACGACCCCGCCGCCGCGACCAGCGTGATGCCGACCAGCGGCCCGGCGGGCGTCGCCGACCCGACGGCCGTCATGCCCCCCGTACCGTCCCAGCCGCCGCAGTCCGAGGACCCGCACCCCTGGCAGAACCAGCTGCGCGCGGCCCGCGACCGCAACGAGCAGACGCAGGTGCAGTACCTCGACCCGAGCGAGGACCCGCTGCGCCGTCGCCCGCAGCGCCCGCAGCAGCAAGGGCAGCCCGGCCAGTACGGGCAGCAGGGCCAGCAGGGCCAGCAGGGGCAACAGGGACAGCAAGGTCAGTACGGGCAGCAGCGGCCGCCGCAGCACCAGCAGCAGCGCCCGGCGCCGCAGCAGTACCAGCAGCAGCACCAGCCGCAGCAGTACGCCCCCCCGCCGCCCCCGCAGCAGTACGCGCAGCCGCAGCAGCCGCCCCAGCAGCAGTACACGCCCCCGCAGCCGCCGCCGCAGGCCCCCGCCCCCCGCGAGCCGCGCCCGCCGCGCCAGCGCAGCGCGAACCCGATGCGGATCCCCGGCCTCGGCTGCCTCAAGGGCTGCCTGTTCACGATCGTCCTGTTCGTGGTCGCGGGCTGGCTCATCTGGGAGCTGACCCCGCTCCAGGACTGGGTCGCCCAGGGCAAGGGCTATTGGGAGGCCATCGGAGACGGCATCTCGACGGTCACGGAGTGGATCTCCACGATCGGCGAGGCCACCGGCTCCGGGGGTACTACCGGCGGTACGGGGCAGTAATACTGCCGATTTATCGACTTCCGAAGGGTGATTTCCGTTCGGAAGTGACGACCGGCGGCTGCGGACGCGTAGCTTTGACGCGAACCGCAGCCGCTGAGGGAGCAGTCTTGGCACGGAACATCGGCAGCCGCTACACCGCCCACCAGATCCTCGGGCGGGGCAGCGCCGGAACGGTGTGGCTCGGCGAGGGGCCCGAAGGGCCCGTCGCCGTCAAACTGCTGCGCGAGGACCTGGCGTCCGACCAGGAGCTCGTCGGCCGCTTCGTCCAGGAGCGCACCGCCCTGCTCGGCCTCGACCACCCCCGGGTGGTCAAGGTCCGCGACCTCGTCGTCGACGGCAACGACCTCGCCCTCGTCATGGACCTCGTGCGCGGCACCGACCTGCGCACCCGCCTGGACCGGGAGCGGCGGCTGGCCCCCGAGGCCGCCGTCGCGATCACCGCCGACGTCGCCGACGCCCTGGCCGCCGCGCACGCCGCCGGGGTCGTCCACCGGGACGTGAAACCCGAGAACATCCTGCTCGACATGGAGGGCCCGCTCGGCCCCGCCGGCGCCCATCCCGCCCTCCTCACCGACTTCGGCGTCGCCAAGCTGATCGACACCCCCGGCCGCACCAAGGCCACCCGGATCATCGGCACCCCCGACTACCTCGCCCCCGAGATCGTCGAAGGCCTCCCGCCGCGCGCCGCCGTCGACATCTACGCCCTTGCCACCGTCCTGTACGAGCTGCTCGCCGGCTTCACGCCGTTCGGCGGCGGCCACCCCGGCGCCGTCCTGCGCCGCCACGTCACCGAGACCGTCGTCCCGCTCCCCGGCATCCCCGAGGAGCTGTGGCAGCTGATCGTGCAGTGCCTGGCGAAGGCCCCCGCCTCCCGCCTGCGCGCCTCCGAGCTGGCCGCCCGCCTCAAGGACGTCCTGCCGCTGCTCAAGGGCATCCCGCCGCTGGACGTGGACGAACCCGACTCGGACCCGGCGCAGGGCACCGCACCGGCGTCGGAGCCGTACGAGGAGGACGCGTACACCGCCGGTACGGGCGCCGGTGAGCCCGGTCCGCGCCGGGCCGCCGTCCCGCTCGTCCCCGGCGCCTCCGCCGACTCCAACCGGGACACCCACACCTCCATGCGGGTCCCGGCCCCCGACGAGCTCTCCGGCGGCCCCCTCGGCACCGCCCGGGCGCCCCGCCCGGCGGGCGCCCGGCGCCCCGGGTCCGCCCGCCACAAGGCGGGCGTGGTCCGCAAGCGCCGGATCACCCTCGCCGTCGCGGCGGTCGTGGTCGCGGGGGCGCTCGGTGCCGGCGGCTACCTGGCGGTCTCCGGCGACGAGGACGCGCCGCCGCAGGACTCGAAGCAGTCCTCCCAGCCGTAAGAGGCAGCCGCACGGCCAGTACGGCCACCAGGGCAGCCGTCCCGCCATAGGGGACGGCCGTACGGCCGTCGCGACCAAAGGTTCGGCTCCTCGCCCGGAGCCGTTACGCTGGACGCGTGGCAGTCGTCGATGTATCCGAAGAGCTGAAGTCCCTCTCCTCGACCATGGGGTCGATCGAGGCCGTCCTGGACCTCGAGAAGCTGAGGGCCGACATCGCCGTGCTCGAAGAGCAGGCCGCGGCCCCGTCCCTGTGGGACGACCCGGAGGCGGCGCAGAAGATCACGAGCAAGCTTTCGCACCTCCAGGCGGAGGTCCGGAAGGCCGAGACCCTGCGCGGGCGGATCGACGACCTCTCGGTCCTCTTCGAGCTCGCCGAGGAGATGGACGACTCGGACGCCCTCGCCGAGGCCGAGACGGAGCTCACCTCCGTCCGCAAGGCCCTCGACGAGATGGAGGTCCGCACGCTCCTCTCCGGCGAGTACGACGAGCGCGAGGCGCTGGTCAACATCCGCGCCGAGGCCGGCGGCGTCGACGCCTCCGACTTCGCCGAGCGGCTCCAGCGCATGTACCTGCGCTGGGCGGAGCGCCACGGCTACGCGACGGAGATCTACGAGACCTCGTACGCGGAAGAGGCCGGCATCAAGTCGACCACCTTCGTGGTGAAGACGCCGTACGCCTACGGCACGCTCTCGGTCGAGCAGGGCACCCACCGCCTGGTCCGCATCTCGCCCTTCGACAACCAGGGCCGCCGTCAGACGTCCTTCGCGGGCGTCGAGGTCCTCCCGGTCGTCGAGTCCTCCGACCACGTCGAGATCGACGAGTCCGAGCTGCGCGTCGACGTCTACCGCGCCTCGGGCCCCGGCGGCCAGGGCGTCAACACGACCGACTCGGCGGTGCGCATCACGCACATCCCGACCGGCATCGTCGTCTCCTGCCAGAACGAGCGCTCCCAGATCCAGAACAAGGCGAGCGCCATGAACGTCCTCCAGGCCAAGCTCCTGGAGCGTCAGCGCCAGGAGGAGCGCGCGCGGATGGACGCGCTCAAGGACAGCGGCAGCTCCTGGGGCAACCAGATGCGTTCGTACGTCCTCCACCCGTACCAGATGGTCAAGGACCTCCGGACGGAGTTCGAGGTCGGCAACCCGCAGGCGGTCCTCGACGGCGAGATCGACGGCTTCCTCGAGGCCGGCATCCGCTGGCGCAAGCAGCAGGACAAGTAGTCTCCCCGGCTGACCCGTTCAGCCGTACGAGTCCGGGCCCCGCACCTTCTCGGTGCGGGGCCCGGACTCGTTCCGTACCGTCGTGCGGATTCGCTGACGCAAGCGGAAGCGGGGCCGTCGAGGTGCTTTGTCGACAAGGGAACTGGTGTCGCCGGGCCCGGAGTTACGGGTTTACGTCACAGTTGCATCGTCTCATGCCGGTCACTAGTGGATCTTTCGGGCATCGCACGCGCAACGGCCTTGACGCTTCATCGGAAACTCGGAAGGGTGACGTACTGGCATGCGCATTTCTGGGGCGCGTGTGAACGGGGGCCGGCCCAGTCGTGACGCCGCCCCTGCTGCGCGGGGCCCCGAGCGCTGCCCCATGACGAGTTTGAGCTACTGGGGGTAGCAGCCAGATGACCAAGCAGATGCGAATCCGATTCGCGCGCATCGCCGCCGGAGCGGTGATCGCCGCCGGAGCTTCGCTGACCGCGGCCGGTGCCGCGCAGGCCGTGGGCGCCTTCGGCGAGAACGAGCCGACCCCGACGGAGACGTGCCTTCCCGGCACCGCCGGTTGCGAAGTCACGCTTCCGCCGACGACTCCGCCGGTCGAGACCACGCCTCCGGTGGAGACGACTCCGCCGGTGGAGACCACTCCGCCGGTCGAGACGACCCCTCCGGTGGAGACGACTCCGCCGGTGGAGACCACTCCGCCGGTCGAGACCACGCCTCCGGTGGAGACCACTCCGCCGGTCGAGACGACTCCGCCGGTGGAGACCACCCCGCCGGTCGAGACCACCCAGCCTGGCGGTGGCGAGACCACCCAGCCCGGCAACGGCAACAACGGCAACAACAACGGCGGCAACAACAACGGCGGCAACGACAACGGCGGCAACGACAACGGCGGTAACGGCAACGGCGGGACCGACCCCGGTTCCACCGAGAGCCCCGTGACCCCGGACGAGGGCACCGACGGTGGCTCCACCGGCTCCGGTTCCGGCGACCCCGGCACCTGCACCGTCGACCTCGACGGCGCCGAGTGCGTGGACACCGGCAACAACAACACCGACACCAACAACGCCGGCTCGCAGCCCGTGCAGCAGGGCCAGGCGAAGGAGGAGCTCGCCGAGACCGGTGCGGCCGAGACCTCGTTCCTGATCATCGGCGCCGCGACCATGATCGCCGGTGGCATCGGCTTCCGCATGCTGCCGCGCCTCGTCGCCGGTGGTGGCGGCGGCGCCGCCGCCTGACGCGACCGCGTGAGCGCGTGAGAGCGCGCGCATGACGAAGGGCCGGGGAGGTCAGTCTCCCCGGCCCTTCGCCGTGCTCCGGCTCGTGTGGCGTCTCTCGGTCCGCCGAGACGCCTCTCAGGCCGCCTGGACCACCGCGAGCAGGGCGATCGCGGCCAGCAGGGCGATCGCCAGCGTCAGCAGCATCGCGGGGGACGGCCCCTGAGGGGTCAGACGCTCCCGGTTCGCGCGGCAGACGGGGCAGCGGCCCTCAGCGACCGGGGCCGCGCAGTTGGCGCACACCAGTCGGTCGTAGGTCATGCGCTCTCCTCCTCCCGCACAGGGATCCACACCAGGACAACGCCCGGAGGGGTCCGGACGTTCCCCCTACCACTGTGCCAGCTCCGGGGCGTTTCGGCGCGCCCCACCGGATTGCCCACCTTCCGCCCCAAAGGGCGAAAAGGATAAAGCACGCAAGCCAGGACCGCGACTGCGCGGGCCATGCCCGTTCGCGTAAGGTCACGCACACCTACTCCCGGCCGACCGTGGTGCATCCGTGATCCGATTCGACAACGTCTCCAAGTCCTATCCGAAGCAGAACCGCCCCGCGCTCCGGGATGTCTCCCTGGAGATCGAGAAGGGGGAGTTCGTCTTCCTCGTCGGTTCGTCCGGCTCCGGAAAGTCGACTTTCCTGCGGCTGCTCCTGCGTGAGGAGCGCGCCAGCCAAGGCCAGGTGCACGTCCTCGGCAAGGACCTGGCCCGGCTCTCCAACTGGAAGGTGCCGCACATGCGGCGCCAGCTCGGCACCGTCTTCCAGGACTTCCGCCTGCTCCCCAACAAGACCGTCGCCGAGAACGTGGCCTTCGCCCAGGAGGTCATCGGCAAGCCGCGCGGCGAGATCCGCAAGGCCGTACCGCAGGTGCTCGACCTGGTCGGGCTCGGCGGCAAGGAGGACCGGCGGCCCGGCGAGCTCTCCGGTGGTGAGCAACAGCGCGTCGCCATCGCCCGCGCCTTCGTCAACCGCCCGATGCTGCTGATCGCCGACGAGCCCACCGGCAACCTCGACCCGCAGACCTCCGTCGGCATCATGAAGCTGCTCGACCGCATCAACAGGACAGGGACCACCGTCGTCATGGCGACCCACGACCAGAACATCGTCGACCAGATGCGCAAGCGCGTCATAGAGCTGGAGAAGGGCCGCCTCGTCCGCGACCAGTCACGCGGCGTCTACGGATACCAGCACTGAGCAGGTAGGGGACAGAACACACCATGCGCGCTCAGTTCGTGCTGTCGGAGATCGGTGTCGGTCTCCGGCGCAATCTCACGATGACCTTCGCCGTCATCATCTCCGTGGCCCTCTCGCTCGCCCTCTTCGGTGGCGCCCTGCTCATGCGCGAGCAGGTCAGCACGATGAAGGACTACTGGTACGACAAGGTCAACGTCTCCATCTTCCTCTGCAACAAGGCCGACGCGGCCGACGGGGCCAAGTGCCCCAAGGGTGCCGTCACGGCGCAGCAGAAGGAGCAGATCAAGGCCGATCTGGAGAAGATGGACATCGTCGAGTCCGTCTACCAGGAGTCGACCGACGAGGCGTTCAAGCGGTACAAGGAGGAGTACGGCGACACCGCCATCGCCTCCGTCATCACGCCGGACCAGATGCAGGAGTCGTTCCGGGTCAAGCTCAAGGACCCGGAGAAGTACAAGGTGGTCGCCACCGCCTTCGCCGGCCGCGACGGCGTCGAGTCCGTCCAGGACCAGCGGGACACCCTGCAGAACCTCTTCGACCTGATGAACGGCATGAACATCGCCGCCCTCTGTGTCATGGGCCTGATGCTGGTCATCGCGCTGATGCTGATCGTCAACACCGTCCGCGTCTCGGCCTTCAGCCGTCGCCGCGAGACCGGCATCATGCGGCTCGTCGGGGCGTCGAGCTTCTACATCCAGATGCCGTTCATCATGGAGGCCGCGTTCGCCGGGCTCCTCGGCGGCGCTGTGGCGTGTGTGCTCCTGATCGTCGGTCGGTACTTCCTCATCGACCACGGCGTCGCGCTCGCCGAGAAGATGCAGCTGGTCCAGTTCATCGGCTGGGACGCCGTCCTCGCGATGATGCCGCTCATGCTCGCCATCAGTCTGCTGATGCCGGCCGGGGCCGCGTTCATCGCGCTGCGCAAGTACCTGAAGGTGTGAGAAGACACCGCTGACGACGGATGGCGCCGTACGGGCAAAGCCCGTACGGCGCCATCCCCTTGTCCTAGAGTGGGCGCCATGCCGGCCGACGCCGATCACCGCCTCTGTATCCGGCCCCGCGGAATGCTCCGTGGGGCCGTTCTGACGCTGGTCTTCACCGGTGTCCTCGCCACCGCCGCCGCCACCGGGTCCCTGCCCCGGCGGGACGCGGGGGACGACCGGTCGCCGGATTCCGCCCGTACGGCCACGGTGGACCGCGCCGCCCTGAACCGGGCCGCCGCCGCGGCCATGGCCGACGGGAAGTCGGGCAAGCAGGCCGCCGAGGAGTTCGTCAGCCGCAGCGGTGACCGCTGGGGCGCGGTGTACGACAAGAAGGAGTACGCCGACTTCGAGCAGGCCCTCGACGGCGCCTACACGGGTGTCGGGCTCTCCGCCGGCCGGGCCGCCGACGGCGGCGCGGTGCGGGTGACCCGGGTCCAGGCGGGCGGCCCCGCCGAGCGGGCCGGGCTCCGGGCCGGCGACCGGCTCGTCTCCGTCGACGGACGCCCGGTCGGCGGGCTCTCCGTCTCCGAGGTCGTCTCCCTCCTCCGCGGCGACGGCGTCCCCGGATCGGCCGTCGCCCTCCGGGTCGAGCGCGGCCGCACCGCCTGGACGGAGACCCTGCGCAGGGCCCGGCTCGCGACGGACCCGGTCACCGTCCGCCGCCTCGACGACGGGGCCGTCCTGATCAAGGTGGCCGCCTTCACCAAGGGCGCGGGCACGCGCGTACGGGACGCGGTACGGGACGCCCCGGCGGGCGCCGGTGTGCTCCTGGACCTGCGGGGCAACTCCGGCGGTCTGGTCGCGGAGGCCGCCGTCGCCGCCTCCGCCTTCCTCGACGGCGGCCTGGTCGCCACGTACGACGTCGAGGGCGAGCAGCGGGCCGTGTACGCGGACGGGGGCGGCGACACCGGCCGGCCCCTGGTGGCGCTGATCGACGGCGGCACGATGAGCGCGGCCGAGCTGCTCACCGGCGCCCTCCAGGACCGGGGCCGGGCCGTCACGGTCGGCTCGCGGACCTTCGGCAAGGGCTCCGTGCAGATGCCGAGCGCGCTGCCGGACGGTTCCGTCGCGGAGCTGACCGTCGGCCACTACCGCACGCCCGCCGGGCACGCGGTGGACGGCCGGGGCATCACCCCCGACCTGACGGCGGCGGAGAAGGCCGAGGAGCAAGCTCGTACGGTATTGAGTGGCCTCGGAGGGGGCTCGTAGTGCGAAAATAGCCGCACTATGGCAAAGGGACTCGTGAACGTGCAGGGCAAGCCTGCGAAGAAGAGCGCGGACAAGGCGCCTGAGCGCAAGCTCATCGCGCAGAACAAGAAGGCGCGCCACGACTACCACATCGTCGACACGTACGAGTGCGGTGTGGTCCTCATGGGCACCGAGGTGAAGTCGCTGCGGATGGGCCGGGCGTCGCTGGTCGACGGCTTCGTGCAGATCGACGGCCACGAGGCGTGGCTGCACAACATCCACGTGCCGGAGTACACCCAGGGCAGCTGGACGAACCACTCGGCGAAGCGCAAGCGCAAGCTGCTGCTCCACCGCGAGGAGATCGACAAGCTGGAGGCGAAGTCGAAGGAGACCGGTCACACGATCGTGCCCCTCGCGCTGTACTTCCTGGGCAGCCGGGTGAAGGTCGAGATCGCGCTCGCCAAGGGCAAGAAGGAGTTCGACAAGCGTCAGACGCTCCGCGAGAAGCAGGACACGCGAGAGACCAGCCGGGCGATCGCGGCGGCGAAGCGGAAGCAGCGGGCGGCCCAGGCCGGCCAGTAGGCGGCCGGCAGCGGCCGGTGGCGGTTAATACGCTGGCGACGGCGGCCGTCGGTCACGTACGATGGGCCGTGCACACCTCGCAAGGGGTGCGCACGTTGAAAACAAAACATGGGGATGATCGGTTTCGACAGCGGATACCGATGCAGAGGAAGCGTGTCGAGGAAGCGGCAATGATCTCGTTAACCATATGTCGCAACCAATAATCGCCAACTCCAAGAGCGATAACTCCCGCTTCGCCCTCGCTGCCTAATTTTAGGTAACGACAAGAAGCCTCTGTGAGGAGCGTCAGCCCGGGGGTGGTCCCGACCCGGATCCTGGCGTCATTTAGGGATCTAAACCTCTCACCCCGGTCACGGGGGTAAGAGGGAAATCAAACAGTGACTGAGCCCGTCGGAGACTTGTCCGCGTGATCTCCGGGGCTGAGAAACTCGTAGCGGACTGCACACGGAGAAGCTCTGCTTCCGTACCGTTGGACGCGGGTTCGATTCCCGCCATCTCCACTCATCCCATGTTGGGCAGAGGCCCGGCAGTCGTCACGACTGCCGGGCCTCTGTCATGCCCGGAGGCGCGGGGCCCGGCCGACCCGCGTGACCGCGCACAGCGCCAGGGCCAGCGTCGCCGCCGTCACCGGGACGAGGAAGCCGAAGCCGGGGAAGGGGGCGTGGTCGGCGGACCAGCCGCCGGTGGCGGAGCCCGCCGCGAGGCCGGCGAGGAGGGCGGTCACCGCGAGGGTCATGCCCTCGTTGAGCTGGGCCGTGGGCGTCAGGCGCTGGACCAGGCCCATGCCCGTGACCAACGTCGGGGCCGTCGCCATGCCCGCCAGCAGCAGGCCGCCCGCGAGCGCGAGGAGCGAGCCGGTCGTGGCGCCGAGCAGCGGCATCGTCATCAGGACGGCCATCGCGGCCAGGCAGGTGCGGAGCCGGGCGGTGCGGCGGGCGCGGCCGTAGAGGAGGCCCGCCGCGCAGGAGCCGGCCGCCTGGAGGGCGAGGACCGGGCCGGCGACGGGGCCGTCCACGTACGCCAGGGTCACCACCTCCATGGAGCCGAAGACCGCCCCGGTGGCGAGGAAGACCGCGAGCAGCGGAACCATGCCCCGGGTCCGCAACGGGGAGCCCGCGGCCGTACGGGGGGCGATCGGGGGCTCGGTGGAGCGCTGGGCGGCGAAGAACAGGACGCCGGTGAGGAAGAGGGCGGCGGCCGCGAGGGTGCCCGCCTCCGGGAAGAGCGTCGAGCAGAGGAGCGCGGCGAGCACCGGGCCGAGCATGAAGCAGAGCTCGTCGGTGGCCTGCTCGAAGGAGTTGGCGGTGTGCAGGGCGTCCGGGTCGCCCCGCAGGAGGTGCGCCCAGCGGGCCCGGGACATGCCGCCCGTGTTCGGGGCGGTGGCGGTGGTGGCGGCGACGAGGAAGAGCGCCCAGACGGGGGCCTTCTCGTGGACGCAGAGGACCAGGAGCAGATGGCCCAGGACCGCGTACGCCGTGGCTGGGACCGCGATGCGGGCCTGGCCGTGCCGGTCGACGAGCCGGGCGATCCAGGGGGCGGCGAGCGCCCCGGCGGCGAGACCCGTGGCGGTCACCGAACCCGCCAGGGCGTAGGAGTCGTAGCGGCCCGCGATCATGATCACGGCGCTCACGCCGAACATGCCCATGGGTAGCCGGGCGATCAGATTGCCGGCGGTGAACGCGCGGGTGCCGGGGAGGGTGAAGAGGCGGAGGTAGGGGTTGCGGGGTGGTCCCTGGCGTTCGGCGGTCCGGCGGGCGGAGGCCGGGTGCTCGGCGGTCCGGCGGGCGGAGGTCGGATGCTCGGAGGCCGGGTGTTCGGCGGTCCGGCGGGCGGAGGTCGGATGCTCGGAGGCCGGGTGTTCGGCGGTCCGGTGTTCGTTGTAGCGAGGGGCGAGAGCCGGGCCCGCCGGGGTGAGGGTGAGGTCCGGTTGCGGCATGGATCAAGGTTCGTGGGCGGGGGGCCGGTGGGTCCAACACCTGATCGGTAGCCATTCACGCACCTGTGTTGTTAAATGCGTCGGTGAGCTTCTCAGGCACCTCGTACGACATCGACCCCCGCCTCCTGCGCGCCTTCACCGCCGTCGCCGAGGAGCTGCACTTCACCCGCGCCGCCGCCCGCCTCTACCTCGCCCAGCAGGCCCTCAGTCGCGACATCCGGCGCCTGGAACGGGAGTTGGGCACCGAGCTCTTCGTGCGGACCACCCGACAGGTCTCCCTCACCCCCGACGGTGAACGCCTCCTCCCGTACGCACGGCGGGTGTTGGCCGCCCACGACGAGCTCGGCGACGCCTTCCGCGCCGCGCCCCGGCCGCTGCTCGTCGACCTCAACACCCCCGGCCTCGCGCAGGAGCGCATCCTGCACCGGGCCCGCGAACTCGCCCCCGAGCAGGAGCTGATGGCCCGCTACGAGAGCGGACTGACCGGCGCCGCGCGGGAGATCATCGCCGGACGCCTCGACACGTCCTTCGGCCGGTACGGAGGGCTGGCCGCCGACCTCAGGGCGCGGCTCGACTTCCAGTTCGTGCGGTACGAGCGGATGGCCGTGATCCTCCCCGAGGACCACGAGCTCGCCGCCCTCCCCGAAGTGCCGCTCGCCGGGCTCGCGGGGGAGCAGGTCTACGCGGGCGCGGGCAACGACCGCACGCCCGAGTGGACCGACCTCGCCGTGCGGCTCTTCGCCGGGCGCGGGATCGAGGTCGCCGCGTCGTGGCCGCTCGCGATCGGCCACGAGGAGTTCCGGCGGATCATGGCCAAGTACCGCAACCCGGTCCTCGCCGTCGTCGACTTCCCGCCCATGCCGGGCTGCGTCCTCCGGCCGCTCGTCGACCCCGTACCCCTGTCACCCGTGAGCCTGGTGTGGCGCAAGGGACTGCGCCACAGCGGCCTGGACGCCCTGCGGACCGCCGCCGCGGAGATCGGCGCCCGCGAGGGCTGGCCGGCCCGCCCGCCCGGCTCCTGGCTCCCGGAGGGGGAGCCGGGGATACCCCGGAACCAGCCACCCAGGGCCGGCGAGTGAGCCGAAGGGGCGCGCCGGGGGAACATCCCCGAGCACGGTCGGGGATGTGAGCCCGGCTGTAGCGCCCCGGAGGCGAACCGAGCCTCGAAATGAAAAGGGAGGCGCTCACAGAGCCGTCGCGCGCCGGGTGAGAGCAAGGTTCCGTCCCCGTCACCTCGCGGCACCGGGCTGAAACGCGGCCTCCCTAGCGTCTGTGTCAGGTGGACCGGGGCTGTGGACGCCCCAGGACCCGACATCCGCGGAGGTACGACATGGGCGGCGGCCGGTGGATCGAACAGTGGGAGCCGGAGGACGAGACCTTCTGGCGTGAGAAGGGGGAACGGATCGCGCGGCGGAACCTGCTCTTCTCCGTGCTCTCCGAGCACATCGGCTTCTCCATCTGGAGCCTGTGGTCGGTCATGGTGCTCTTCATGGGGCCGCAGTACGGCGTCGACCCGGCCGGCAAGTTCTTCCTGATCGCGACCGCGACCTTCGTCGGCGCGCTGATCCGGATCCCGTACACCTTCGCCGTCGCCCGCTTCGGCGGTCGCAACTGGACCGTCTTCAGCGCCCTGTTGCTCCTGCTGCCCGCCGGCTTCGCCTTCGCGGTGATGGAGCCCGGCACCTCGTACACGACGTTCGTCCTGGTGGCCGCGCTCACCGGCGTCGGCGGCGGCAACTTCGCCTCCTCCATGACCAACATCAACGCCTTCTTCCCCCTGCGGAAGAAGGGCTGGGCCCTCGGGCTCAACGCGGGCGGCGGCAACATCGGCGTCCCCGTCGT
The DNA here is from genome assembly GCF_042717315.1 of Streptomyces sp. NPDC058650. Lineage (NCBI taxonomy): Bacteria > Bacillati > Actinomycetota > Actinomycetes > Kitasatosporales > Streptomycetaceae > Streptomyces > Streptomyces sp. NPDC058650. The sequence goes on from NZ_JBHXRL010000024.1 coordinate 52,850, forward strand.
GCAGCTCGTCGGCCTGCTCGTCATCGGCACCGCAGGGGCCATGCACCCGAGGATCGTGCTCGGCGTCTACCTGCCCCTGATCGTGGTCGCCGCCGTGTGCGCCGCGCTCTTCATGGACAACCTCGCCCCCGTCAAGAACGACACGGGCGCCGCGAGGGAGGCCGTGAAGGCCCGCCACACCTGGATCATGGCCTTCCTGTACATCGGCACCTTCGGTTCGTTCATCGGCTACAGCTTCGCCTTCGGGCTCGTGCTCCAGACGCAGTTCGGACGCACCCCGCTCCAGGCCGCCTCGCTCACCTTCGTCGGCCCGCTCCTCGGTTCCCTCATCCGGCCGATCGGCGGCTCCCTCGCCGACCGGCACGGCGGCGCCCGCATCACCCTGGGGACCTTCGTGGCGATGGCCGCCGCGACCGGGGTGGTGATCTACGCCTCCGTCGTCGAGTCGCTCGCCGTCTTCCTCGTCGGCTTCATCGGCCTCTTCGTCCTCAGCGGCCTCGGCAACGGCTCCACGTACAAGATGATCCCGGCGATCTTCCTCGCCCAGGGGCACCGCAAGGGCCTCTCAGGGGAGGCGGCCGAGGCCTACGGGCGGCGGCTCTCCGGGGCCTCCATGGGCCTCATCGGGGCCGTCGGGGCGCTCGGCGGGCTCGGCATCAACCTCGCCTTCCGCCAGTCCTTCCAGACCGCCGGCACGGGCACCGGCGCCTTCGTCGCCTTCCTCGCCTTCTACGCCGCCTGCATCGTCGTCACCTGGGCGGTATACCTTCGGCGGCCGACGGCCGTGCCCGAGACCGCGGAGGGGGCCGCGGACGGCGCCACCGGAGAGGTCGTCGACGAGCGGACCCGGCCCGGATACGCGAAGGTGTGATCCACGGTGCCCGGCGCGGACCGTAACGACCAGGAAATACGCGCGAACCGAGTCCGTCACGCATCCCCGTCAGGCTCTGGCCCCATGGACGAGCAAGAACACGGCCCTCTCGCCGGCTTCACGGTCGGCGTCACCGCGGCGCGGCGCGCGGACGAACTCATCGCGCTGCTGCGCCGGCGCGGCGCGGCCGTCGTCCACGGCCCCGCCCTGCGGATCGTGCCCCTCGCGGACGACACCGAGCTCCTCGCCGCCACCAAGGAACTCATCGACCACGCCCCGGACGTCGTCATCGCCACCACGGCGATCGGCTTCCGGGGCTGGGTCGAGGCCGCCGACGGCTGGGGGTACGGCGAAGACCTCCTCGCCGTCCTGCGGGAGGTCGAGCTCCTCGCCCGGGGCCCGAAGGTCAAGGGAGCCGTACGGGCCGCCGGACTCACCGAGTCCTGGTCGCCCTCCTCGGAGTCCATGGCCGAGGTCCTCGACCGGCTCCTCGCCGAGGGCGTGGCCGGCCGGCGCGTCGCGCTCCAGCTGCACGGGGAGCCGCTGCCCGGCTTCGTGGAGGCCCTCACGGCCGGCGGCGCCGAGGTCGTCGGCGTCCCCGTCTACCGCTGGATGCCCCCCCAGGACCTCGGCCCGCTGGACCGGCTCCTCGACGCGGCCCTCGCCCGCACCCTGGACGCGGTGACCTTCACCAGCGCCCCGGCCGCCGCCTCCCTCTTCTCCCGGGCGGAGGAACGGGGGGTACGGGCCGAACTCGTCGCCGCGCTCCGGCACGACGTGCTCGCGGTGTGCGTGGGGCCCGTGACGGCGCTCCCGCTCCAGGCCGAGGGCATCGACACGTACCAGCCGGAGCGGTTCCGGCTGGGGCCGCTCGTCCAGCTGCTCTGCAAGGAGCTCCCGGCCCGCGCCCGGGTCCTGCCGGTCGCCGGCCACCGGGTGGAGGTCCGCGGCCACGCGGTCCTCGTCGACGGTGGCCTGCGCCCGGTCCCGCCCGCCGGGATGGCCCTCCTGGGGCTCCTCGCCCGCCGCCCCGGCTGGGTCGTCTCCCGGGCCGACCTGCTGGGCGCGCTGCCCGGCGCCGGCCGCGACGAGCACGCGGTGGAGACGGCGATGGCCCGTCTCCGGACGGCGCTCGGCACCCCGAAACTGATCCAGACCGTGGTCAAGCGCGGCTACCGACTGGCCCTGGACCCGGCGGCGGACGACAAGTACGACACGCCGTAGAGCCTCTCGGGAAACGGGCGTTACGGTACGGGGATGATCGCCGAAGGACTCCGCATCCGCCCCGCCGACGCCGCCGACGCGCCCGCGCTCGCCGCCGCCCTGCTGCGGAACCGGGAGCACATGAAGCCCTGGGAGCCCTACCGGCCCGAGCGGTACTACACCGCCGAGGGGCAGGCCGAGCGGCTCGCGGACGGCGGGGTGCGGTGGTTCGCGGTCGACGGGGACAGGGTGGTCGGCGCCGCGATCCTCTCCGGGATCGTCCTCGGGCCCTTCCGCAGCGGCTCCCTCGGCTACTGGGTCGATCACGAGTACACCGGGCGCGGCGTGGCCACCGCGCTCCTCGAGGAGGCCTGCCGCGCCGCCCGCGAGGAGCTCGGCCTCCACCGGATCGAGGCGTGCACCGTCCTCGACCACCACGTCTCCCAACGGGTCCTGGCCAAGGGCGGGTTCGCGCAGATCGGCACCGCGCCCCGCTACCTCCACATCGCCGGGGAGTGGCGCGACCACCACCTCTTCCAGCGGCTCCTGCACGACGACCCGCCGCCCGGCTTTCCGGGCTCACTCCCCGTGAACGGTGATCGCGCCTGACACGGTGCCTTCCGGTGGCGTACGCTCGACGGCTGCCCAGTGCACGTCAGAAGGGGGCCTTAGGTGGCCGCGCAGGAAGCCGTGGACACGGTCAGAGACCGTGAGATCGGTGTCGAGCAGGAACATCTGGATCAGGTCTACCGCCGGCTGGAGGAGAAGATCCACGAAGCGGAGTTCCTGATGAGCGACGCCGCCCAGCGGGGGCAGGTCGGCACGCCCGGCGCCCTCGCCGAGCGCGACGCCCAGGTGTTCCGCGCCGGCATCCACCTCAACAGGCTCAACAACGAGTTCGAGGACTTCCTCTTCGGCCGGATCGACCTGCTGTACGGCAAGGACGGCAAGAAGGGCCCCGACGGTGCCTACACCTCCGTGGAGCCCGCCGAGGACGCCGTACGCCCGGACAACACGGCCGACATCGGCGAGACCCTCCACATCGGGCGGATCGGCGTCCTCGACTCCGACTACGCCCCCTTGGTGATCGACTGGCGTGCGCCCGCCGCCGCGCCCTTCTACCGGTCGACCCCGGTCGACCCCGGCCGGGTCGTGCGCCGCCGCGTCATCCGCTCCAAGGGCCGCAGGGTCCTCGGCGTCGAGGACGACCTGATGCGCCCCGAGCTGCGGGCCACCCTCGACGGGCGCGAGCTGCCCGTGATCGGTGACGGCGCCCTGATGGCCGCCCTCGGCCAGGCCCGCAGCCACACCATGCGGGACATCGTCTCCTCCATCCAGGCGGAGCAGGACCTCGTCATCCGCGCGCCCGCCGCCTCCGTCACGTACGTGGAGGGCGGCCCCGGCACCGGCAAGACCGCCGTAGCCCTGCACCGGGCGGCCTACCTGCTCTACCAGGACCGGCGGCGGTACGCGGGCGGCATCCTCATCGTCTCGCCGACCCCGCTCCTCGTCTCGTACACCGAGGGCGTCCTGCCCTCCCTCGGCGAGGAGGGCCAGGTCGCGATCCGCGCCGTCGGCAGCCTCGTCGACGGCTGCGAGGCCACCGCCTACGACGAGCCGGCCGTCGCCCGCATCAAGGGCTCCTCCCGCATGCTCCACGTCCTGCGGAAGGCGGCCAGGGGCGCCCTGGAGACCCCGGCGCCCCGCCGGCCGGGCGGGGACCAGCTGGAGTTCGGCGAGGAGCCCGCCGAGCCCACGGGCACGCCCACCCGGCTCCGGGTCGTCGCCTTCGGCCGCCGGATCGAGCTGGAGGCCGACGACCTCCGGCGCATCCGCCACAACGTCCTCGGCGGCACCGCCCCCGTCAACCTGCTGCGCCCGCGCGCCCGCCGGCTGCTCCTCGACGCGCTCTACGCCAAGTCCGGCGCCGTCGGCCGGCACAGCGACCCCGAGCTCGCGGCCGAGTTGCGCTCCTCCTTCGACGAGGACGTCTCCACCGAGGACTCCTTCCTCGGCTTCCTCGACGCCTGGTGGCCCGAGCTCACCCCGCGCAAGGTGCTCGACGCGATGGCCGACGAGCGGCGGCTCGGCCGCTGGGCCCGCCGGATCCTCAACCCGGGCGAGGTGCGGCGGCTCGCCCGCTCGCTGCGCCGCCGGGAGCTCTCCGTCCACGACGTGGCGCTCCTCGACGAGCTGCACACCCTGCTCGGCGCGCCGGCCCGGCCCCGCAAGAAGCGCGAGTACGACCCGCTGGACCAGCTCTCGGGCCTGGAAGAGCTCATGCCCGTACGGGAGGAGACGCAGCGGGAGCGGGCCGAGCGGCTCGCCGCCGAGCGCACCGAGTACGCGCACGTCATCGTCGACGAGGCGCAGGACCTCACGCCCATGCAGTGGCGGATGGTCGGGCGGCGCGGCCGGCACGCGACCTGGACGGTCGTCGGCGACCCGGCGCAGTCCTCCTGGTCGGACCCGGACGAGGCCGCCGAGGCGCGGGACGAGGCTCTCGGCAGCCGGCCGCGGCGCCGCTTCGAGCTGACCGTGAACTACCGGAACCCGGCGGAGATCGCCGAGCTCGCCGCCAAGGTCCTCGCCCTCGCCATGCCGGGCAAGGAGTCGCCGCGCGCGGTTCGCTCGACGGGTGTCGAGCCCCGGTTCGTCCCGGTTCGGGAGGCGGCGGGGAAGGACGGATGGTCGGATTTGGCCGAAACCGTACGGTCCGAGGCCGCCCTGCTCCTGGAGCGGGTCGAGGGCACGGTGGGCGTCGTCGTCGCCATGAACCGGCGCGCCGAGGCCGCCCGCTGGCTCGCCGAGCTGGGCGACCGGGTGGTGGCGCTCGGCTCCCTGGAGGCGAAGGGTCTGGAGTACGACGCGACGGTGGTCGTCTCGCCCGCGGAGATCGCGGACGAGTCGCCGGCCGGTCTGCGGGTGCTCTACGTGGCGCTGACGCGTGCGACGCAGCAGCTCACGGTGGTCGCGGGGGCGGGGGACATGCCGGACGAGGCGGGGGTGCCGGACCTGCTGCGGGACTGAGCTCCCACGCCGCCCCAGGGGTTGATTTCCGGTCAACCTGTGGCGCTGGAATCACTATCCAGGGTGGTTTGTTAGCCTTGTCGTGGCACCGGCTCGATCCAAGCCCCCGGGCCCAACCTTCGTCCCTTAGAGGGACCACTTGCCGCGAGGCGAGCATGGCGGGTCGGTGCCATTTAGACATACGTACAAAGAAGAGGCTCCAGTCACCTCCGGTGACTGGAGCCTCTTCTGTTCCCCCGAGACTTCTCGTATGGTGGAAACTACTTTCCGAAAACAAAATGACCGCATTACCTGCTACCGGCAGGTAGGTGCGACCATCGGAGGGCGCCGCCAGGCAACCAGCCGGGGCGGCGTAGCAACGAAGCTCAGGGAAAGCAGAGGAACTCGGCCATGGCAACGGCGCCCAGCGTCTCGTATTCGATGACGGTCCGGCTGGAGGTTCCCGCGAGCGGAACCGCGGTCTCCCAGCTCACCACGGCGGTGGAGTCCCACGGCGGATCCGTCACCGGCCTCGACGTGACCGCCTCCGGCCACGAGAAGCTGCGGATCGACGTCACCATCGCCGCCACCTCCACGGCGCACGCCGACGAGATCGTCGAGCAGCTGCGCACCATCGAGGGTGTCGTCCTCGGCAAGGTCTCCGACCGTACGTTCCTGATGCACCTCGGCGGCAAGATCGAGATGGCGTCCAAGCACCCCATCCGCAACCGTGACGACCTCTCCATGATCTACACCCCGGGCGTCGCCCGGGTGTGCATGGCGATCGCCGAGAACCCCGAGGACGCGCGCCGCCTCACCATCAAGCGCAACTCCGTCGCGGTCGTGACCGACGGCTCCGCCGTCCTCGGCCTCGGCAACATCGGGCCCATGGCCGCCCTGCCCGTCATGGAGGGCAAGGCCGCCCTCTTCAAGCGCTTCGCCGGCATCGACGCCTGGCCGATCTGCCTGGACACCCAGGACACCGACGAGATCGTCGCGATCGTCAAGGCGATCGCCCCCGGCTTCGCGGGCATCAACCTGGAGGACATCTCCGCGCCCCGCTGCTTCGAGATCGAGGCCCGGCTGCGCGAGGCCCTTGACATCCCCGTCTTCCACGACGACCAGCACGGCACGGCCATCGTCGTCCTCGCCGCCCTCACCAACGCGCTGCGCGTGGTGGGCAAGAGCGTCGGTGACGTACGGGTCGTCATGTCCGGTGCCGGCGCGGCCGGTACGGCCATCCTCAAGCTGCTCATCGCGGCGGGCGTCAAGCACGCCGTCGTCGCCGACATCCAGGGCGTCGTGCACGCGGACCGCGCGGACCTCGTGGACGCCCCGGCCGACTCGCCGCTGCGCTGGATCGCCGACAACACCAACCCCGAGGGCGTCACCGGCACCCTCAAGCAGGCCGTCGTGGGCGCGGACGTCTTCATCGGCGTCTCGGCCCCGAACCTGCTGGGCGCCGAGGACGTCGCCGCCATGGCGGAGGGCGCCATCGTGTTCGCGCTCGCGAACCCCGACCCGGAGGTCGACCCGGCCGCCGCGCGCCAGACGGCCGCCGTCGTCGCCACGGGCCGCTCGGACTTCCCGAACCAGATCAACAACGTGCTGGTCTTCCCGGGCGTCTTCCGCGGTCTGCTCGACGCCCATTCCCGTACCGTCAACACGGAGATGATGCTGGCGGCGGCCTCGGCCCTCGCCGACGTGGTCACCGAGGACGAGCTCAACCCGAACTACATCATCCCGTCGGTCTTCAACGACAAGGTCGCGGGCGCGGTCGCGGGAGCCGTGCGCAACGCGGCCAAGGCCGCGGGCGCGGGGGCGAACGGGCGCTGACGGCCCGTGCCGGGCGCGCGCCGACCGGACGTGTCGAGCGCGCGCTGACGGCGCGTCGCGATTCGCGCTGCCGCAAACCCGCCTTTAGGGTGGCTTTTCGGCTCCGCACGGAATTCGTGGAGTCGACGGAACGTCACCACTACGGGGCTCCGGCGCTTTTCGTGTGACCCCAGGGGGTGCCGGATTGGCGTTCCCGCCGCTGGTGGGGGCAGGATGCGTGTTTGGGCGCGAGGGTCTGTCATTAGACCCGGGTCCGGGGACTGTCCGAAGGCCCTGGCAGCATCGGCTTCGCTGTACCCAAACACGCGGCTTCCGCCGCGTGGCACGCCTCACAGGCAAGAAGAACACGGGAGTAACAACATGAACCGCAGTGAGCTGGTGGCCGCCCTGGCCGACCGCGCCGAGGTGACCCGCAAGGACGCCGACGCCGTGCTGGCCGCTCTCGCCGAGACCGTCGGTGAGGTCGTCGCCAAGGGCGACGAGAAGGTCACCATCCCCGGCTTCCTGACCTTCGAGCGCACCCACCGTGCCGCTCGCACCGCTCGTAACCCGCAGACCGGCGACCCGATCAACATCCCGGCCGGCTACAGCGTGAAGGTCTCCGCGGGCTCGAAGCTCAAGGAAGCCGCCAAGGGCAAGTAAGGCAGCCTGTAGGCACAGAAAGGGCGGCCACCCTGTCAGGGGGTGGCCGCCCTTTCGTTCGCGCCTCAGAAGGCGCTGTACGCGCGCGTGGGGGCCGCGGGGGCCGGCACGCGCGCGTACGGGGCCGCTAGACCAGCGCGCTGCCCGGAAGCTCGACCTTCGCGCCGAGCTCGACGAGCTTCTCCATGAAGTTCTCGTAGCCGCGGTTGATCAGTTCGATGCCGTGGACCCGGGACGTGCCCTGGGCCGCGAGGGCCGCGATCAGGTACGAGAAGCCGCCGCGCAGGTCGGGGATGACCAGGTCGGCGCCCTGGAGCTTCGTCGGGCCGCTCACGACCGCCGAGTGCAGGAAGTTGCGCTGGCCGAAGCGGCAGTCGGAGCCGCCCAGGCACTCGGGGTAGAGCTGGATGTGCGCGCCCATCTGGTTCAGCGCGGAGGTGAAGCCGAGGCGGGACTCGTACACCGTCTCGTGGACGATGGAGAGGCCCGAGGCCTGCGTCAGGGCCACGACCAGCGGCTGCTGCCAGTCCGTCTGGAAGCCGGGGTGCACGTCCGTCTCCAGGGCGATCGCGTTGAGCGAGCCGCCCGGGTGCCAGAAGCGGATGCCCTCGTCGTCGATCTCGAAGGCGCCACCCACCTTCCGGTACGTGTTGAGGAAGGTCATCATCGAACGCTGCTGGGCGCCGCGCACGTAGATGTTGCCCTCGGTCGCCAGCGCCGCCGACGCCCAGGAGGCCGCCTCCAGGCGGTCCGGGAGCGCCCGGTGGGTGTAGCCGTCGAGGCGGTCGACACCGGTGATCCGGATGGTCCGGTCGGTGTCCATGGAGATGATCGCGCCCATCTTCTGCAGTACGCAGATGAGGTCCTCGATCTCGGGCTCCACGGCCGCGTTCGACAGCTCGGTGACGCCCTCGGCGAGCACCGCCGTCAACAGCACCTGCTCGGTCGAGCCGACCGAGGGGTACGGGAGGCGGATCTTGCAACCGCGAAGACGCTGGGGGGCCTCCAGGTACTGCCCGTCCGCCCGCTTCTCGATCGTGGCGCCGAACTGGCGCAGGACGTCGAAGTGGAAGTCGATCGGCCGGCCGCCGATGTCACAGCCGCCGAGGCCCGGGATGAAGGCGTGGCCCAGGCGGTGCAGCAGCGGGCCGCAGAACAGGATCGGGATGCGGGACGAGCCGGCGTGCGCGTCGATGTCGGCGACGTTCGCGGACTCCACGTGCGTCGGGTCGAGGACGAGCTCGCCGGGCTCCTCGCCCGGACGGACCGTCACCCCGTGCAGCTGGAGCAGTCCGCGGACCACGCGGACGTCGCGGATGTCGGGAACGTTGCGCAGTCGGCTGGGACCGCTGCCGAGCAGGGCGGCGACCATCGCCTTGGGCACGAGGTTCTTCGCGCCGCGGACGCGGATCTCGCCCTCCAGCGGGGTTCCGCCGTGGACAAGCAGGACATCGTCTGTGCCGGTCATGAATCTCGCGTTCCGGTGGGGTCGGTCGGGTGGCCAGAGAAAAGGGTAAGGGGCCATGAGACCCCGATCGGGTGTGTCGGGGGGTCTGGCAGATGTAATGAATTCGGCACAACACCCTCTGTTCTCGTGATCTTGCGGAGCGTCACCGTCCGCTTGTGCCGGTTCGTCCGCGCGGGAAGACCTCCCGCGCCCTTCTGAACTGCGAAGGCCGTCGACTTCCCGCCACCGCACCCGTATCGCGCCCGGCGGTGCCCGCGAACGCCGAAGATGCGGGATCATGTGTCGCATGACCGAGGTGTCCTCGCTCACAGGACGGCTGCTCGTGGCCACCCCCGCGCTGGCGGACCCGAATTTCGACCGCGCGGTCGTCCTGCTGCTCGATCACGACGACGAGGGCTCGCTCGGCGTGGTCCTCAACCGGCCGACGCCGGTGACCGTCGGCGACATCCTCGCGCCCTGGGCCGGGCTCGCCGGCGAGCCCGGCGTCGTCTTCCAGGGCGGCCCCGTCTCGCTCGACGCGGCGCTCGGCGTCGCCGTGATCCCCGGCGACGAGGGCCCCCTCGGCTGGCGGCGGGTGTTCGGGGCGATCGGCCTCGTCGACCTGGAGGCCCCGCCCGAGCTGCTCGGACCGGCCCTCGGCTCCCTGCGGATCTTCGCCGGGTACGCCGGCTGGGGCCCCGGCCAGCTGGAGTCCGAGCTGGGCGACGGAGCCTGGTACGTGGTCGAGTCGGAGCCCGGTGACGTCTCCGCGCCGCACCCCGAGACCCTCTGGCGGCAGGTCCTGCGCCGCCAGCGCGGCGAGCTCGCCATGATCGCGACGTACCCCGACGACCCGTCCCTCAACTGACCCCCACGGCTTTCAGTACCCTTGGCGGTTATGAGCACTCTCGAGCCCGAGCGCGGGGCAGGTACGGGAACCCTCGTGGAGCCGACTCCGCAGGTGTCCCACGGTGACGGCGACCACGAGCGCTACGCCCACTACGTCCAGAAGGACAAGATCATGGCGAGCGCCCTCGACGGGACTCCCGTCGTGGCGCTGTGCGGAAAGGTCTGGGTACCGGGGCGCGACCCCAAGAAGTACCCGGTCTGTCCCATGTGCAAGGAGATCTACGAGTCCATGGGCGCCGGCGGTGGCGACAAGGACAAGGGCGGCAAGGACAAGTAAGCGGGGATCCTTCAGGTCCTGACGTCGGGGACGGCCCCCGTCGTGCGTGCTTCGGCACGCGCGACGGGGGCCGTTTCGCGTTTCCCGGCCCCTCGCCGTTGCACAGGGTGCTTTCTCCGGTCACGGAGTGGTTGAGGTGGTCGAGACCTCTTGTCGGCTCACCGGAACCCCGCCTAACCTCACGCGTGTTGTGCAGAACGAAACGCCCATTGCGCATGTTGCAACGCACGCATCCGGAGGGGATCCGCCCATGAAGCTTCCTGCCCGCCTCGCCGCCCCGGCCGCCGTCCTCCTGCTCACCGGCCTCACCGCCACCGCCTGCGCGCCCCAACCGCAGACGTCGCACGGCAAGGCGACGACGGACGAGAAGAGCGGCACCCTGCGCGTCTGGCTCTTCCAGGAGGTGGGCAACACGCCCAAGGAGCAGGTCGTCGACCAGGCCGTCGCCGCCTTCGAGAAGCGCAACCAGGGCGCGAAGGTCGAGATCGAGTACATCCCCGTCGAGACCCGCGCCCAGCGCGTCAAGGCCGCCTTCAACGACCCCAAGTCCGCGCCCGACCTCATCGAGTACGGCAACACCGACACCGCCGGATACGTCAAGGACGGCGGACTCGCCGACATCAGCACCGAGTTCGCCGCCTGGGACGAGGCCAGGGACACCGACCCGACGGCGAAGCAGTCCGTCACCGTCGGCGGCAAGGTCTACGGCGCCCCGCTCTTCGTCGGCCTCCGCGCCCTCTACTACCGCACCGACGTCTTCAAGGAACTCGGCCTCACCGCCCCCAAGAGCCAGGCCGAACTCGTCACCACCGCGAAGAGGATCCGCAAGGCGAAGCCCGACCTGTACGGCATCGCCGTCGGCGGCGCCTACACCTACGGCGCCATGCCCTTCGTCTGGGCGGCGGGCGGCGAACTCGCCACCGAGAACAACGGCTCCTACACGGCGGCGATCAACAGCGAGGCCGCCCTCAAGGGCATCACCACCTACACCTCGCTCTTCGGCGACGACAACTGCCCGGCCGCCAAGTGCGCCCAGATGGGCGGCAACGCGACCGTCACCGCCTTCGCCTCCGGCAAGGCCGCCATGGCCATCGGCGGCGACTTCAGCCACGCGGCCGTCGAGGCCGGCACGGTCAAGGGGAAGTACGCGGTCGTCCCGCTGCCCGGCACGGCCCCCGGCTCGATCGCCCCGGCCTTCGCCGGCGGCAACAACATCGGCGTCCTCAAGAGCACCTCCCACCGGACCCTCGCCGTCGACCTCCTGAAGTCCCTCACCGGCAAGGACACCCAGGGCAAGCTCTTCGACGCGATGGGCTTCCTCCCCACCTACACCGACGTACGGGCCGCCGCCGCACAGCGCCAGCCCTTCGTGAAGCCCTTCATCGACACCCTCGACGCCGGCACCAGGTTCGTCCCCGCGTCCCCCGGCTGGGGCCAGGTCGACTCCTCCCTCGTCCTGCCGACGATGTTCCAGGAGGTCGTGAGCGGCCGTAAGGACGTCAAGGCGGCGGCCGACGACGCCGCGAAGAAGATGGACGCGGCCTTCGCGCCGGCGAGCTGAGACGCATGACGACCCAGCTCGACCTCACCGGGAAGCGGACCGGTACGACCGCGCGCCCGGCCCCCACGGGCCGCGCGCGGACCCCCCGCACCGCCCGGCGCACCAGCCCCTGGACCCCCTGGCTGTACCTCCTGCCCGCCCTCGCCGTCATCGGCGGACTCCTCGTCTACCCCGTCTACCAGCTGGGCCTCATCTCCTTCCTGGAGTACACCCAGGCCCAGGTCAGCGGCGGCGAACCCACGTCCTTCAAGGGGTTCGGCAACTACACGACCCTCTTCACCGACCCCCAGTTCTGGCACGTCCTCCTCGCCACCGTCCTCTTCGCCGCCGCCTGCGTCGTCACCACGCTCGCCGTCGGCTGCGCCCTCGCGGTCCTCCTGACCCGGGTCCGGGCCCTGCCCCGGCTCGCCCTGATGGTGGCCGCGCTCGGCGCCTGGGCCACGCCCGCCGTCACCGGCTCCACCGTCTGGGTCTTCCTCTTCGACCCCGACTTCGGGCCGGTGAACCGGCTCCTCGGCCTGGGCGACTTCTCCTGGACGTACGGGCGGTACAGCGCCTTCGCCCTCGTACTCCTCGAAGTCGTCTGGTGTTCCTTCCCGTTCGTGATGGTCACCGTCTACGCCGGCATCAAGGCCATCCCGTCCGAGGTCCTGGAGGCCGCCGCCCTCGACGGCGCCTCGCAGTGGCGGATCTGGCGCTCGGTCATGGCGCCGATGCTCCGGCCGATCCTCGTCGTCGTCACCATCCAGTCGATCATCTGGGACTTCAAGCTCTTCACCCAGATCTACGTGATGACCAACGGCGGCGGCATCGCCGGCCAGAACCTCGTCCTCAACGTGTACGCGTACCAGAAGGCCTTCGCCTCGTCCCAGTACAGCCTGGGCTCGGCGATCGGCGTCGTCATGCTGCTGATCCTGCTGGCCGTGACCCTGGTCTACCTGCGGCTCCTGCGACGCCAGGGAGAAGAACTTTGACCGCGCTCCGTATACGCCGGCCCGGGCGGCTCGCCGCCGAGGCCGTCACCCTGCTTGTCGCCGCCGCCGTCGCCTTCCCCCTGTACTGGATGGTCCTCTCGGCCCTCAAGCCGGCGGGCGAGATCCAGTCGACCGACCCCCGGCCGTGGACCCTCTCCCCGTCCCTCGACTCCTTCCGGCGCGTCTTCGACCAGCAAGACTTCGGCCGCTACTTCCTCAACTCGCTCATGGTGGCGGGCACGGTCGTCCTCGCGTCCGCGCTCATCGCCTTCCTGGCGGCGACGGCGGTCACCCGGTTCCGCTTCCGGTTCCGGACGACGCTCCTCGTCATGTTCCTGGTCGCCCAGATGGTGCCGGTCGAGGCGCTCACCATCCCGCTGTTCTTCCTCATGCGGGACTTCGGGCAGCTCAACACCCTCGGCTCGCTGATCCTGCCGCACCTCGCCTTCTCGCTCCCCTTCGCGATCTGGATGCTCCGGGGCTTCGTCAAGGCGGTCCCGGAGGCCCTGGAGGAACAGGCCCAGATCGACGGGGCGAGCCGCACCCGCTTCCTGTGGCAGATCCTCTTCCCGCTGGTCTTCCCCGGCCTGGTGGCGACGAGCGTCTTCTCGTTCATCTCGACCTGGAACGACTTCCTCTTCGCGAAGTCCTTCCTCATCAGCGACACCTCGCAGTCGACCCTGCCGATGGCGCTGCTCGTCTTCTTCAAGCCGGACGAGAACGACTGGGGAGGAATCATGGCCGGGTCGACCGTGATGACGATCCCGGTGCTCGTCTTCTTCGTACTCGTACAGCGCCGCCTGGTCTCGGGACTCGGCGGAGCGGTGAAGGACTGACGTGATGACAGCTACGGATCTGATCCCCGCACCCCTGTCGGTCGAGTGCCGGGGGAGCGCCCCCGGGTACGTCTCGCTCGACGAGCGGACGACGCTCGACGCCGGCGCGGGCACCGGGAGCACCGCGCGCTGGCTGCGCGCCGCCCTGGGCGCCGCCACCGGGCTGCCGTTCACCGACGGCGCCGGACCGCACGCCGTCCGGTTGCGGATCAGCGAGGAGGTGGCGCGGGAGCACGGCCCCGAGGGCTACCGCCTCTCCACCGACGGCTCGGTCGCCGACGCGGCCGTCGTCATCGAGGGCGGCGGCCCCGCCGGGGTGTTCTGGGGAGCCCAGACCCTCCGGCAGCTCCTCGGCCCGGACGCGTACCGCAAGGCGCCCGTGACGGCGGGGGAGTGGAGGCTGCCCCGGGTCACCGTCCGGGACGCGCCCCGCTTCGGCTGGCGCGGGCTCCTCCTCGACGTCTCCCGGCACTTCCTTCCCAAGGACGACGTCCTGCGCCAACTCGACCTGCTCGCCGCCCACAAGCTCAACGTCTTCCACTTCCACCTCACCGACGACCAGGGCTGGCGCATCGAGATCAAGCGCCACCCCAAGCTGACCGAGGTCGGCGCGTGGCGGTCCCGCACCAAGTGGGGACACCGGGCCTCGCCCCTCTGGACCGAGGCCCCGCACGGCGGTTTCTACACCCAGGACGACATCCGCGAGATCGTCGCCCACGCCGCCGAACGGCACATCACCGTCGTCCCCGAGATCGACCTCCCGGGGCACGCGCAGGCCGCGATCGCCGCGTACCCCGAACTCGGTAACACCGACGTCGTCGACACCGCCGCCCTCACCGTCTGGGACACCTGGGGCGTCAACCCGAACGTCCTCGCCCCGACCGAGGCCGTCCTGCGCTTCTACGAGGGCGTCTTCGAGGAGGTCCTCGGCCTCTTCCCGGGCACCTTCGTCCACGTCGGCGGCGACGAGTGCCCCAAGGACCAGTGGAAGGCCTCCCCGGCCGCCCAGGCCCGCATCAAGGAGCTCGGGCTCGCCGACGAGGACGGGCTCCAGTCCTGGTTCATCCGCCACTTCGACCGCTGGCTCGCCGCGCGCGGACGCCGCCTGATCGGCTGGGACGAGATCCTGGAGGGCGGCCTCGCGGAGGGCGCGGCCGTGTCGTCCTGGCGCGGCTACGCGGGCGGGATCACCGCCGCCGAGGCCGGTCACGACGTCGTCATGTGCCCCGAGCAGCAGGTGTACCTGGACCACCGTCAGGCGCCGGGCGAGGACGAGCCGATGCCCATCGGGTACGTCCGCACCCTGGAGGACGTCTACCGCTTCGAGCCGGTCCCGCCGGGGCTCTCGCCGGAGGCCGCCGCCCACATCCTGGGAACCCAGGCCAACGTCTGGACCGAGGTCATGGAGAACCGGGCCCGCGTCGACTACCAGGTCTTCCCGCGTCTCGCCGCCTTCGCCGAGGTCGCCTGGTCCGCGCTGCCCGCCCCCGACGACCGCGACTACGCGGGCTTCGAGCGCCGGATGGACACCCACTACCGGCGCCTCGACGCCCTCGGCGTCGACTACCGCCCGCCCGCCGGACCGCACCCCTGGCAGCGGCGCCCAGGGGTGGTCGGCCGGCCCTTGGAAGGGGCGCCCCGATCGTGTGAGGCACCTCGCGTCCCCGGTTCACCCAAGAGCGGCGAAACGGAAGTTACCGTCGCTCCTGGGGCGTCCCGGACGGAACAGTCCTTCGCGGACCCTCGCGCCGGACGGCTCGGAAGATGTGCCAGAGTTGCCACGTCCGGCCTGTGAGCACGTACGGTACGCCCACACGCAGGCGCGACCGCCGGGCACAGTCGGGGACCACCGGGACACCGGGAAGGGGCAGCGGGTTGACCACGCACGCACCACAGACGGCGCAGTCCGTGACGCTGCCCGCCTCGCTCGACGAGGCCGTGGCGGCGCTCACCGCCATGCCGGCCGCCGTGCCCGTCGCCGGCGGCACCGACCTGATGGCCGCCGTCAACCGAGGACAGCTCCGCCCCGCCGGACTCGTCGGCCTGAGCCGCATCAACGAGATCCGCGGCTGGCAGTACCAGGACGGCCACGCCCTCCTCGGCGCGGGCCTCACCCACGCCCGGATGGGCCGCCCCGACTTCGCCGCGCTCATCCCGGCCCTCGCCGCCGCGGCGCGCGCCGCCGGGCCGCCCCAGATCCGCAACGCGGGCACCCTCGGCGGCAACGTGGTCACCGCCGCGCCGACCGGCGACTCGCTGCCCGTGCTCGCCGCCCTGGAGGCCGACCTCGTCGTCCTGGGCCCGCTCGGCACCCGCGAGATCCCCGTCTCCCACCTGCTCGCGGGCCGCGACCTGCTGGCCCCCGGCGAACTCGTCGGCTTCGTCCGCGTACCGCTGCTCCACGCCCCCCAGGTCTTCGTCAAGGCCACCGGCCGCACCGGCCCGGCCCGCGCCACCGCCTCCGTCGCCGTCGTCCTGGACCCGGCCCGGCGCGGGGTGCGCTGCGCGGTCGGCGCCGTCGCCCCGATGCCCCTGCGCCCGCTGGAGGCGGAGCGCTGGATCGCCTCGCTGGTGGACTGGGACAACGACCGGGGCCTGGCCCCGGAGGCGCTCGCGGCGTTCGGCGAGTACGTCGCCGCCGCCTGCATTCCGGACCCGCCGGGCGACGAACAGCTGCCGCCCGCCGTACTGCACCTGCGGCGCACGGTCGCCGCACTCGCCCGACGGGCACTGGGGAGGGCACTGGCATGAGCAACGACGAACAGCACGGGAACCCGGGCGGCTGGGAGCCGATCCCGCAGAGCGAGGGGTACGACGGCGACGCCACCGCCTTCGTCCAGCTGCCGCCCGACTTCATGCTGGACGGCGTGCCCCTGGAGGCGCCGGGCCACGGCTACGTACCGCCGATGATCATGCCGCTGCAGCCGCTCACCCCGACGGCGGCGACCGATCCGTCGGCGACGGGCACGTGGACGGCCTACCTGCCCGCGGATGCGGATCAGGTCCAGCACTTCGACCAGGTCGAGCACGTGGACCACGAATTCGGCCACGGCCGGGGGGCCGAGTACTTCGAGCGGGGCGAGTACGTCCAGCCCGTCGAGGAGTTCGGTCAGGACCCGCACGCGACGGCGGAGTGGAACTTCGCGGGCACGGGGTCCACGGGCCAGTGGGAGATCCCGGTCGCACCCGAGGTGGCCGTACCCGAGGTGGCCGTATCCGAGGTGGCCGAGCCCCCGCTCCCCACCGCGTACGACCAGGCCCCGGCGACCCTGCCGGGCGGCGCGCCCGCGCCCTGGGCGCTGCCGGAGGAGCCGACCGCCGAGGAGCCGGTCGTCGAGGAGCCGGTCGCGGAGACCGAGGTCGTCGACGCCGGCGAGGCGGAAGCAACCGCAGGAGTCGAAGAGGAAGCCGAGCCGGAAGAGGCCCAGGCGGCGGTCCCCGTGGACGCCGCGGCCGACGCTCCGGCCGAGGGGCCCGACGCGACGGCCTCCGTGCCCGGCGGCGCCTACGCCTCCACCGACAGCGACGAGCACCCCCACACCTCGTACACCCTGCGGGTCAACGGCACCGACCGGCCCGTCACCGGTTCCTGGATCGGCGAGTCCCTGCTCTACGTCCTGCGCGAGCGCCTCGGCCTCGCCGGGGCCAAGGACGGCTGCTCCCAGGGCGAGTGCGGCGCGTGCAATGTGAAGGTCGACGGCCGGCTCGTCGCCTCCTGCCTGGTCCCGGCGGCGACCGCCGCCGGCTCCGAGGTGCGGACGGTCGAGGGGCTCGCCACCGACGGCGAGCCGTCCGACGTGCAGCGCGCGATGTCCAAGTGCGGCACCGTCCAGTGCGGCTTCTGCATCCCGGGCATGTGCATGACCGTGCATGACCTCCTGGAGGGCAACCACGCCCCCACCGAGTTGGAGACCCGCCAGGCCCTCGCCGGCAACCTGTGCCGCTGCTCCGGCTACCGGGGCGTCCTCGAAGCCGTACGCGACGTCGTCGCCGAGCGCGAGGCGAGCGCCGCGGCCGCGGCACACGCCGCTCCCGACGCCGCCGGGCCGACCGGACCCCGCGTCCCGCACCAGATTCCCCACCCGCACGACGGAGGCATGGCGTGAGCAGCGACGCGACCACCGCCGTTCCCGGTCCCGTGGTCCTGGACACCCCCGGGGCACTGGACCAGGAACCGGCCGCGCACGGCCTCGGCACCTCGCTCCCGCAGGCCGAGTCACGGGCGAAGACCGAGGGCACGTACCCGTACGCCGCCGACCTGTGGGCGGAGGGCCTGCTCTGGGCCGCGATCCTGCGCTCCCCGCACCCGCACGCCCGGATCGTCTCCGTCGACACGTCGGCCGCGACGGCCATGCCGGGCGTACGGGCCGTGGTGACGGCCGCCGACGTGCCGGGCGCGGCGACGTACGGCCGCCGCGTCGCCGACCGGCCCGTCTTCGCCTCCGACCTGGTCCGGCACCACGGCGAGGCCCTCGCGGCCGTCGCCGCCGACCACCCCGACACGGCCCGGCTCGCCGCGGCCGCGATCAGCGTCGAGTACGAGGTCCTCGACCCGGTGACCGACCCGGAGAAGGCCTTCGCCGCCGAGGCGCTGCACCCCGACGGCAACCTGATCCGGCACATCCCGCTGCGCTTCGGCGACCCGGAGGCCACCGGCGAGATCATCGTCGAGGGCCTGTACCGGATCGGCCGCCAGGACCCGGCGCCGATCGGCGCCGAGGCGGGCCTCGCCGTGCCGCGCCCCGACGGAGGCGTCGAGCTCTACACCGCGTCCACGGACCCGCACACCGACCGGGACCTGGCCGCCGCCTGCTTCGGCCTCCAGCCCGAGCAGGTCAAGGTGGTCGTGACCGGCGTCCCCGGCGCCACCGGAGACCGGGAGGACCCCGGCTTCCAGATCCCGCTGGGCCTGCTCGCGCTCCGTACCGGCTGCCCCGTGAAGCTCACCGCCACGCGCGAGGAGTCCTTCCTCGGACACGCCCACCGCCACCCCACCCTGCTGCGCTACCGCCACCACGCGGACGCGGAAGGGCGCCTGGTGAAGGTGGAGGCGCAGATCCTGCTCGACGCGGGCGCGTACGCCGACTCCTCGTCCGAGTCGCTCGCGGCGGCCGTGGCCTTCGCCTGCGGCCCGTACGTCGTCCCCCACGCCTTCGTCGAAGGCTGGGCGGTCCGCACGAACAACCCGCCGTCCGGCCATGTGCGGGGCGAGGGCGCGATGCAGGTGTGCGCCGCCTACGAGGCGCAGATGGACAAGCTCGCGGCCAAACTGGGCGTGGACCCGGCCGAGTTGCGCATGCGGAACGTGATGGCGACCGGCGACATCCTGCCGACCGGCCAGACCGTGACCTGCCCGGCCCCGGTCGCCGAACTCCTGTCCGCCGTACGCGACTTCCCGCTCCCGCCGCTCCCCAAGGACACCTCGGAGGACGACTGGCTGCTGCCCGGCGGCCCCGAGGGCGCGGGCGAACCCGGCGCGGTGCGGCGGGGCGTGGGCTACGCCCTCGGCATGGTGCACATGCTGGGCGCGGAGGGCATGGACGAGGTCTCGACGGCGACCGTACGGGTCATGGACGGGGTCGCCACGGTCATCTGCTCGGCCGTGGACACCGGTTCGGGCTTCTCCACGCTCGCCCGCCAGATCGTGCAGGAGACCCTCGGCATCGACGAGGTCCAGGTCGCTCCCGTCGACACCGACCAGCCGCCGTCGGGCCCGTCCGCCCACGGCCGCCACACGTGGGTCTCGGGCGGGGCGGTGGAGCGCGCGGCCAAGATGGTCCGTACGCAGCTCCTCCAGCCGCTGGCCCACAAGTTCGGCATG
Source organism: Streptomyces sp. NPDC058650 (assembly GCF_042717315.1). Classification (NCBI taxonomy): domain Bacteria; kingdom Bacillati; phylum Actinomycetota; class Actinomycetes; order Kitasatosporales; family Streptomycetaceae; genus Streptomyces; species Streptomyces sp. NPDC058650. The sequence continues at coordinate 72,236 of NZ_JBHXRL010000024.1, forward strand.
TCGACCGAGCTGCTCCAGATCACCGACGGCAAGATCACCTCGTACGACGGCGTCCTGTCGACGACGGTCACGGAGGCGATGGACGGCAAGGAACTCTGGGCGACCGCCCAGTGCCGCCCCCACCCCACCGAGCCCCTCGACGAGGACGGCCAGGGCGACGCCTTCGTCGGCCTCGCCTTCTGCGCGATCCGCGCGGTGGTGGACGTCGACATCGAACTCGGCGCCGTACGGGTCGTGGAGATGGCCGTCGCCCAGGACGTCGGCCGCATCCTCAACCCGGCCCAGCTCACCACCCGTATCGAGGCGGGCGTCACCCAGGGCGTCGGCGCGGCCCTCACGGAGAACCTCCGCACCGCCAGAGGTCTGGTCCGGCACCCCGACTTCACCGGCTACGCACTTCCGACATCCCTGGATGCCCCGGACATTCGCATCGTGAAACTCGTCGAGGAGCGCGACGTCGTGGCCCCGTTCGGCGCGAAGGCGGCGAGCGCGGTCCCGGTCGTCACCTCACCCGCCGCAGTGGCCTCAGCGGTGCGCGCGGCGACCGGACGACCCGTCAACCGGCTCCCGATCCGCCCGCAGGCGGCAGTCGCCGTGCCCAATTCGTAACCATGTGATGTCCGTTGCTTGTGCAACCCGGAGGTGCGCACTGTCGTCGTTCCTGACTACAGTGAACTCCTAGACTTGGATTGACGCGGCACGGTAGTTCACACGGGGGAGGAGCGGGCATGCAAGCCTCGTTGGGTGGGATGGCGTCCGGGATGCGGGCGCAGGCCGTCAAGTACAGCGCCGACTCCATGGAGACGTTCAGGAAGCAGGTCGAGGGGCTCATCGAGCAGCTCCAGGGCTCGCAGGCCGGAACCGGGAAGCTGAAGGCCGACCCGGTGACCCGAACCCAGTTCGGCGGCGGCGGGGCGGCCTGGGGCGAGGCCCAGAGCGCCTACGCGGCGTACGACGGGACGCTCTCGCGCCTGGTGGAGCTCTCCGGTCTGCTCAGTGACTGCCTGGAAGGCCTGGGGATCGCGGTCGTCGCCTCCAAGAACGGCTTCGAGGAGATGGACGACGACATCAAGCGCAAGATGATCGGGATCCACCAGCGGACCTTCGACGCCAAGGAGAAGGCGGACAAGGAAGCGGGCCGCGGAGCGCCGGCGAGCGAAGGCGGCAAGACCACCGAGAGTGGCGGCAACTTCCAGTAGGCGGGCGCGGACGGAATTTCGGGGACACGGGGAAGAGGCGAGAGATGAGGCCTGCAGAGGGCGGCGGCGTCGGCGGAGGCGTCGGCGGAACGAACTTCCGCGGCATGAAGCACGAGCAGATGCTGGCGTGGCTCGACGAAGCCAGCAGCTACAACATCGGCAGCGCGGCGGACCGGCTGAAGGTCGTCTCGCAGCAGTTGGAGGTCATCGCCAGTCAGTTGCAAGCCAGCATGGGGCGCATGGACTGGGAGGGCGAGGCCGAGAAGGCCTTCGTCGAGTGGGCCAACAACGTGGCCAATTCGACGAAGGGTCTCGCGGACTACAGCGAGCGCGGAGCCATCTGGATGACGGAGAACGCCGCCGCGATCTCCTTCGCGCAGAGCGCCATGCCCCGGTACGCCTCCCACGAGTCCGCCAAGGCGAACCTGGAAGCCGCGACGAAGTACCGCAACGACCCCGACTCGGCGACCGTCGCCCGCAACTCCCGGAATGCCATGGCGGCCAGCGAAGAGCTCGCGGCCATCGAGGCCAAGGAGGAGGCGAACCGGCAGGCGGCGGCGGACGAGATGATCCGCCTGTCGCAGGCGTACCAGTGGTCGAGCTTCCACATGGGGACCACGGAACCGCCGACGTTCCCGCCGCCGCCGGGGGCGTTCGTGCCGGAGAACCCGGATGTGCGGGACGACTCTTCCTACATCGGCTCCACTCCGCAGGGCGACAGGTCCGTCGGTACGGACACGACCACGGGCCGACAGCGGACAGGCACCCAGCCGGATGGTCACCGGTCCACGCCCGACACGACCGTGACCCCGCCGAAGGGTGACACGGACGGGCCGACTCAGGTGATCAGGCCCGAGGACACGACCGTGGTCCCGCCTGGCGCCCGGCCTGACGTCAGGCCCGACGTTCCCGTGGACCTGGGCATCGACAGCGTGGACACGCTGCCGGCACAGACCACGACCACCGGTCCGGGGCCGACGACGCAGGGCACACCGCCGCCGATCACGAAGGACGGCGGTACGCCTCCGTTCGTGACCACCGGCATGCCTCCGGTGGTCACGAAGGGCGGGCCGGGTCCCCTGGCCCCCACCGCTCCCGTCACCGGAGGCGGTGGAAACCACCGCGGTCCGGTGACCGGCGGCCAGCGCACCGGGCTCAACGTTCCCCGCGAGGGCATCAGCGGCGGTCGCCAGGTGCAGAGCACGCACGGGCGTCCCGCGACCGGGATCCCGCGCAGCACCGTCATCGGCACGGAGCAGGGTGGGCGTAACGGCGCGGGCATGGGCCGCGGCCCCATGGGCGGCGGTATGGGCACCTCCATGGGTGGTGGCACGGGCGCAGGGCAGAACGGCATCAGCGGCGGTCGCCGCCTCGCCGGTGAGACCGGCGGGGTCGTCGGCGGCAAGGCGCAGCGCCCCGGCGCGGCCGGTGCCGCGGGCGGCGCGCGTCCCTTCACGCCCGGCGGCTCCGGCCTCGTGCGCGGAGCCACCACACCGGCCGGTCGCGAGCCCGAGGACACCAACGGAGAGCGTCCCGACTACCTGGTCGAGGACGAGGAAACCTGGCAGCAGGGCAACCGCCGCACGGCGCCGCCCGTCATCGACTGATCAGCGCGAGGAAGCAGATGTCTACCAGCACTATTCGTCGGAGCCGTGCCCGAGTCACCGCCTCGGCCGCCTTGGGGATGCTGCTGGTGGGCATCGCTCCCGTCCCCGCCCACGCGGAGGACTTCCGTGCCCAGCAGTGGCACCTGGATGCTTTCGGCGCCGAGGAGATCTGGCAGCTCAGCACGGGCAAGGGCGTCACCGTCGCGGTGATCGACTCCGGTGTGGACAAGCAGAATCCGGATCTCCGGGGGCAGGTGCTGGAGGGCAAGGATTTCGCGGCCTCCGTCCAGTCCGGCGACCAGTTCACCGACTACACCGGGCACGGCACGGGCATGGCAGGCCTCATCGCGGGCACCGGTGAACGTGACGGTGGCAACGGGGCGTTCGGACTGGCCCCCGGTGCCAAGATCCTTCCGGTCCGCGTTCCCGGGTTGGACGACAACGGGGTCAGCAAGGCCGAGGGCGGGAAGGACTTCAACCGTGTCCTCCCTCCAGCGATCAGGTACGCGGCTGACGCCGGCGCCAAGGTCATCAACATCTCCCTCGGCAACGAAGCGGGCTCGCAGGAACTCACCGACGCGGTGAAGTACGCCCTCGGCAAGGGATCGCTCGTCTTCGCCGCCGTCGGTAACAGCGGCGACAAGGGCAACCCCGTGGAGTTCCCGGGTGCGACTCCCGGTGTCGTCGGGGTGGGCGGCGTCGACAACAAGGGGGCGCGAATCTCCAACTCCCAGCATGGCGACCAGGTCGACATCGTCGCCCCCGGCAAGGACACCGTGCACGCCTGCGGAGGTGGCACGGGCATGTGCAAGTCCACCGGTACCAGTGACGCCACCGCCCTGGCCTCCGCCGCCGCCGCGCTCCTGTGGTCGAAGCACCCCGACTGGACCAACAACCAGGTCCTGAAGGTCATGCTCAACACCATCTCCAAGCCCGTGGGCGACAAGCGCAGCGACTTCCTCGGGTACGGCGCCATCCGCCCGCTCCGTACGCTGAAGACGCCCGGCGACCCCGGCCCGGCCGACGTCCGGCCCATCGACGACCTCACCGAGGTCGCGACCGCCACGCCTTCCGCCCCCGAAACCCGGCCCTCCGACCCCGGTCCGGTAGAGGCCACCACCGCCGCCCCCGCGCCGGCCCCGCAGGCCGCAGCCTCCTCCGAGGGCGGCAACACCGGGCTCTGGATCGGGCTCGGGATCGGTGCGGCCGTGCTGCTCGGTGTCGGCGTCGCCGTACCCGTACTCCGTTCGCGGCGAGGCTGAGTCAGCCCGTACCGCCGAACGTCCGTGACTCACGTGGGGAAGTAGATGTCGTTCGACGAGGAGTGGACCCAACTCCGCAGCGAGACCACTGCCATGAGGCTCAACGGCGTGCCCGCCGAATCCGGCGGGGGCAGTGGTGGCCCCAGCGACTACAAGGTGACGTCCGCCGACCTCAAGGCCATCGGCAACGAGGCCCAGGAGCTCTTCCACTGGTTCGAGCGGGACGCCTTCCACGCGGGCGCCCAGACCGGCACGGCGGCCAATAGCCTCGACGGCGACGGATTCCTGACCGGATCCGCGATGTGGACCATGTGGGACACCTGGCGCGACCAGGCCGAGACGCTCCTCAGCGCCTGCGCGCACATCCACAACCACCTTGAGGACACGGTCATCAGCCACGCCAACCATGAAGAAGTGCTGGTCACGAACTTCTCCATGTCCACGATCGACGAGCACTTCAAGTAAGCCGACGGCACGGCACCGCACGGCGCTGCAATGGCTGACGAGGGACGTTAGATGCTGAAGTTCGACCAGGTCCTCCACGCCCGGCTCGGCAGCCTCAAGGAGGCTGTCACGGGCTGGTCGGAGGCGGTTTCCAAGCTGGAGAAGTCCAAGGAGAAGGCCGACACCGGCCTCAGGGGCAAGGCGGAGAAGGCCGACTGGAAGGGCGAGAACGCCGGGGTGACCCAGGCGTTCGTCCGGAAGACCGCCAAGGAGTTCGGCGACGCCCTCACCGAGGCGACCAGCATCCGCAACATCCTGCGGGACGCGGAGAGCGAGTTCCAGGCCGCGAAGAGCGAGCTGGAGAAGCTGGTCGCGGAGGCCCCGGGCAAGGGGATCCGCATCGACCAGGACGGCGTCGTCAGCCACCTGATCCACCCCGACCGCCGCGCCAAGGACTACGACGGGCCCAAGCCCGAGCAGGCCGACTTCGAGGCGATGCGCTCGGCGATCAAGGCCGCGGTCGACCGGGCGAACAACGCCGACGACGTGGCGTCGAGGGCGCTGCGCGGCCTCGTCGGCTCGGACAGGAACAACTTCTCCGGCACGAGCTACGACTCGCTCGCCGCCGCCTCGAAGGCGCAGGACGCCGAGGACGCGCACGCCGCCTACGAGCTGTACAAGAAGGGCGACGAGGCAACCCCGGCGGAGATCGACAAGCTCAACGCCCTCTTCAAGGCCAACCAGAAGGACCCGTACTTCGCCGAGAAGTTCGCCCTGGAGGTCGGGCCGAAGGGCAGCATGGAGTACTGGGCCGACATGGGCGACCCGAGCGACGGCTCGCGCCTCGGCGTCGACCACCGCGACAAGCTGAAGGAGCTCCAGACGAACTGGAGCATGACGCTCGCCACCGCCACCCACTCCACGAGCCCCGAGATGGAGCAGTGGAAGTCCGACGTCATCAAGGCCGGCAGCGAGCCCATCCAGACGCGCGGCACCAGCCCGTACGGCTTCCAGGTCATGAGCAACCTGATGCGGGTCGGCGACTACGACGACAAGTTCCTGAAGGACTACGGCAACGGTCTCGTGGTCACCGAGCGGAAGATGACGCACGACGGACGGCTGCCCGCCGACCGCGCCTGGCAGCAGATGAGCGGCATGCCGAGCCACCTGAACTGGCAGGGCGGCGACCTGGGCAACGACCCCATGATCGGCTTCATGGAGGCGCTCGGGCACAACCCCAAGGCGTCGACGGAGTTCTTCAACAGCAGCATCGACGTCACGCCCGAGAACACCAAGGACAACAAGAAGCTCGACCCCTTCGACTACTTCTCCAAGGACCGCCAGTGGCCCGAGGAGCTGAACGACAAGGGCGACAGGACCAAGGAGCCCGGCTACAACGCGCTCGGCCACGCCCTGGAGTCCGCGACCACCGGCCATCCGTACGACGCCGAGGCCGAGGGCCTCAAGGACGTGCGGACCAAGGAGAACGCGGAGGTCATGCAGAAGGTCGTCGAGCGGTACGGCAGCGAAGCCAAGTACATGCACCAGCAGCCGGGCATCGACGACAGCCTCGGCAAGATGGGCGCCGCCTACATCGACGAGCTGAACCGCTCCCTGGAGACGGACAGCGACACGACGATGGAGGAGAAGACGAACTCCCCCTTCGGCTACAACGACGACAAGGGCAAGTCCCGGTTCGGCGAGGAGTTCGACACCGGGCTGCTCTGGAACCGTGGCGACGCCGTCAACTTCATGGGGATCGTGTCGCAGAGCGAGACCGGCCACGCCACGCTCTCGGCGGCCGAGATGCTGTACACGACGAGCGTCCTCGACGAGGTGGGCCCCAAGCCCGGATCCACCTTCGAGGACCGGGACCTCACCGACGCCCGGACGACCCTGCGCATCGGGTCCGAGGCGCAGGGAATCATGGACGAGTCCCGCATGGCGCAGATCGACAAGGACTACGAGAAGGACTCCGAGGAGCACAAGAAGGCCGTCGGCAAGACGACCGAGTGGGTCAAGTTCGGGGTCGGCGCGGTCGCGGCGGGCGGTGTCGTCGCGCTGACCGGCGGCGCCGGTGGCGTACTCGTACCGCTGGCCGCCGAGACGGTGGGCGGCGCCGTGGTGACCTTCATCGCCATGGAAGCCGACGACATGGCCCAGAAGTACGAGAAGGACGAGCTGCTCAAGAAGAAGTCGGACGACCTGAAGGACGAGGCACTGGCCATGGGCAAGGAGAACTCGCTCAGGCCGGGCATCGCCTACGCGAACGCCCCCGGCTGGAGCGAGCGGGACCGGAACTACCTCGACGAGGAACTGGTCAAGTACGTCCGCGACTCGCGCATGCACTCCCGCGACAACTCGCTCCCCGACCCGTACGAGAAGAAGTGACCGACATGCGGTCTGCGTTGACGCGACTTGGTACGGCCGTGGCCGTGGCCGCCCTCCTCGGCGGCTGCTCCGGCGGCGACGGCGGGGAAGCCCCGAAGGAACCGGAGGGACTGGCGGCGGCCGAGGTCTGCGGGGGATTCGCCAAGGAAGCGCCCGCTGCGGCGGCGCTCAAGGCAGTCCTGGGCAGCGAGCGTTTCGAGGACGACCTGTCGAAGCCGGACAAGGCTCTGTCCAGGCTGCGTGACGCCGCCGCCGCGCCGTGGGCCGACTCCTACCGGCCGCAGGCGGTGCGGTATTGCGGCCTCCGGCCCGCCGAGGGCGGTCAGAAGGACCTCAGGATCGAGGTGGGCGCGGTGGGGAAGGGCCCGTACCTGGGACCGCAGCTCGCCAAGTCGGTGACCTCCTACGTGTCAGGCCTTGAGGCCTTCACTTCCTCCGGCCTAGGCCATGTCTACTTCTCCTGCCGGCTCAAGGAGCCCGCCCACACGATCGTCGTAGAGACGACCATCTGGGGCCCCGCCGGAATCCCGGACACGGACCTGGAGCAGCGGACCCGCCTCATCACCCTCGCCAACGCGGCGGCCCGGCAGGTGTCCGGGGAGCTGGGCTGCGAGGACGACGGGCTCGCTGCGGGCGTGCCCTCGCCGACCGCGCACCCGACGTCGTAAGGCGGCGGGGCGGGGCGCCGACTCACCGGCCGTAGACCGGCACGGCGTAGATCCGGCCGGCTCGGGCGATGAAGACGCGGTTGCCGTCGCTCGCCAGCTGGTAGGCGCCCTCGCCCTTCATCTTCGCGACGAAGAGCCGCTCGTGGGTGGTCTTGTGGAGGACCTGGACCTCGCTGTTGTCGGGCTTGTGGAACCAGACCGTCGAGCCCGCCACAGCAATGGGGTTGAGGGTGCCGGCGCCCGAGCCCAGGCCATCCAGGGAGTCGTACCAGTCCGAGACCGGGTGGCGGGTGTCCGGCATGGTGCTGAAGCGATAGACGCTGTAGCCGCGGTTGGCCAGGACATAGTCGCCGTCCACCGCCGGGGTACCCCAGCCGTATGACTCAGTGAGGGGCTCTTCCTCCCAGAGGAAGTCGCCGCGGTCGAGCCGACGGGCCATGAACGTGCGGCCGACGAGGTAGGCGATGTTGTCGCCGAGCACGGGGGGCTGACCGTCGGTGCCCTGGTTCTTGACCTCCCAGTCCGTCTCGCCCGTCTCGGTGTAGAGCCCGGCGACGTAGCCGTCCCTGCCGTGGATCACGAGCCGCTTCCTGCCCACGGCGGCCTTCGCGGGGCCGTTGTGGGAGCGGGGGGACGTCATCGGGCGCGTCCAGGTGGTGGCGAGGGTCCAGGCGTTGACCGCGCGGAGCTCGTTGTCCTTCGACACCAGGTAGACGTGGGTGTCGTCGGCGGCGAGGAGGTCGTCGACGTCGTTCTGGGTCTGCCAGACGGGCTTTCCGGTGGAGGCGACGAAGGCGTGCGCCACGCCGTTCTTGTCGACGCCCACGACGAGCCGGTCGGCGACGGAGACGTAACCGGCGTCGGCGTCGATCTCCTTGGCCCGCCACCGCTCCTTGCCGGTGGTGACGGAGAGCGCGAGCAGGCCGCCCGTCCTCGCCTGCACGATCACCACGTCCCGTACAGGCAGGGGGAGCTGTCCGCCTGTCGCCGTGACGTCCTGGGGTCCCCACAGGGGCGTGGGGGTCTTGCCGTACGGGTTGTCGATGATCGAGATGAACGCCGCCTCGGGGGTCGCCACGGCGGGCGGCACGTCGGCGGTCGGGGACTTCTCCTCGCCGCGGTTCAGCCACCAGGCCCCAGCCCCGCCACCCGCGCCCAGGACCGCCACGCCCACGGCCGCGCCGGTGAGGAAGCGGCGCCGGGTCGGCCGCCCGCCGGGTACGGCGGTCTCCTCGGGCGCCGCCAGGCGCTTCGTCGCGGTCTCGCGCCGCTTGATGTCCTCGGCCAGCGGGCCCTTGCGCCAGGCGCGGTCGGCGCCCTTCGGAGGGGCGAAGGCCTGGGCCACCTGCGGGGGAGCCGGGCGGTACGCCGGGTCCTTCGCCAGGCACGGGCCGATCAGCTCCTGGAGCTCCGGCGGGACCATGCTGAGGTCCGGGGCGCCGTGGACGACCTCGTACTGCACCGCCGCCACGTGGGCCGCGTCGAAGGTGCGCCGGCCGCTCGCCGCGTACGCGAGGACCGCGCCCAGCGAGAAGACGTCCGAGGCCGGGCCGACACGCTGACCCAGGACTTGCTCCGGCGCCCCGTACCCCGGGGTGACCGGGATCTGCCCGGTCGTCGTGAGGGTGAGCCCGTGCTCGGGGCGGGCGATGCCGAAGTCGATGATCCGCGGACCGGTCGAGGTCAGCACGATGTTCGCGGGCTTCAGGTCGCGGTGGACGAGCCCGGCGGCGTGGATGTCGTGGAGCGTGCGCGCGAGGTGGGCGGCGAGGGCGCGGACCGTCGGCACGTCCATCGGCCCGTACGCGCGGACGGCGACGTCCAGCGTCGGCCCGGCGAGGAACTCGGCGGCGATCCACGGCCGCCCGCCCTCCGTCTGCGCGTCGAGGACCCGGGCCACGCCGTGGCTCGTGACGGCCCGCGCCATGTCGGCCTCGCGGACGAAGCGCTGGGCGAGGTGCTGGTCGTGGGCGAGCTCGGGGCGGAGGACCTTGACGGCGGCGGGGGCTCCGGAGGAGTCACGGCCGACGTACACCTTGCCCATGCCGCCCTCGCCGAGGACGCCGAGGAGGCGGTACGGGCCGAGCCGGAGCGGGTCGCCGGTGGCGAGGGGCTGCGTGGTCACGAGGGTTCTTTCCGGTGCGGTGGGGCGTGGTGAGGGGGGAGACCGAGGGCGAGGGGCGGGCTGTCAGGCGAAGGGGATGGCCACGACGGACGACTTCCCGGCGCCGATGATCCGGGTCCGGTCCTTGTCGACGACGTAGCGGGTGGCGTCCGTCGGGAACACCCAGGCGGAGAGGCCGCTGTCCAACTCGACCGCGCTCAGGCCGCCCCGCACGGGCGCGTACACGTACCTGTCGCCGACCACAGGGGCGGCGAAGAAATCGGGAGTCAGGGAGCGGGGCGAGGGCGACTCGTTCCAGTGCCGGGCACCGATCACGGCCCTGACGACCACGAGACCCGGCTCGTCCCTCGCCTCGTGCGCGTAGACGAACCCACGCGAGACAGCTGGTACGCCGTAGTTGGTGCTGCCGGTGCCGGTGCCGGAGCCGTACTCCCAGGCGATGCCGCCGTCGGTGAGCCGCAGTGCCCGGAGCCGGTCGCCGCCAAGGTAGACGTGCCGGTCGTCGGTCGCGAGGTGGCCGGGGATGAACGCGGAGGAGTCCTTCAGCGGGAGCCGCCGCTTCCACAGCTGCTGCCCCGTGCGCACATCCCGTGCCTGGACGAGGAAGGAGTCGAGGTCCCCGCTGTTCTTGCCGAGGATCAGCCGGTCGCCGACGACCTGGGCGAGCCACGGCCGGACACCGTCCCACTCGTACGGCTGCCGCCAGGCCTCCTTGCCCGTGCGCAGGTTGACGGCGAGCAGGTGCCAGCCGACCTTGTCCAGGTCCGAGTCGAGCTCCCGCTTGCCCAGGCGCGAGGCGGTGAAGAGGATGCCGCCGGTCGCGGTGAGGAGCTGCGTGGTCGTCCCGTCCAGGCCCTTCAGCTCGATCGTGCGGGCCGCCTCCTTGCCGGTGCGCGCCGCGAGCGTACGGATCTTCAGGGCCCCCGGGCCCTCGTAGGGGCCGTCGGACAGGTAGTAGTTCGTGCCGTCGGTGGTGACCTGGTGGGGCTCCATGACCGCGCGGTCGGCCCAGAGTTCGCTGCCGCTCTTCGTGTCCACGGCGCGGAAGGAGACGGTTTCGGCGAAGCCCACGACGTCACCGGCGATCAGCGGGGTGATCCTCTCCTCGCGGTCGAGGACTTCGTCCTGCCACAGCGCCGCGGGCGAGCCGTCGGCGGCCGTCGTCGCGGGGATGGCGGTGGGGCCGGTCGGGGTCGGGGTGCCGCCCGTGGCCGTACCGCCTTCCGTGTCCCGGGAGTTCAGCCACGTCCACACCCCCGCGCCCGCTCCCGCGAGGCCCAGCAGGGAACCTCCGCCCAGAGTCAGGGCGCGGCGGCGGGAGAGCGGGGTGTCCGGGGCGGTCTCCGCGAACGCGGCTCCCGCCGGGACCGGGAGGCGGTGCGGCGCGTGGAGCCAGACGTCCGTCGCGCGGCGGGCGATGTCGGCGAGGAGGAGCGGGGGGAGATGGTCCGCGAACTCACCGTGTCCGTCGTGGAGATGGTCGACCAGGACGCCCGTCGTCGGGCGGGCCGCCGGGTCCTTGGCGAGGCAGGCCGTCAGGAGCGGCAGCAGCGCCTCCGGTACGCCGGTGAGGTCGGGCTCGGCGTAGCGCACGCGGTACAGGAGGTCGGCGGGGGAGCCCGTACCGAAGGGGCCGTGGCCGGTGGCGGCGAAGACCAGGACGCCCGCGAGCGCGAACACGTCGCCGGCCGGGGGGTGTTCCTGGCCGCTCGCCTGTTCCGGCGACATGAAGGCGGGGGTGCCGGCCGCCGCTCCCGTACGGGTCAGGTGGTCGTCGCCGGCCGCGCGGGCGATGCCGAAGTCGATGATCTTCGGGCCGTAGGCGGTGACGAGGACGTTCGACGGCTTCAGGTCGCGGTGGACCACGTCCGAGGAGTGCAGCTGGGCGAGGGCTCCGGCGAGCGCGGCGCCGAGGGCGCGGACGGTCGGCTCGGGGAGCGGGCCGCCGAGCGCGACGGCGTCGTCGAGCGGCGGGCCGAGGACGTACTCGGTGGCCAGCCACGGGGTCTCGGCCAGCGGGTCGGCGTCGACGACGGCCGCGCCGTGGCGCGCGCCGATGATCCGCGCCGCGTCCGTCTCCAGCCGGAAGCGGGCGCGGAAGGCGGGGTCGGTGGCGAGCCGGGCGTGCACGGTCTTGAGGGCGACCGTCCGGCCGCCGGGCGTGCGCGCCAGGTAGACCGTGCCCATGCCGCCGGAGCCGAGGCGGGCGAGGAGGCGGTACGTGGCGACCGCGGCCGGGTCGTCGTGGGTCAGAGGCGACAGCATGAGGTCAGGTCCGTCGGATCGAGAGCGGGGCGGGGGCAGGGCAGGGGGAGGGTGGGGACCGTCGGCTGTGGGCGTCAGGCGCGTACGGGCGTGGCGGGCTCGGCGGGTTCCGCCTGCTCGGGTGTCACGGGCAGCTCCGCGGCCAGCAGCTCCGCCGACTGGCGGGCGAGTGCGGCGACCACCCGGCCCGGCAGCCAGCCGGGGGTGAGCAGGGTGCCGGCCGAGTTCAGCACCGTCTGGTGCGCGGTCGGCGGCGCGAGCGCGGACATCAGGGCGGCCGCCGTGGGGCGGTCGGCGGGGTCGCGGGCCAGACAGGAGGAGACCACCTGGCGCAGGGCGGGCGGGAGTTCCTCGCGTTCGGGGACGGTGTGGCCGGTGGCGGCGTACGCGAGGACGGCGCCGAGCGCGAAGACGTCGCCCGGCGGTCGCGGGCGGCCGCCCGCAGCCTGTTCGGGGGCGAGCGACCCCGGGTCGAGGCCCGGCAGGCCGGTGCGCGGCTCGCCGTCGGCCGCGGCGGCCCGTACCGCGCCGAAGCAGCTCAGCCGGGGGCCGTCGGCCGTGAGGAGGACGGCGGCGGGGGAGACTCCGGCGTGCGTGAGGCCCTGGGAGTGCGCGGCGGCGAGCGCCTCGGCGAGGGCGGCGCCGACGGCCCGGACGGTGGTCTCGGGCAGCGGGCCGCCGTGGACGGCGAGGGCCACGGGGAGCGGGAGGGCGGGCACGTACGGGCTCGCGTACCAGGCGGGGCCCGACCGGACAGGGCCCGACCGGAGAGGGCCGGCTGCCGGTTCGGCCACGTCCGTCACCGGGGCGATCCACGGGCCGAGGAGGTGGCGGGCCGCGCCGGCCTCGGCGGCGAAGCGGGCCGGGTCGGTGCCGGGCAGCGGGGCGCTCAGGAGGACCGTACGGCCGCCGTCCGGGGTGCGGGCGACGAACCGGCGGCAGGGGACGGCGGAGCCGGGCGGGTCGAGGCGGGTGATCAGCCGATACGGGCCGATCCGGCGGTCCGGGGCGGCCGGGTGGTTCGGGGTGGCCGGGTGGTTCGGGGTGGCTGGGTGGTTTGGCGTGGCCGGGTGTTTCGGGGTCGCCCGCTGCTCCTGGGGGGCCTGCTGCTCCTGGGCCGCCCGCTGCTCCTGAGTCGTCCGCGCCGCCGCCCCGGATGGCGCGGAGTCCCCTTGCGTGCGCGACCGTTCCACCGGTGATTCCCCCTGTTGCTACGACGGGTGTTGCGACGCTCCCGGGGCGACCCGGGGGCGGGTCGAGCCTACCGAGGCGACGGGGCGTGGCGGCGGGGCGGGGCCCGGCCCCCACGCCCGCCAGGTACCGGGCCGGGAAACGGGGAGCCCGGAACGTCCGAGGCTGTCCGAGTTGCGAAGGTGAAGTGGGCCTGTGCGTGCGGTGAAGCGTCGTGAAGATCTCGTTCCGCCAGGGAATTCCGGGTGGGGAGTGCTCGAACGCAGGACTGCGGTACTACGATCGCCGTGATTCCGTGGGCACGGAACTTGCTGAGGCGAAGCCGGAACGATCACCACGCGATCACCGGCACGATCACCGCGCGGGGGAGAACATGTCGTTCGAAGAGGAGTGGGCGTCCGTCCGGTCCACCTCCACGGCCAGCGTGAGCATGAGGCTCAACCAGGTCGCTCCGGAGCCCGGCGGGGGCGGCGGCGGCAACGCCGACCTCAGCGTCGACCAGGACAAGCTCGGGGCCATCGGCAGCGCCGCCTACGCGCTGCACGGCCGGCTCGTCAAGGACGGGAACCACGCGCGTACGAACACCACGGAGGCGGCGACGGGGATGTCGAGCAACGGCTTCCTCACGGGCTCCGCGATGTCGACCGTGCAGGAGACGTGGAGCTCGCAGCTGAACACGCTGCTCGACGCCTGCGCCAACATCTCCAACCACCTCGACTACAGCGCGGCCTCCCACGCGAAGGAAGAGGAAGACATCAGGGCGGCGATGGCGGCCTCCAAGATCAACGAGTACTTCAAGTAGGCGGGGGCCCTCCTGTGTTGACCTACGACAACGTGCACCACGCGCCGCTCGACAAGATGAAGGCGGCGGCGGACGACTGGTCCGCGATGAAGGGCAAGCTGGACAAGCTCGCCGACGACGCCCGTACGACGATGGCCGCGAAGGCCAAGGACGACTACTGGCGCGGTGTGAACGCCGAGGTCACGAAGCCGTTCGTGGACAAGACCGCCAAGGAGTTCGAGGACGCCGCGAAGGCCGCCGACGGCATCCACAAGGTCATGGCGGACGGCTACAACGCCTTCAAGAAGGCGAAGGACGACCTCAGGACGATCGCCGAGACCGACGCGCCCGCGAAGGGCTTCCGGGTGAAGCCCGACGGCACCGTCGAGGCCAGGGAGCCGCTGTCGTCCACCAAGGACCAGGGCATGCGGCACGACCCCGACTTCCAGGACCTCGTGCGCAAGGAGCGCGCCGACATCCAGGCGATGGAGGAGCGGATCAAGGCCATCCTGGAGGTCTGCACCGAGGCCGACGTGGCCTGCTCCAACGCGCTCAAGGCCAACATCACCGGCGACAAGCACAACTTCAGTGCCCCGAAGTACGCGAGCCTCGACGCCGAGGAGGCACAGCGCGCCGTCGACCTGGCCAAGAAGGGCCGGGACATCTCGCACGAGGAGCTGATGCGCCTCAACGAGCTGCTGAAGGACAACAGCGGCTCGAAGGAGTTCTCCAGGACCTTCTACGACGGCCTCGGGCCCAAGGGCTCCCTGGAGTTCTTCGGGCAGCTGTCGACGGACACGTACGACTACGCGAAGGTCGACAAGCAGCGCCTCGCGGACGTCCAGGAGCTCCAGAAGAACCTGGGCCTCAACCTGGCGACGGCCACGCAGGGCGGCGACGCCTGGACCGACAAGTGGTCCACGGACATGCGCAAGCTCGGCACGGAGCGCATCCCGCTCGTCAAGTACGACAACAACCCGGCCTTCGGCTACCAGTTGCTCGGCGGCATCATGCGCTACGGCAACTACGACCCGAAGTTCCTGGTCCCCATCGCGGAGCACGTCACCCAGCTCCACGCCAAGGACCCGTACCTCTTCGCCGACAGCAAGTCGATGATCAACGGCGGGCTGAAGAACCAGTACAACCCCTCGGGCGTCAACGGCGCCGGCTACGACCCGATGGTCTCGATGCTGGAGGCGCTGGGCCACAGCCCGGAGGCGGCCAAGGAGTACTTCTCCAAGGACCCCACGTCGTACAACAAGGACGGCAGCCTCGGCGGGTCGGTCGACCTGAACGGGAAGGAGGACGGGAAGCAGACCAGCTACCTGGACTACTTCGCCAACGACAAGTACGACTTCTTCCCCGACATCGACGGGCACGACCCCGACGACGCCAAGAAGTCCGCGGACTACATGCCCGACGCCTTCGGCCACGCCCTGGAGGCGGCGACGCTCGGCCACGGCTGGGACGACCCGAAGCCGGAGCTGAAGCGCGACGAGACCAGCGCGGAGATCATGTCGCAGGTCGTCGAGAAGTACGGCAGCGACCCGGAGCTCCTGAAGAAGTACCAGTCCTCGATGGCGGACAGCCTCGGCAACATGGGCGCCGGGTACATCGACGACCTCAACTGGGCTCTCACCAAGAACGACCCCGAGAGCGTCTTCGCGCCGTCGAGGATGCCCGGGGCCCACCCGGAGTTCGGGCGGGAGGGCGCGATCGACTTCCTGAGCACGCTCGGCCAGCACCCGGACGCCTACGCCACGGTCTCCACCGCCGAGCGTCTCTACACCACCAGTGTGCTGGAGTCGCAGGTCGGCCCCGGCGGGAAGATCGACGAGGGCGGCGCGCGCGCCACCGTGTACACGGGGGCCACCCTCCAGGGCGTCCTTGACGAGTCGCGAGCCAACCAGGTCGAGGCCGAGGGCATGAAGAAGCACGAGGAGTACGAGAAGGCGGCGGCGGCGAAGGCCGGCTGGGTGGAGCTCGGCGCCACGGTCGGCATCGCGGCCGGCGTCGCCTTCCTGCCCGCCACCGCGGCGGTCGGCGCGGCCGCCGTCCTCGTACCGCTCGCGGTCGACACCGGCTCCGGAGTCATGGAACAGCTGGCCGGCCAGGTCATCGGCGACTGGTCGGACAAGTCCGTGGACGACCACAAGGGCAAGACCGAGGAGCAGATCCACGACGACAAGAAGGAGCTCTACACGGCGGGTCGCTACAGCGCCGAGTCGCCGATGGAGCGGTTCCTCGCGCAGCACAGCGGTCAGGTGAGCAGCGAGTTCAAGCAGGACATGATCGAATCCGTGGACGGCGGCTACGCGAAGGGCAACGACCACGCGAACCAGACGGGCAACAGCCCGGAGACCGGCTGAGTCGACGTCATCGCGAGGAATCCTGATGAGAAGAGCATGCGCATCCGTATCGACCGTGCTGGCCTTGGGCCTGCTCCTCACCGGTTGTGGCAGCGGTGGGGAGGAGCCACCGCAGGCCGCGCGGCAGTGCGACGGGACGCTCTCGCCGGCGGCGGTCGGCGCGCTCGAGTCGGTGCTGGGCACGAAGGAGTTCCGCTCGGCCGGTACGGGGCTGGAGCCGACCGTGAAGGTGCTGATCGAGGACCAGGCGAGGGAAGGCAGGCCGCCGGGGCGTCCCGCCATGTGCGAGGTCGGCACTGACGGCGACTCGCGGCTCGGTGTCACGATCGGGTTCAGGTGGTACGAGGACGCCGACCTGCACGACGACGGCACCGAGTGGACGGACGCCGGCCGGTACCTCTACGCGATGGGCCGGGAGGCGAGCACCGACGACAAGACCGCACGCGTCTTCCTGGGGTGCTCCAGCCCTCGGCTGAAGGGGTCGGAGACGGAACCGGCTCCCCTCGAAGGGATGCTCAGTTTCGAGAAGCCGGCGAAGGGGGCCTACCCCGCCAACACCCCGGCCACCCGTGAGGCGTACCTCACCGTCCTCCACTCCGTCACGCTGGCGGTCGTCAAGGAACTGGGCTGTGAGAACGACGCCGGGCTCGGCGAGAAGCCTGTCCTGAAGGTGAAGAAGTGGCGCGGGGAGCAGGAGTAGCGACGGTGATCGTAGAGACCGTGATCGGAATCGAACCGACGTAACTCGCTTTGCAGGCGAGTCCCTGAACCACTCGGGCACACGGTCGTGTTGTGCACTGGTACGACCGTAGGGCGGGGGCCGGGAGGGGCTCAAGGGTTCCAGGGGCCGTGCCATACGACTGCAACGGGGCTGCCACACCCCGTTCACAGTCGGGCCCGGGGCACGAGGGAGCCGGGTCAGGCGGACGAGGGAGCCGGGTTAGGCGGACGAGTCGGCCTGGGGTGTTTCCGGGGCTGTTTCCAGGGGTGTTTCCGGGCTCGTGTGGAGGATCGCGCGGGCCTGCTCCGCGGCGCGCACGGAGCTCTCGCTGACGAAGTCGAGGAAGCGGGCGATGTTTTCGAGGCGCGTGCCGGCCGGGGTGTCGGGACCGAGGACGCCGGCGCCCTGCCGGGCGGTCTCGACGATCCGGGCGGTGGCCCGGGCGCTGGCCATCATCGACTGGTACCAGACGTCGGCGTCGACGGTGTAGCGCTCGCGTCGGCCTTCGTCGCGTTCCCGGCGGACGAAGGACTGGCCCTCCAGGAAGGCGATCGCCTTGGAGACGGTCGCCGGGCTGACGCTGAGGCGCTGGACGAGTTCGGCCGCGGTGAGACTGCCCGAGTCGCTGATGCAGAGGCACGCCATCACCCCGGACATCATCTTGGGCATGCCCGACTGCATGAAGACGGTGGTGAGGACTTCCTCGTACTCGCGCACGGCCTCGGGATCACGTCCGTGGGCCTGCGGGAGCGCCTCCGGGCTCCGGGGCGTGGCCTGCCTGCTCCGGTGGGCCCGGCGTTCGGTGGCGCGGTGGGCCAGGTCGGCGCGGTAGCCGGTGGGACCGCCGTTCCGCATCACCTCACGCGTGATGGTCGAGGTCGGACGGTCGAGCCGTCGGGCGATCTCGGCGTAGGCGAGGCCGTCGGCCAGCCCCAGCGCGATCTGCTGACGTTCCTGCTGGGTGAGCCGGCCACCTGGCATCGCTGTCTCCTTCGTGCTCCTCGAATGTCGCCACTATAGCGTTCACGTGCATTTCATTGCAACGCAATGGTGTGCCTTGTTGCGTTAGCCCGCATGATGGTTGCAATGAAATCCCGGCTTTCACCTGCGGTGATAGGGATTTGATGCAACGTGACCGTTGCTCGATCCTTGAACGCAACGTAGCGTTTCTCTTGTCAGAAACGGCGCGGGCAAGGAGTCCGGGCCGGAAAACACAAGGAGCGCATCATGCAGAAGTTCGCCACCACCGCCCCGGTCTCCGTCGTCCTCGCCGTCCCGGCGGGCCAGATCCGCTTCATCGCCGCCGACCGGACCGCCGACGCCACGGTCGAGGTCCTCCCCGCGAACGCCGCGAAGAGCAACGACGTGAAGGCCGCCGAACAGGTCACCGTCGCCTACACCGACGGAGTGCTGCGGATCGAGGCCGCCGAGCCGAAGAGCCGGATCCTCGGCAACTCCGGTGCGGTCGAGGTCACCGTCCAGCTGCCGGCCGGATCCCGCGTCGAGGCCAAGACGGCCGCCGCCGACTTCCGGGGCGTCGGACGCCTGGGTGACGTGACCATCGAGAGCGCGCAGGGCACGGTCAAGCTCGACGAGACCGCAGCCGCGCACCTCACCCTCCAGGCCGGTGACATCACCGTCGGCCGCCTCGGCGGCCCCGCTGAACTCCGTACGCAGAAGGGTGACATCCGCATCACCGAGGCCCTCGGCGGCGCGGTCGTGCTGCGCACCGAGTCCGGCGACCTGGAGGTCGGCGCCGCCCGCGGTGTCTCCGCGACCCTCGACGCCGGCACCACCCTCGGCCGCATCACCAACACCCTCCAGAACAGCGAGGGTTCCGCCGCCGGGCTGACCATCCACGCCACCACCGCCCACGGCGACATCACCGCCCGCAGCCTCTGACCCCCACCCCCCTCAGCTTGTGAAGGAGTGCGTCTCATGACCGGCTTGGCCATCGCGGCGAACGGGCTGCGCAAGTCCTACGGTGACAAGGTCGTCCTCGACGGCATCGATCTGGCCGTCCCGCAGGGAACGGTGTTCTCCCTGCTCGGTCCGAACGGTGCGGGCAAGACCACCGCCGTCAAGATCCTCTCCACGCTCGTCTCCCCGGGCCCCGGCTCGGGCGACATCCGCATCGCGGGCCACGACCTGGCCACCGCCCCGCAGGCGGTCAGGGCCGAGATCGGCGTCACCGGTCAGTTCTCCGCCGTCGACGGCCTGATCACCGGCGAGGAGAACATGCTCCTCATGGCCGACCTGCACCACCTGTCCAAGCGCGAGGGACGCCGGGTCACCACCGAACTCCTCGAACGCTTCGACCTCGCCGAAGCCGCGAAGAAGCCCGCCTCCACCTACTCCGGCGGCATGAAGCGCCGCCTCGACATCGCCATGACCCTCGTCGGCGACCCGCGCATCATCTTCCTCGACGAGCCCACCACCGGCCTCGACCCGCGCTCCCGTCACACCATGTGGCAGATCATCCGCCAACTCGTCACCGGCGGCGTCACCGTCTTCCTCACCACCCAGTACCTCGAAGAAGCCGACGAACTCGCCGACCGCATCGCCGTCCTCAACGACGGAAAGATCGCCGCCGAAGGCACCGCCGACGAACTCAAGCGCCTCATCCCCGGCGGGCACGTCCGCCTCCGCTTCACCGACCCCGCCACCTACCGGCACGCCACCCACGCCATCGGCGAAGCGGCGAAGGACGACGAAGCGCAGACCCTTCAGCTCCCCAGCGACGGCAGCCAGCGCGCCCTGCACGCCCTCCTCGACCGCCTCGCCACCGCCGGTATCCAGGCGGACGAACTCACCGTCCACACCCCCGACCTCGACGACGTCTTCTTCGCCCTCACCGGCGGAACCGCCATCCCCCACCAGCCGAAGGACGCAGTCCGATGAGCTCTCTCTCCCTCGCCGTCCGCGACTCGTCCACGATGCTCCGCCGCAACCTCCTGCACGCCCGCCGCTACCCCTCCCTCACGCTGAACCTGCTCCTCACCCCCGTCATGCTCCTGCTGCTCTTCGTCTACATCTTCGGCGACACCATGAGCGCCGGCATCGGCGGCGGCGACCGCGCCGACTACATCGCCTACCTCGTCCCCGGCCTGCTCCTGATGACCATCGGCAGCACCACCATCGGCACCGCCGTCTCCGTCTCCAACGACATGACCGAGGGCATCATCGCCCGCTTCCGCACCATGGCCATCCACCGCCCGTCCGTCCTCGTCGGACACGTCGTCGGCAGCGTCCTGCAATGCGTGATGAGCGTCCTGCTCGTCGGCGCCGTCGCCCTCGCCATCGGGTTCCGCTCCACCGACGCCACCGCCCTGGAATGGCTGGCCGCCCTCGGACTCCTGGTCCTGTTCGCCACCGCCCTCACCTGGATCGCCGTCGGCATGGGCCTCATCAGCCCCAACGCCGAAGCCGCCAGCAACAACGCGATGCCCCTGATCTTCCTCCCCCTCATCTCCAGCACCTTCGTCCCCATCGCCTCCATGCCCGGCTGGTTCCAGCCCATCGCCGAATACCAGCCCTTCACCCCCGCCATCGAAACCCTCCGGGGCCTCCTCCTCGGCACCGAGATCGGCCACAACGGATGGCTCGCCATCGCCTGGTGCGTCGGCCTCACCGTCCTCGGCTACCTCTGGTCGACCTCCACGTTCAACAGCGACGCGAAGTGACCGATCCGCACCCGATCCACCCCAGGGCGGCGTACACCGACAACCACGTCGGAGTACGCCGCCCCGTCGGTGTTCCCGGCGTTCCCGTGTTTTCCCGGCGTTCCCGGCGGGACCGGGACCAGAGACCGAGGACCAAAGGACGGGAATCTGACAGGGGTCATTCGGCGATTGACCTCTTACTCTGGGGGGATGAGTGCCCTCGAACCCCGTGACGCCGATATCGACGCCGATGTCGACGTCGCCGCCACCCCCAGCCCCGGACCCCGTGCCGCACACGACGACACCAAGGGGTCCGTCCTCGACGGCGACCACCGGGCGCTCAGCATCGGCATCGTCTCCGTCGTCCTGCTCATCGCCTTCGAGGCGACCGCCGTCGGTACGGCGATGCCCGTCGCCGCCCGCGAGCTGAACGGCGTATCCGTGTACGCCTTCGCCTTCTCCGCGTACTTCACCACCAGCCTCTTCGCCATGGTCCTGGCCGGCCAGTGGTCCGACCGGCGCGGCCCGCTCGCGTCCCTCACCGCCGGCATCAGCGCCTTCGCCGTCGGACTGCTCCTCTCCGGGACCGCCGGCGGCATGTGGCTGTTCATCCTCGGCCGGGCCGTGCAGGGACTGGGCGGCGGCCTCGTGATCGTCGCGCTGTACGTGGTGGTCAGCCGGGCGTACGCGGAACACCTCCGGCCCGCGATCATGGCCGCGTTCGCCGCGAGCTGGGTCGTCCCCTCCGTCGTCGGACCGCTCGCCGCCGGAACGATCACCGAGCACCTCGGCTGGCGCTGGGTCTTCGTCGGCATCCCCGTGCTCGTCGTCTTCCCGCTCGCCCTCGCCCTCCCCGCGATACGCCGGACCGCCTCCGGCCCCGCCGACCCGGCGGCGCCGGTCGCCCCCTGGGACCGGCGGCAGATCGGACTCGCGCTCGCGATCTCGGCCGGTGCCGGGCTGCTCCAGTACGCGGGGCAGGAGCTCCGCTGGCTCTCCCTGCTCCCGGCCGCCGCGGGCGTCGCGCTCCTCGTGCCCGCCATCCGCGGGCTGCTGCCACGCGGCACCGTCCGCGCGGCGCGCGGCCTGCCCTCGGTCATCCTGCTGCGCGGCATCGCCGCCGGCTCCTTCATCGCGGCCGAGTCCTTCGTCCCGCTGATGCTGGTCACCCAGCGCGGCCTGAGCGTGACCCTGGCCGGGCTCTCGCTCGCCGTCGGCGGCCTCACCTGGGCGCTCGGCTCGTGGATCCAGTCCCGGCCGTGGACGGAGCCGTACCGCGAACGCCTGGTCGTCCTCGGCATGGTCCTCGTCGCGCTCGCCATCGCGGCCGCGCCGAGCGTGCTGATCACGGCGGTGCCGGTCTGGGTGGTCGCGGTGGCCTGGGCCTTCGGCTGCCTCGGCATGGGCGCGGTGATCGCCTCGACGAGCGTGCTGCTGATGAAGCTGTCGCCCCCGGAGGAGGCGGGTGCGAACTCGGCGGCCCTCCAGATCTCGGACGGCCTCTCGAACGTCCTGCTCCTCGCCGCCGGAGGCGCCGCCTTCGCGGCCCTCGGCGGCGGCGCGGTGGGCCACGCGGTGAGCTCCCACGCGGCGACGGGCTCCCACCCGGCGGCCTTCGCCGCGGTCTTCCTGCCGATGGCGGGGGTGGCGGCGGTGGGGGCGTGGGTGGCCACGCGGCTGCGGGCGGAGTCGACTCAGGCGTGAGGTAGCCAGTACCAGAATGACCCCACGGCGGTGTCGTTCCGATATGGCCATGAACCTGCGTCTCCGCGACGACCAGACCGAGGCGCTGAGGCGGCGTGCCCAGGAAGAGGGCGTCAGCATGCATGCGCTCGTACTCCGGGCAGTGGACGACTACCTCGTGCGGAGCGCACACGAGGCGAGGGTGAAGCAGATTTCTCGCGAGCAGGCGGCCAAGTGGGGCGAACTCCTGGAGCGTCTCGCGTGACGTGCGTCTACCTCTCGGCCGAGGACGTCGTCGGGATCGCCGAGAACGCGTGCGGAGACACACCGCTCGTGCGCGACCTGGGGCTCGTCGCGGAGGCCGCCTTCAGGCCGACGTCGGTTCACGGCGGCGAGGACGTCTACCCGGGTGCCGTGGAGAAGGCCGCGGCCCTCCTCCAGTCGCTGGCCTTCCGCAGCCCTTTCGTCGGCCGAAACAACAGCACGGCCTGGCTGTCCTGCGTCACCTTCCTCGCCATGAACGGCGTCCAGCTGCGTTCCGACATCGATGCGGCGGAGCGCCTGGTCATCGCCGTGGCGACCGGTGAGACCGACGAGGTCGAGGCGATCGCGCGCGGGCTCCGTGAGCTGATCTCCCCCGACGTGAGCTGAATCGCAACACCCCTTCCCCGCCTGGTTTCATACGAGGTTCAGGCCGGGCCGCCGGTAAGGTGGCCCGGTTGTCATATCTGGACGAGCGTCGAACCCGGAGATCGTGACTACTACCACCACCTCCTCCCATCACCTCTCTCCCGCCTTCCCCGGACGGGCCCCTTGGGGTACCGCCGGCAAGCTGCGAGCCTGGCAGCAGGGCGCCATGGACAGGTACCTCCAGGAGCAGCCCCGAGACTTCCTCGCCGTCGCCACCCCCGGCGCCGGCAAGACGACCTTCGCCCTGACCCTCGCGTCCTGGCTGCTGCACCACCACGTCGTGCAGCAGATCACCGTCGTCGCGCCCACCGAGCACCTCAAGAAGCAGTGGGCCGCCGCCGCCGCGCGGATAGGGATCAAGCTGGACCCGGACTACAGCGCCGGGCCGCTCAGCAAGGAGTACGACGGGGTCGCCATCACCTACGCCGGCGTCGGAGTCCGGCCCATGCTCCACCGCAACCGCTGCGAGCAGCGCAAGACCCTCGTCATCCTCGACGAGATCCACCACGCCGGAGACTCCAAGTCCTGGGGCGAGGCCTGTCTGGAGGCCTTCGAGCCCGCCACCCGGCGACTCGCCCTCACCGGCACCCCGTTCCGCTCCGACACCAACCCCATCCCCTTCGTCACGTACGAGGAGGGGAACGACGGGATCCGCAGGTCCTCCGCGGACTACACGTACGGCTACGGCAACGCCCTCGGCGACGGCGTCGTCCGGCCCGTCATCTTCCTCTCCTACAGCGGCAACATGCGCTGGCGCACCAAGGCCGGCGACGAGATCGCCGCACGCCTGGGCGAGCCGATGACCAAGGACGCCGTCTCGCAGGCCTGGCGCACCGCGCTCGACGCCAAGGGCGACTGGATGCCGAACGTCCTGCGCGCCGCCGACCAGCGCCTCACCGAGGTCCGGAAGTCGATCCCCGACGCCGGCGGTCTCGTGATCGCGAGCGACCAGGAATCGGCCCGCTCGTACGCCAAGCTCATCCGCGAGATCACCGGCACCAAGGCCACCGTCGTCCTCTCCGACGACACCGGCGCCTCGAACCGCATCGACGAGTTCAGCGAGAACACCGACCGCTGGATGGTCGCCGTCCGCATGGTGTCCGAGGGCGTCGACGTCCCGCGCCTCTCGGTCGGCGTGTACGCGACGACCATCTCGACCCCCCTCTTCTTCGCGCAGGCCGTCGGCCGGTTCGTGCGTTCGCGCAGGCGCGGCGAGACCGCCTCCGTGTTCCTTCCGACGATCCCCAGCCTCCTCGGCTTCGCCAACGAGATGGAGGTCGAGCGCGACCACGTCCTCGACAAGCCCAAGAAGCAGGGCGAGGAGGACCCGTACGCCGAGTCCGAGAAGGAGCTCGCCGAGGCCGAGCGCCAGCAGGACGAGGACACCGGCGAGCAGGACATGCTGCCGTTCGAGGCGCTGGAGTCCGACGCCGTCTTCGACCGCGTCCTCTACAACAGCGCCGAGTTCGGCATGCAGGCCCACCCCGGCAGTGCGGAGGAGCAGGACTACCTCGGCATCCCCGGCCTCCTCGAACCCGACCAGGTCCAGCTGCTCCTGCAGAAGCGCCAGGCCCGGCAGATCGCGCACAGCCGCAAGAAGCCGGACGACGAGGCGGACCTGCTGGAGCTTCCGGCCGAGCGGCGTCCCGTCGTTTCCCACAAGGAGCTCCTGGAGCTGCGCAAGCAGCTCAATACGATGGTCGGCGCCTACGTCCACCAGACCGGCAAGCCCCACGGCGTGATCCACACCGAGCTGCGGCGGGTGTGCGGCGGGCCGCCGAGCGCCGAGGCCACCGCCGGCCAGATCCGCGAGCGGATCAAGAAGGTCCAGGAGTGGGCCACCCGCATGCGGTGAGCACCCACCCGAAGATGTCAGTGAGGCCCGTACGCGTCTGCGCGTACGGGCCTCACGCATCCCGCGGGGACGGGACACGGCCCGGAGGCAGGCCCCCACGGTCGGCCTCCGGGCACCGTCCACGCTAGACGCACGACAAAGCCGATCTTGTCAGCCAAAGTCCCTCGTCCGGCCGACGAAGGTCCCGAACCGTCTCCATCCGGACCCTGGCGCCCGGATTCTGGACGAGGTCTTCCGCTGAGCGGAGCGGGTCGCTACTGTCCCGGCTCAAAAGCAATCGCCCCGTGGCAGCGCCGCCGCGGAGCGCAGCCGGTGTACCCCTTCCTGCCGGCGGCCTCTGACGTGCGTCGCCGACGGGACCGGCGTCGTCATCCCGTGAGAGCCCGCCGCCACTCACTCCGAAGGAGAGGGCGTCGTGACCGCGGAAACCTCCCAGACGCTCGACCGGGGACTCAGAGTCCTCAAACTGCTCGCCGACACCGACCACGGCCTGACGGTCACCGAGTTGTCCAACAAACTCGGTGTCAACCGGACGGTGGTCTACCGTCTGCTGGCCACGCTCGAACAGCACGCCCTCGTCCGCCGTGACCTCGGTGGCCGCGCCCGCGTCGGCCTCGGCGTGCTCCGGCTCGGCCGCCAGGTGCACCCCCTGGTGCGCGAGGCCGCCCTGCCCGCGCTGCGCTCGCTCGCCGAGGACATCGGCGCCACGGCCCACCTGACGCTCGTCGACGGGGCGGAGGCGCTCGCCGTCGCGGTCGTCGAACCGACCTGGACCGACTACCACGTCGCCTACCGGGCCGGCTTCCGCCACCCGCTCGACCGGGGCGCGGCGGGCCGCGCGATCCTCGCCGCCCGTCAGGGCTCCCTGACCGAACCCGGCTTCACCCTCACCCACGGTGAGCTGGAGGCCGGTGCGAGCGGAGCCGCCGCGCCGCTGGTCGGCGTCACGGGCGTCGAGGGCAGCGTCGGCGTCGTGATGCTCGCGGACGCGGTCCCCGAGCGCGTGGGCCCCCGCGTCGTGGACGCGGCCCGCGAGGTCGCCGACGCGCTGCGCTAGAGCACGCGCCAGGGCTGCCTCCTCATGGGCTGTCGCCCACGACGAGACGGCCCAGCGGGGTCCGCTCGTGGTGGACCGACCTGCCCGTGCGGGTCGTCGTGATCAGGCCCGCCGCGCGGAGGGCCTGGGCGTGGGCCGAGGCCGTCGCGTTGCTGACGCCGAGCCGGCGGGCCAGGCCCGTCGTCGTCCTGGCCTCCTCCAAGGCGTGGAGCAGCTCGGCCCGGGTCCTGCCGAGGACCCCCACGAGGGCCTCCTCGGACGTGCCGCCGCCGTCCGGGGCGAGCGGCAGGCCCCGGCCCGCCGGGTAGGCCAGGACCACGGGGCGCCCGGGCAGGTCCTGGACGAGCGGCCCGCCCCGCCAGTGGAACGTCGGCAGCAACACGAGCCCCCGCCCGTCGAGCCGCACGTCCCGGCCACCCGTTCCCCTCGCCGACGCCTCCGCCACCCGCGGCCCGGGCGCGGCACTCGAAGCCTCGGCCCGGCCCGGTACCTCGGCCCGGCCCGGTACCTCGGCCCGGTCAGGTACGTCGGCCCGGTCAGGTACGTCGGCCCGGCCCGGTACGTCGGCGTCGGCCCGGCCCGGTACGTCGGCGTCGGCCCGGCCCGGTACGTCGGCCCGGTCCGACGCCTCGGCAAAGTCCGCCCCCTCTCCCTCCGGCACCTCCCACACCCCGTCCCGCAGCCTCGACCCCGGGGCCGCCGCCGTCAGGGCGGCGCCGAGGCCCTGTTCCGCGACCGTCAGCGCGTGCCGGGTGAACTCCGCCCGGTGCAGGTCCTGGACCAGCGGCCACACCGGGGCCAGGACCGTCTCGTACGCCGCCGCCTGCGCGCGGTCCAGCGTGCGCCACGCCCCGGCGTCCCCGCCGTGCAGGGCGCGGATCCACGGCGGGGCCGGGCCCCCGCCCGCGTACACCCGCTCCAGCTCCGACCGGACGAACTCCGGGCGGCTCGCGCGGATCAGCGCGAATCCCTCCGCCCGCGTCCCGCCGAGGACGTCGAGGAAGTACGGGGCCACCCCGCCCGGCACCAGGTCCGCGAGTGGCTCGGCCGTCGCCGGCAGGGCGCGCGACAGCCTGCCCCGCCAGCGCCCGAAGAGCAGCCCCTCGTGCGGTGCGCCCAGCATCATGAGGGCCGCGTGCAGCTCCGGCACGGGCGAAGGGCGGGGCGCGAACCGCACCCCGGCGAGGTCGTCCGCGGTGAAGTGGATACGCAGCACCTGTCCGAACTCCTCGCCGTCCGCCACCCTTTCGGGCCTGGCCTGAACCTTCGCGCGCGGCCCCGCCCCGCCCAAGGATGCCGTGCATGACCCCACACCCCGCACCCAGCCGCCGCACCGCCGCCAAGGGCGCCCTTCTCGCGGCCGCCGCCACCCTGCTCGGCCCCGCCGCCGCGCGGGCGACCGCCCGGCCCGCCGCGCGAGCCGGCGGGCCGGCCGTCCTCCGTCTGCCCGCGCCGACCGGCCCCCACCCCGTCGGCCTGCGCACCTTCGTCCTGACCGACACCTCCCGCGACGACCCCTGGGTGCCCGGGACCGGCGTACGGGAGGTGAAGATCACCGTCCTGTATCCGGCCCGTACCGTCCGCGGCCGCCCGCGCGCCCCGCAGCTCACCCCGGTCGAGGCCCGGTACTTCGCCGAGCTCGCGCCCTTGGTCCGCCCCGGGCTCCCCGCCGCGGGCACCGTCGACTGGGGCGCGACCCTCACCCACGGGCACACCGACGCGCCCGCCCTCCCGGGGCGCCGCCCGGTACTCCTGTACAGCCCCGGCGGCGGAGACTCCCGCACCCTCGGCACGACCCTCGCCGAGGACCTGGCGAGCCACGGCCGGGTCGTCGTCCTGATCGACCACCCCGGTGACGCGAGCCAGGTGGAGCTCCCGGGCGGCGTGCGCGTCACCGTCCTGCGCGGGGACCCGGACCCGGCGACCTTCCGCACCATGATCGACACCCGGGTCGCGGACCTCCGCTTCGTCCTCGACCGGCTCGGAAGCCTCCCCCTCGCCCCCGTCATGGACCTCCGTCGAATCGGTGTCTACGGGCACTCGGCGGGCGGCACCGCCGCCGTGCACGCGCTGGCCGCCGACGCCCGGCTCGCCGCCGGAGCGAACCTGGAGGGGTACCTCGACCTGGACCCGCTGAACGGGTTCGACCGGCCCCTCCTCATGGTCCGCACGGACGGCTTCGACGGCGCGGAGCGCCGCGAACGCTCCTGGGAGCGGCTGCGCGCCCGGCGTGTCCTGCTGACCGGCAGCGACCACTGGGTCTTCACCGACCACGCCTTCCTCGTCCCCCAGCTCCAGGCCGCCGGGCTCCTCACCGCGGAGGCGCGGGCCGCGCTCATCGGGGCCGCCGACCCGGCCGCGGCGGTCGACGCCCTGCGGCGCGGGACGCGGTCCTTCTTCGCCCGCCGCCTGTCGGCGCCCGTGCCCCCGGCCCGGGGGAGGGGCGCGTCCCAGTAGATTGGGGGCGTGCTCTCCAGCCTTCCTCGTCACCGTGCCCTCGCGCTCTGCGCCCTGCCCGTCGCCGCGCTCTTCGCCGTCGTCGGGCTCGCGCCGCTGCCGTACGCGATCGCGCAGCCCGGCACGACCGCCGACGTGCTCGGCAAGGACAAGGGGCGCGAGGTCATCACCATCACGGGCGCCCCGGTCCTGCCGACCACGGGGCAGCTGCGGATGACGACCATCGTCGCGACCGGGCCGTCCACCGAGGTCGACCTCGGGGACGTGGCCGACGCCTGGTTCCGCACCGACCGGGCCGTCCTGCCGCACGACGCCGTCTACCCGTCGGGGAAGTCCGACGCCGAGATCCAGAAGCACAACCTCGGCCAGATGAAGCAGTCCCAGGACGCGGCGACCCTCGCCGCCCTCGGCCACCTCAAGCTGGACCCCGAGGAGGTGAAGGTGACCCTGCACCTCGCCGACATCGGCGGGCCCAGCGCCGGGCTCCTCTTCTCCCTCGGCATCGTCGACAAGCTCGACGGCGACGGGGACGGCGGCGACCTCACCGGCGGCCGGATCGTCGCCGGTACGGGAACGATCGAGGCGGACGGCACGGTCGGCGCCGTCGGCGGCGTCTCCCTCAAGACCCAGGCCGCCGCGCGGGACGGGGCCACCGTCTTCCTCGTACCGGAGGCGGAGTGCTCCGACGCCCAGGCCGAGCAGCCGAAGGGCCTGCGGCTCGTTCCGGTCACCGCGCTCAGCGACGCCGTGGCGTCCCTCCGGGCCCTGGAACAGGGACAGGAGTCGAAGGTCCCGAGCTGCTGACGGTCCCGGTACCGGGTTCGGGACCGGTCTCCGGCGCGTCGCCGGAGGGTCCGAGCTCGGTCGGACCGCCGGCGGGTATGTGCGGCGGGGTGATGTCCATGCCCCGCCAGGCGGGGAAGACGAGCGGTGAGAGCGTGGCGAGGAAGTAGAGCGCGCCGATTCCGAGGAGCGTCGCCGTGAGGCCGGCCCGCTCGACGAGGAGACCCGCCGCCAGACCTCCGAGCGGGGTCGTGAGCAGCACCCCGGCGGTGCTCGCGCCCATGACCCGGCTGCGCAGCGCGTCCGGCACCTGCTCGTACATGACCGTGGTCAGGATCGGGTTGAGGACCCCGGCGCCGAACCCGGCCGCCATCACCGTCACGAGCAGCGGCGCGGTGGTCTCGGTGAGGGCGGCCACCAGGTACGGCGGGGCGCCGCACAGCAGGAAGCCCACGGTGAACACGGCCCGGCGCGGGAAACGCTCCCCGACGGCCCCGTAGAGCAGCGCACCGGCGAGGGCGCAGCCGGCGAAGACCGAGACGAGCAGGCCCTGCGAGGCGGGACCGCCGAGCTCCTCCCTGGCGTGGACCGGAAGGAGTACCGAACTCCAGCTCTGGCTCAGGCCGTTGGTCACCATCACCATGACGGTGATGCCGAGCAGCAGCCGGGCGCGGAACAGGAAGGCGTACCCCTCGCGCAGGTCGGCACGGTACCGGGCGGGGGAGAGGCGGGGCCCGTCGCGCATCGGCTCCGCCGAAGGCACCCCGCGCAGACCCACCGTGACGAGCAGCGCGGAAAGGCCGAAGGTGGCAGCGTCGAGGAGCAGGACCGTGTCGGGGCCCATGAACGCGACGAGCAGTCCGGCGATCGCGGCGCCCGCCATCCGGGCCCCGCGCGCCACCGCGTCGTACAGGCTGGCCGCCCGGGTGAGCGAGGTCCCGGCCCGCCCGGCCAAGTCGGGGACGAGCACGTGCCGGGCCATCTCGCCGGGTGCGTGGAACAGGCCCGTGACCGCCATCAGCGCGCACAGCATCCAGAACCGGAGAGCCCCCGAGTGGTGCAGCAGCGGGATCGCGGCGAGCGCGAGACCGCAGATCAGGTCGGAGGCGATGCTGACCCGGCGGCGCCCGAGGCGATCGATGACCGGGCCGCCGGCGATCGCGGCGAGGACGACGGGAACGGCCGCGCAGAAGGCGACGAGTCCAGCCTTGCCGGGGCTTCCCGTGGTCTCGAGCGCGAACCACGGGACGCCGATCAGTGTGAGTGAATTACCGGTGATCGAGACGGCGTTGGCGGTCAGGACGGTGGCCAGCGGGCCACGGACGTCCTTCGCCGCACCGGCATCGGTATCGACGGCGGCTTCTTTTCCCCCCGGAACGGTCATGCGGCCAAGGTGACCGGACGGTTCGCCGGTGTGGCCATCCGAAGGCCCAACTCGACGAGCTTCCATCCCAGTTGGACGCGGAGGGTGGGGGCGGGCGGGTGCGGGGCGGCGTGCGCGCGGGCCGAGGCGGCGGTCTCGCGGTGGAGTTCGGCGGCCTGTAGCCGGTGGAGCTGAAGATGGATGTCGGCGTGCATGGCTCCGTGGTTCCTTCCGTCAGTCGTCTTGCTGGGGGAACGCGTGCAGGTGCACCCGTACGCGCTCGGCGCCCGGCGCGTCCGCGTCGGCGGTGTCGCGGTAGGTGTCGATCAGCTCGTGGACCTTCTCGTTCAGTTCGCGCAGCTTCTCGGCCGGCAGTCGCAGCGTGAAGTCACTCATGTCCGAGGCGCCGTGCCACTTCTCGTCCCAGTCGTGCCGGGTGCCGAGGTACGTGTTCATCTCCTGCGTGTGGATGGTCGCCACCTCGTACAGGTAGACCTCGATGGCGCCCTGCACCTCGGGGTCGGGGTTCCTGTGGAGCGTCTCGTCCAAGGACGTCCCCTGCTGGGCCGCCTTCCACCAGCGCTCCCGGCCCTTGCCGCGCGTCGGGTCGTCCTCGACGAAGCCCACGGCCGCGAGCTGGCGCAGGTGGTAGCTGGTCGCGCCGCTGGACTCGCCGAGCCGCTCGGCCAGTTGGGAGGCGGTGGCGGGTCCGTAGCGGCGCAGGGCGCGCAGCAGCTGGATGCGCAGCGGGTGGGCGAGCCCGCGCAGGGAGCGGGGGTCCAGGGTGTGGCTCAGATGCTTCTCGGGCTCGGACATGACTCAACCCTAGAGTTGCAAAGAAGAGGTTGCAAGGGGTTCTTTGCAACCTCTTCTTTGCAGAGACCTTTTTGCAGAGACTTCTTTGCTTCTACTCCTGCGCCGCCTGCTCCACCAACGGGATGATCCGCAGCGGCACCGGGTTCTCCATCACGATCGCCGTCGACGCCCGCACGATCCCCTCGAAGCCCACTACCTTGTCGATCACCCGCTGGAGGTCGGCGTTGGAGCGGGCGACCAGCCGGCAGAGCATGTCGCCGTGGCCCGTCGTCGTGTGCAGTTCGAGCACCTCCGGCACCGTCGCCAGGTGGCCCCGTACGTCCGCCCCCTGGCCCTGCTTGATCTCCAGCGTCGCGAAGGCCGTCACCGGATAGCCCAGTGCCGCCGGGTCCACCTCCGGCCCGAAGCCGCGGATCACCCCGCTCTCCTGGAGGCGGTCCAGGCGCGCCTGGACCGTCCCGCGCGCCACTCCGAGGCGGCGGGAGGCCTCCAGGACCCCTATGCGCGGCTCACGCGCGAGAAGCGTGATCAGCCGGCCGTCCAAATGATCGATCGCCACGACGGTCTCCTCATGGTCAGGATGTGCAAGTCGCACGGCCATACTCGCCTGTCGCTGTACAGATTGACCAGCAGATCAGCAAACTCTTGCGCACCTTGCCGAACGGCGGGACATTGCTGCCATGACTGAGACCCTCGATCACACCCCTTCCACCGCGCGTAAGGCCGATCCCTTCCCGGTCAAGGGAATGGACGCGGTCGTCTTCGCCGTCGGCAACGCCAAGCAGGCCGCGCACTACTACTCCACGGCCTTCGGCATGAAGCTCGTCGCCTACTCCGGACCGGAGAACGGCAGCCGGGAGACCGCCAGCTACGTGCTCACCAACGGCGCCGCCCGTTTCGTGTTCACCTCCGTCATCAAGGTCTCGACCGACCGGGGCCGCTTCCTCGCCGACCACGTCGCCGAGCACGGTGACGGCGTCGTCGACCTGGCCATCGAGGTGCCGGACGCCCGTGCCGCGTACGCCTACGCCGTCGAGCACGGCGCCACCGGCATCACCGAGCCGTACGAGCTGAAGGACGAGCACGGCACCGTCGTCCTCGCCGCGATCGCCACCTACGGCAAGACCCGCCACACCCTCGTCGAGCGCTCCGGCTACGACGGCCCGTACCTGCCGGGCTTCGTCTCCGCGAACCCGATCGTCGAGCCGCCGGCCAAGCGCACCTTCCAGGCCATCGACCACTGCGTTGGCAACGTCGAGCTCGGCAAGATGAACGACTGGGTCGGCTTCTACAACAAGGTCATGGGCTTCACGAACATGAAGGAGTTCGTGGGCGACGACATCGCGACCGAGTACTCGGCGCTGATGTCGAAGGTCGTCGCGGACGGCACCCTCAAGGTGAAGTTCCCGATCAACGAGCCGGCGATCGCGAAGAAGAAGTCGCAGATCGACGAGTACCTGGAGTTCTACGGCGGCGCCGGCGTCCAGCACATCGCCCTCGCCACCAATGACATCGTCGCCACGGTCCGCGCGATGCGCGCGGCGGGCGTGTCCTTCCTCGACACCCCCGACTCGTACTACGACACGCTCGGCGAGTGGGCGGGCGAGACCCGCGTGCCCGTCGAGATCCTGCGCGAGCTGAAGATCCTCGTCGACCGCGACGAGGACGGCTACCTGCTGCAGATCTTCACCAAGCCGGTGCAGGACCGCCCGACCGTCTTCTTCGAGATGATCGAGCGCCACGGCTCGATGGGCTTCGGCAAGGGCAACTTCAAGGCCCTGTTCGAGGCGATCGAGCGCGAGCAGGAGAAGCGCGGCAACCTCTAAGGGGCGCTGTCCGGGGCCGCGGCCCCGGACTCCCTCACATGTGTGCCGACCGACCGGGCCGGCCCGGTGCCCGGCTCGCCGGGCCCGGACCGGCCCTCGGGCGTCCCGGCGGGACACGGGGCCTGCCCGGGACGCCTTGCTCTTCACCACGGTCATCGGTGTGGCCTGCGCGCTACGTCCCCGCCGGCTTCTCCCCGGCCGTGGCCGCTTCCCCGGCCGTGGCCGCTTCCCCGGCCGTGGCTGCCTCCCCGGCCGTGGCCGCTTCCGCAGCCGTGGGCTGGGCCGCCGCCGCGGCCTTGGTCGTGGGCTCGGCCGTCCGCGCCGGCTTCTCCGGCCGCAGCTCCCGCGGGAGTTCGTCCGCCGGTTCGCCCAGCGCCGCCACCGCCTCCGCCGCCTTCGGCGCGAGCAGCGGCGAGAAGCGGGGGTTGATCCGCAGCGCCTCCGCCAGATGGCGGCGGGCCGGTCCGAGCTGCCCCAGAGTCCGCTCGATCTCCCCCCGGTGGTACGCGAAGAGCGCGCTCCGCTGCCCCTCGTCCGTGGCCCGCTTCGCGTACTCCAGCGCCTCCTGCGGCTTCCCGGCCCGGTACAGCGCCCACCCCAGCGCGTCCGCCACCGCCACCGAGCGGTGCCCGCGCGCCCACTCCGCCCGCAGCCGCGTGACCGCCGCCGCCGGGTCGCCGTGGTCCGCGTCGAGCAGCCCCAGAGCCACCTCCGCCCGCACCCACACACCCGTCCGCAACCGCTCGTACAGCGCCCGCGCGTCCCCCGCCAGGCCCACAGCCTCGGACAGCTCGCCCGCCTCCAGGACGTACTCCGGCAGCGGCAGCCGGGCCAGCGCCGCCCGCCAGTCGCGCAGCGCCTCATCCGTACGGTCCAGGCCCGCGAGCGCCCGCGCACGCCCCGCGAGCGACGGCCCGTGGTCCCGTACGAGCCGCAGCGCCGCCCCGTACCGGGAGAGGGCCTCCTCCGCCTCTCCCCGCTCCCACGCCAGGTCCCCGAGCCGCGCGAGCGACGCCGCCTTGTCCGCGTCCGCCTCCGCCAGCGCCGCCGCGTCCAGGGCCGCGGCGTCGGCGTCCTCGCGCCAGCCACGGTTCCGGTACATCTGCGACGCACGCGCGCGCACGACCGCGCCCGCGTGCAGCTCCTCCAGCTTCTCCGCCGCCTTCCCGGCCGCCTCGTAGTCGCCCAGGCCGTTGTACGCGTCGATCAGGACCGGGTACGCGGGCCAGCGCCCCGGCGCCGCCTTCCGCACCCGCTCGCCCCACTCCTTCGCGGACCGCCAGTCGCCGCGCGCCCCCGCGAGCGCCCCGAGACCCAGCTGCGCGTCCACGTTGCCCCGGGCGGCCGGCCGTTCGGCCAGGGAGCGCTTCAGCGCCCGCTCCGCCCTCGGGTAGTCCCGTACGTCACCGATCCGCGTCCCGCGCTCCGTGTACGCCGCGCCGAGCACCGCCCAGGACGCGTCGTCGTCCGGGTGGGCCCGCAGCCACTTCTCCCGGTCGGTGATCAACGCGGCCAGGTCCGGCAGCGCGGCCTGCGCGCCGGCGTGCGCCGCGATCGTCGCCCGCTCCGCCGGACCGGGCGGGCGCGGCGGCCCCTGGCCGACGAACTCGGGGACGTACAGCAGGGCCGTCGCCGCGAGGACCGCGCCCACTCCCGCCGCCAGGACCGTCCTCGACACGTTCTGGGTCTTCATGGCGCTCACTGTGCGCCCGTACGCACCTGTACGAAGAGCACACGAAGCGCCCGCTCCGGCGGGTTCACACCGATGGCCCCGGGTGCCACGCTGGACGCATGGACGATCTTCTGACGCGGCTGCGCGCCGGGCTACCCGCCGAGGCGCTCCTCACCGACCCGGACGTGACGGCCTCCTACTCCCGCGACATGGCGAGCTTCTGCGCGGCCGGCACCCCCGCGGTCGTCGTGCTCCCGCGCACCGTCGAACAGGTCCAGCACGTCATGCGGACCGCGACCGAACTCCGTGTCCCCGTCGTGCCCCAGGGAGCCCGCACGGGCCTCTCCGGCGGCGCCAACGCCTCCGAGGGCTGCATCGTGCTCTCCCTGGTCAAGATGGACCGCATCCTGGAGATCAACCCGGTCGACCGGATCGCCGTCGTCGAACCGGGCGTCGTCAACGCCGTGCTGTCACGGGCCGTCGCCGAACACGGCCTGTATTACCCGCCGGACCCCTCCAGCTGGGAGACGTGCACCATCGGCGGGAACATCGGCACCGCCTCCGGAGGTCTGTGCTGCGTCAAGTACGGCGTCACCGCCGAGTACGTCCTCGGCCTCGACGTCGTCCTCGCCGACGGCCGGCTCCTGACCACCGGCCGCCGCACCGCCAAGGGCGTCGCCGGATATGACCTGACCAGGCTCTTCGTCGGATCCGAGGGCAGCCTCGGCATCGTCGTCGGCGCCGTGCTCGCGCTCAGGCCGCAGCCCCCGGCACAGCTCGCGCTCGCCGCCGAGTTCCCTTCCGCGGCCGCCGCCTGCGAGGCCGTCTGCGCGATCATGGAGCGCGGCCACACCCCGTCGCTGCTCGAACTCATGGATCGCACCACCGTCCAGGCCGTCAACAAGCTGGCGCGCATGGGTCTGCCCGACACGACCGAGGCGCTCCTCCTGTGTGCCTTCGACAGCCCGGACCCGGCGGCCGATCTGGCCGCCGTCGGCGAGCTGTGCACGGCGGCGGGCGCCACCGAAGTCGTCCCGGCCGCGGACACTGCCGAGTCCGAACTCCTCCTCCAGGCGCGCCGGCTCTCCCTCACGGCCCTGGAGACGATCAAGTCCGCGACGATGATCGACGACGTGTGCGTGCCGCGGACGAAGCTGGCCGCGATGCTCGACGGCACGACGGCGATCGCGGAGAAATATGACCTGACCATCGGCGTCTGCGCGCACGCGGGGGACGGCAACACCCATCCCGTCGTCTGCTTCGACCACGCCGACGAGGACGAGTCGCGGCGGGCACGGGAGTCCTTCGACGAGATCATGGCGCTCGGGCTCGCCCTCGGCGGCACGATCACCGGCGAGCACGGCGTGGGCGTCCTCAAGAAGGAGTGGCTGGCCAGGGAGTTGGGTCCGGTCGGTCTCGAACTCCAGCGCGGGATCAAGCACACCTTCGACCCGCTGGGGCTGCTCAACCCCGGAAAGCTGTTCTGAGACGTCCGGTACGAGGGGTACGAGCGTCAGGTACGGCACGCGGCTCACAGCTCACCGTCCTGCGACTCGTCCGACGGCCACGGGTCGCGCAGCCACAGCTCGTCGGTGATCACGGTGGTCGCCAGGAGTTCGGCGAGCCCGTCGTCCATGCCGAGCCGCTCGGACTCGGTGCCCGGCGGCACCGCGCGCAGGGTCCGCTCCAGCCAGGCGGACACCTGCGCGGAGGGAGCTTCGAGCAGGGCGTCGCCGTCGGGGGAGGAGAGCGCCATCAGGACGACGCTGCGCCCCTCGACCTTCGTCGGCCAGATCCGGACGTCGCCGTGGCCGCACGCCCGGAAGACGCCCTCGACGAGCAGCTCGCGCGCGAAGGTCCAGTTGACCGGGTGGTCCGTGCCGACGTGGAAGGTGATGTGGACGGCGTACGGGTCGTCGGTGCGGTAGGCGAGCCGGGCGGGGACGGGGACGGCGCGCTCGGGGGAGAGCACCAGCTTCAGCTCCAGCTCGCGCTCAACGGTGGTGTTGTCGGTGTTCTGCATGGTCGTACGTCCTCTCGCGGCGGGCCCCGGAGGGGCCTTCATCAGGAGAGAGCGGGGTCCACGCCGTTCATTACGCGACTTCGGGAAGTTTTTTCGGAAAGTTTTTGAGGGCTCTCCGCAGACCCCCACCGACGCCCGCATGCCCCGGATGCGTCGGCCCGAACATCACCATGAGTGACCGATTCCGGTCTCTGTCGCCCGAAGGCGGCCTTTCTCGTGGGCTCTTTCTTCCCTCGGGGACGTTCTTCGTTACTGTCCTCCTTGGGCGCGGCATGCCCGGGGGTGCGGCCGTGGGATCAAAGGCGTTGTGACTGAACGGAGTCGGGGCAGTGGCTACTCCTCCTGGAGGCGGCGGAGAGGTACCGCAGGCGGGGTACTACCCGGACCCGTCCATTCCCGGGTACATCCGGTACTGGAACGGGGGCGCCTGGGTGCCCGGTACGAGCCGGCCGGCGCCCAAGGACGGCGAGGGCACACCGAACCCGCCGGCCGGGGCGATCCCCGCGGGTCCGATCCTGGCCTCCGGCCCGGCGCCCGCGCCGGTGGTCCCGCACTACCCGGCGGCGGCGGAGAACCTCGCGCCGGCCCAGAGCCGGGCTCCCGCACCGAGCCCCGCCCAGAGCGCGACACCGGGCGCGGCCCAGAACGCGGCCCAGCACGCGGCACAGAACCAGGGCCACAGCCCGGCTCTCGCCGCGGCGCCCGTCCCGGCTGCCCTGCCCGCGGCCTCCGTACCGGCGGTCGAGGAGACGGGACCCGTCTTCTTCGAGGACTTCGACGAGGCGCCGGTGCCGGAGCCCTCCTCGGCCTGGCAGGCGGACACCGCCCGGCAGACCGGCTTCGGTGGCGAACGCGACCAGCGGGTCGCCTGGGGCGCGCCCCAGGACCAGCCGGAGGCGCAGGTCCAGGCCCCCGCCCAGCCTCAGCCCCAGCGGCGGGCCCCCGTCGTCCCCGACCCGCGCACCCCGGCCGAGTGGCCCGTCGCGGGCGCGAGCGAGCCGGCCGAGCCCCGCGCGGCTGCCCCGGCCCCCGCCCCGGCGGCGGACCCCCGGTCGACCGGGGGAGCCGCACGCCTCGGCGGAATGCCCGTCACCCCCGTGCCCACGCCCGCGCCCTCTCCGGCGCCCACACCCGCGCCCGCCCCGGTGCAGCAGCCGGCGCCCGAGCCCGTGGCCCAGGCCCCCGCCCCGGCCCCCGCAACGCCCTCCTGGGCACAGCAGCCGCAGCCCCAGCCCCAGCCCCGACCTCAGCCCCAGGCACAGCAGCAGCCCCAGGCACAGCAGCAGCAGCCCCAGGAGCAGCAGCCGCCGGTCCTGCCGTGGAAGCCGCCGGTCGAGGACGTGTTCCAGCAGGCGGCCCGCGCCCAGGCCTCCGCCCGCCCCGCGGGTCTCGGCAGGCGCCTGCTGGCCCGGCT
This sequence comes from Streptomyces sp. NPDC058650, assembly GCF_042717315.1. Classification (NCBI taxonomy): domain Bacteria; kingdom Bacillati; phylum Actinomycetota; class Actinomycetes; order Kitasatosporales; family Streptomycetaceae; genus Streptomyces; species Streptomyces sp. NPDC058650. Next base: position 110,560 of record NZ_JBHXRL010000024.1, read on the forward strand.
GATCGACACCGTCGTCCTGGGCGCGCTCGTCGGCGCCGCGGCCGTCCCCTTCGTGACCGCCGCCCTCGACCACATCGACGGCAAGATCGAGGCGGCCAAGCAGTCCGGCACCACCGTCCAGGTCTGGCTCCTGGACTCGACGACGTCCGTGCAGTTCGGCATCGTGCTCGCCTCGCTGTTCGTCATCGGCATCCTGTACGAGGCGCTGCCCACCGCCAAGTGGGGGCGGACCCTGGGCAAGAAGCTGTGCGGGCTCGAGGTGCGGGACATCGAGGCGCACCAGCCGCCGCGGTTCGGCGCGGCCCTGCGGCGCTGGCTCGTCTACAGCGTCCTCGGGCTTCTGGTCATCGGCGTCTTCAATGTCCTGTGGTGCCTCTTCGACCGCCCCTGGCGCCAGTGCTGGCACGACAAGGCGGCCCGCACCTTCGTCGCGCGATAGGCGGGCCGCGGTACGAGCCCGTTCGGAGGGGGGGTCCCCCGAACGGGCGATGATTCCTTGCGGGGTGGTCGCCCCCGGGATGCACTGCCCCCATGAGCACCGACCAGCCGCCGTCCGGCCAGCCGCCCGAGGAGGACCCGTTCCTCAAGAGGCCGCAGGAGCCCACGCCGCCCTCCGCCGGCCAGCCACCGCCCGACGGAACGCCCCCGCCAGGACCCCCTCCGGGAGGGCCGCCGCCCGGGAACCCGTACGGTTCCCCGCCCGGCTCCCCGTACGACAACATGCCCCCGCCCCCGCCCCCGTACGGGAGTGGTTACGGCGGTGGCTACGGCGGGACCGACCCGCTCTCCGGGATGCCGCCGCTCGCCGAGTCCGGCCGGCGCATCCTGGCCCGCGTGATCGACTGGCTGATCGTCGCGGTGCCGCTGGCGATCATCGGCATCCCGTTCGACATCTACAGTCGGGCGACCGAGGACGGCAACGACTTCGGCGACACGGTCAACAGCCTCAACGGCGGCAGCCAGCTGGTCTTCCAGCTCATCACGATCGTCGCGTACGTCGCCTACGACACGGTGATGGTGGCCAAGAACGGCCAGACGCTCGGCAAGAAGCTGATGAAGCTCCGGGTCGCGATGCTCAACGACGGCTCCACGCCCCCGATGAGCCAGTCGCTGCTGAGGGCCGTCGTGCTGTGGCTGCCCGCGCTGATCTGCTGCGCCTGCCTGTGGCCGCTGCTCCTGCTGATCCTCATCCTGGTCGACAAGCCCTACAAGCAGGGTCTGCACGACAAGGCGGCGAAGACCGTGGTGGTCACCGCTTCCTAGGCCCGACGAACCTGGGCCCGACGAACCTGGGCCCGACGAACCAGGGCCCGACGAACCAGGGCCTTACGAACCGATCCGGGTATCGGCGCCCGCGCCCACGCGCGGGGTCGGTATCCGGATCTCTTCGTTCCCGGGGATGGAGGGAGCGAGAGGAGCCGCCGGAACCGGCGGCGCGGAGGTCTTGACGGACCTCACCCGTACCGGCATCGTCACCGCCACGAGAACGCCGAGCAGCAGGCCCGCGGCGCAGATCACCGCGATCCCGAGGGTCGTCGTCGTACGGGAGAGCAACAGCAGGGCGACGGTCGCGAGGGCGACGGTGGCCGAACCGTAGGTGAGCTGTGCGGCGTTCGGTCGCTGCATGACAGGTACCGCCCCCTCAGGACATCGGTTCGACTCTATGACGGTGGATGCCCGGAGGGAACGAGTAGTAAGCGTGACCTAACCCACCGTGCCGGTGCACAGGGGGCGCACGGAGTCACGCGACCCTCGACCACCGGCCGTGATGCGCCTGCGGGACGCCCGATTATCGGAAATCCGATCCCACATAGTGCAGTTGGTATGTGCAAGTCAAGATCTGTCTTTTCTTGCGCCACTCCGGTCAAATGTCGTCACTTGTGACGCGCGACCCCCGCTGGACGGACTCCCCACCTCAGTCCGGATGCGTGGGCGCCGGGGAGGACTACATCAAGTGACCAACAGACGACGGGCGATCAGAGCGTCCGCAGTCGTCGTGGCGCTCGCGGCCACCGCCGCCACCGCCTCGACCTTCTCCACCGCCTGGGCCGACAGCAACGGCGTGACGTCCGTCGACGTCCGCCACGACCCGGCGCCCGGCGCCGGGATCGACAAGACGGCCGTCGACCACGACCTCGAGGGGCCGTTCAGCGAGCAGCAGGCGCAGCAGCGCAAGGCCGCCCTGGAGCAGGTGCTGAGCGGCGAGGCCAAGGTCGAGCGCCGTGGCGGCTCCCAGGTGGTCAAGCTCGACAGCAAGAAGTACGTCGAGCTCGGCCGCGAGAAGACCGACAAGATCTTCACGATCCTCGTCGAGTTCGGCGACAAGGTGGACACCACCACCCTGGTCGACCGTGCCGACGACGACACGACCGAGCCGAAGCCGAAGTTCGGCGGCGAGCCCGGCCCGCTGCACAACCAGATAGCCGAGCCGGACCGTGCGAACGACAACTCCACGGCCTGGCAGGCGGATTACAACCAGCAGCACTTCCAGGACCTGTACTTCGGCACCGGCAAGGACGCCGAGGGCAAGCCCAAGGAGTCGCTGAAGACCTACATGGAGAAGACCTCCTCCGGCCGGTACTCGGTCGAGGGCGGCGTCTCCGACTGGGTCAAGGTCGAGTACAACGAGGCCCGTTACGGCTCGAACTACTGCGGCAACAGCAACTGCTCCAACGTCTGGGACGCGGTCCGCGACGGCGTCACCGCCTTCGTCGCCGACCAGAAGGCCAAGGGTCGTACCGACGCCCAGATCAAGGCCGACATGGCCGAGTACGACAAGTGGGACCGGTACGACTTCGACGCCGACGGCAACTTCAACGAGCCCGACGGCTACATCGACCACTTCCAGATCGTCCACGCGGGCGAGGACGAGTCGGCGGGCGGCGGCGCCCAGGGCGGCGACGCCCTGTGGGCCCACCGCTGGTACGCCTACGGCACCAACGCGGGCAAGACCGGCCCGGCGGACAACAAGGCCGGCGGCACGCAGATCGGCGACTCCGGCATCTGGGTCGGCGACTACACGATGCAGCCCGAGAACGGCGGCCTCGGCGTCTTCGCGCACGAGTACGGCCACGACCTCGGCCTCCCGGACCTGTACGACACCTCGGGCCTCAAGGGCGCCGAGAACTCGACCGGTTTCTGGTCGCTCATGTCGTCCGGTTCCTGGCTCGGCCGCGGCAAGGACGCCATCGGCGACCTGCCCGGCGACATGAACTCCTGGGACAAGCTCCAGCTCGGCTGGCTCAACTACACCAAGGTGAGCAACGAGCAGCGCGGGACGAAGTCCACCCACAAGCTGGGTGTGGCCGAGTACAACACCAAGAACCCGCAGGCGCTCGTCGTCGAGCTGCCGAAGAAGCCGGTCACCACCGATGTCGTCGCGCCCGCCGAGGGTGCCACGCAGTGGTGGAGCGACATGGGTGACGACCTCAAGAACACCCTGACCCGCTCCGTCGACCTCACGGGCAAGACGTCCGCCTCCCTGGAGCTCCAGGGCTGGTACGACATCGAGGCCGAGTACGACTACCTCTACACCGAGGTGTCGACCGACGGCGGCGCCAGCTGGACGGCCCTGGACGGCACCGCCGACGGCGTGGCGCTCCCGCGCGACGCGAGCGGCGCCCCGGCGCTGACCGGCGTCTCGGAGAAGCACAAGAAGCTCGTCTACGGCCTCGACGCCTACGCGGGCAAGAAGGTCGACCTCCGCTTCCGCTACCAGACGGACGGCGGCGCGGGCGGCAAGGGCTTCACCGCCGACGCCGTCACGCTGACCGCGGACGGTGCCGCCCTCTTCTCGGACAACGCCGAGAACGGTGACAACGGCTGGGTGGCGAAGGGCTTCTCGCGCGTCGGCAAGGGCTTCACGAAGGAGTACGAGCAGTACTACATCGCGGAGAACCGCCAGTACGTCTCGTACGACCAGACCCTCAAGGTCGGCCCGTACAACTTCGGTTTCGCGGGTGAGAAGTCCAGCTGGGTCGAGCACTACCCGTACCAGAACGGCCTGCTCGTCTGGAAGTGGGACCTCTCCCAGAAGGACAACAACACGGCCGTCCACCCGGGCAAGGGCCTGATCCTTCCGGTCGACGCCCACGCCACCCCGCTGAAGTGGACCGACGGCACCCTGATGCGCAACCGCGTCCAGGCGTACGACTCCACCTTCGGCACCTACCGGACCGACGCCCTCAAGCTCCACAAGGCGGACGTCCCGGTGTGGGTCAAGTCGCAGCCGGGCAACCCGGTCTTCGACGACCGCAAGGGCACCTACTGGTACCAGGAGACCGAGCGGGCCGGTGTGCAGGTAACTGACACCAACACCAAGATCCAGGTCGTCAAGGAGCCGAAGAACGGCCAGACGATCACGGTCCAGGTGGGTCCGTCCACCAAGTAATTGGTAAAACTGCAGGTCAAAGCATGATCGGCCGTCGCCCTCTAGCGGGCGGCGGCCGATCGTGTTTAGGTGCGTCTGACGCAGTTCTTATTGACATCTGATCCACGGGGGAGTGGTGCCGCATGCCCAACGGAGGGTTCTGCAAGTTGCCGGGAGGCAGCGTGGTCGTCGCGATAGGGCTGCCCAGCCCGGCCCGCGACGGGGCCTCGGTCCGCTTCCTGGTCCATGCCGCCAACCGTGCCCGCGCCCTGACCCGGCTGCGGAACCTCGGCCTGCGCGCGGTCTACCTCCGCGGCAACAGCGAGCCGCCCACCCCGGACGAGATCACGGCCGTCCTGCACCACCCCGACGGCCTGCTCTGGAGATCCGCGCCCGGCGCCGCCCAGGAGCTCTGGCACCCGGTCCGCACGCTCCCGAAGGAGCCCGCGGCGTAGCTCCCCGCACGGGTCTCACACCACCGGCTCGCCCGTCAGCTCGACCCCGGCCGTCCGGAGCTCCTCCAGGGCCTTCGCCGTCGTCGCCTTCGCGACCCCGGCCGTCAGCTCCAGCAGCACATGCGTCCGGAAGCCCTCCCGCGCCGCGTCCAGGGCCGTCGCCCGGACACAGTGGTCGGTGGCGATGCCCACCACGTCGACCTCGGTGACGTCCCGCTCCCGCAGCCACTCCGCGAGCGTCCGCCCGTTCTCGTCCAGCCCCTCGAAGCCGCTGTACGCCGCGTCGTAGGCGCCCTTGTCGAAGACCGAGTCGATCGCCCCGCTGGCGACGGCGGGCGCGAAGTTCGGGTGGAAGCCGACGCCCTCCGTGCCGGCCACGCAGTGCACCGGCCAGGAGGTGGCGTAGTCCGGCTCCTCGCCCTCCGGCGCGAAGTGCGCGCCCGGGTCGACGTGGTGGTCGCGGGTGGCGACGACGTACCGGTAGGACGAGCCCGCCGTCTGGCCGACCAGGTCGGTGATGGCGGCGGCGACGTCCGCGCCGCCCGTCACCGCGAGGCTGCCGCCCTCGCAGAAGTCGTTCTGAACGTCCACAACGATCAATGCGCGGTGCATGGCGGGTGTCCTTAGCGCGTCGGATAGGGGCGGGTTCGAGCCTAGAGACTTCCCCCTCCTCGGGGGAGGGGGCGTCCCCAGGCGTTCCTGGACAGGGGAGGGGGTCGAGGGGTGTCCCCAAGAGTCCCTACACGTACTCCGTCGGCAGCACAGGCTCGCCGCGCGAGAGCTGGTTCGCCGACATCGGCAGGCCGGCGCGGGCCTCGATGTGCCGGGACCTGGCGGCCTCCAGCGGCTCCCGGGCCACCACCTCGCCGCCCTTGACCAGCTCGACCAGGAGCTGGTGGTCGACGAGCTCCGGCGGGACGGGGCCCGTGCCCACGACCTCCGTCTCGGCGACGCCGGCCGCGTCGGGCCGCCGGGCCGCCCACTTGCGCCCGCCGACCGAGGCCTTGCCGCCCAGGGACTTCTTCGCGACCGGCACCAGGGGCGCCTTGGGGTCGGCAGAGCGGGCCCGGGCGACCAGCTTGTAGACCATGGAGCAGGTCGGGTGGCCGCTGCCGGTGACCAGCTGCGTGCCCACCCCGTACGCGTCGACCGGCGCCGCCGCGAGCGAGGCGATGGCGTACTCGTCGAGGTCCGAGGTGACGACGATCTTCGTGTCCCGCGCGCCCAGCTCGTCGAGCTGCGCCCGCACCCGGTGCGCGACGAGCAGCAGGTCGCCCGAGTCGATGCGGACGGCTCCGAGCTCGGGCCCCGCCACCTCGACGGCGGTACGGACGGCCTCGGTCACGTCGTACGTGTCGACGAGCAGCGTCGTGCCCCGGCCCAGGGTCTCGACCTGCGCCTGGAAGGCGTCCCGCTCGCTGTCGTGGAGCAGGGTGAAGGCGTGGGCGGAGGTGCCGACGGTCGGGATGCCGTAGCGGAAGCCGGCCGCGAGGTCCGAGGTGGAGTCGAAGCCGCCGACGTACGCGGCGCGGGAGGCGGCGACCGCCGCCAGCTCGTGGGTGCGCCGGGCGCCCATCTCGATCAGGCGGCGTCCGCCGGCCGCGGCCGACATGCGGGAGGCGGCGGCCGCGATCGCCGAGTCGTGGTTGAGGATCGAGAGGATCACGGTCTCCAGGAGCACGCACTCGGCGAAGGAGCCCTCGACCCGCAGGACGGGCGAGCCGGGGAAGTACACCTCGCCCTCCGGGTAGCCCCAGATGTCGCCGGAGAAGCGGTATCCGGCCAGCCACTCCAGGGTCGGCTCGTCGACGATGCCGTGCTCGCGCAGGAAGCCCAGGACGGCGGGGTCGAAGCGGAAGTTCTCGACGGCGTCCAGGACCCGGCCGACGCCCGCGAGGACGCCGTAGCGGCGCCCCTCGGGCAGCCGTCGGGTGAAGACCTCGAAGACCGAGTGCCGGTCGGCGGTGCCGGCCCGCAGGGCCGCCTGGAGCATGGTCAGTTCGTACTGATCGGTGAAGAGCGCGGTCGACGGCACGTCCACCGGCAGCCCAAGGTCCGCAGCGTTCATGTCAGCGATGCTAGCGCAGAAATCGTCAGAGTGACGATTTCTACGTCGTGCGCGTCGTCACGGCGTTCGTGTGGCCTCTGGCGTGCCCCGTTTGTGCGATGGGCCCCCCGGGGTGGCAGCATGGGGTGAGTGAGCGTCGCGCCTATTGAGATCGAACGTACGGAATCGGCCGAGGAGGTCTCCGCGGTCGTCGAACCGGACGTGCCCTGGGTGACCCTCGTGCACAACGATCCGGTCAACCTGATGAGCTATGTGACGTACGTCTTCCAGTCGTACTTCGGTTACTCCAAAGGCAAGGCGCACAAGCTGATGCTCGACGTGCACGAGAAGGGGAAGGCGGTCGTCTCCGCCGGCACCCGCGAGGAGATGGAGCGGGACGTGCAGGCGATGCACGGCTACGGCCTCTGGGCGACCCTCTCCCAGGACCGCTTCTGATGGCCGGGCGCTTCGAGAGCCTGCCCGGCGGCGGCGCGGCCGTCGCGCTCGACGACGTCGAGATCTCCATCCTCCGCTCCCTCGCCGTCCAGCTGATGGAGCTGATCGGCCCCGGTGACGAGCCCGCGGCCGACGCGGACCCGCTGGCGGCGCTCTTCGCCGAGGGCCCGAGCGAGCCCCCGTCCGACCCCGCCCTCCGGCGCCTCTTCCCCGACGCGTACGGGGACGAGAGCGAGGACCTGCGGGCGTCCGCCGCCGACTTCCGCCGCTACACCGAGAACGACCTGCGGGCCCGCAAGCGCGAGGACGCCCTCGTGGTCGTGCGCGCGCTGGACTCGCTCGCCGGTGAATCGGCGGGCGAGGACGGGGCCGTCCTGAAGCTGACCCCGGACGAGGCCCGGGCCTGGCTCGGCGCGCTCAACGACCTCCGGCTGACCATCGGGACCCGCCTGGAGGTCACGGACGAGGAGAGCGAGCAGCTGTACCGGCTGCCGGACTCCGACCCGCGCAAGCCGATGGTGATGGCGTACCTCTGGCTGGGCGCGCTCCAGGAGTCCCTCGTCGAGACCCTGATGCCGTAGGGGGTGCCCGCCCCCCTGGCGCCATCGTGAAGGTGTGCGGTGTTCGCTCAGCGGACGCTCAAATCCGGATAACGAATGCGTTATCAGAGCGTCCCTCCTTGCTCTATTGAGTCCCTTTTGTCCGCCTTTTCGTGTGGTCTGTGCCACACGTGCCCCCGTCGATCACCCCCCGCCGCGTGATAAATCTTCACGACCACTCGGGGACGCCACCCATGTTCCCGAGGGCGCTTCGGCCGGCTGACCGCCGGTGGCACTCCATTCCACATCCGGGGGGATCAGGACCTGATCCGCAGCAGACTCACTCGCAGTCGCGCGGATCAGCATGGAGAAAGGCGCACCACCATGACCTCAGTGCAGGTCGACAAGCAGCACGACGGCACCGACGGGGCCGTGGACGGCGGCGAGGGCTACCAGCGTGGCCTCGGCGCCCGGCAGATCCAGATGATCGCGATCGGCGGCGCCATCGGCACCGGCCTCTTCCTCGGCGCCGGCAAGGCCATCGCCAAGGCGGGCCCCAGCCTGATCCTCGCCTACGCCATCGCGGGCCTGGTCATCTTCTTCATCATGCGCGCCCTGGGCGAGCTCCTCATGTACCGCCCGGTGTCGGGCTCCTTCGCGGAGTACGCCCGCGAGTTCGTCGGACCCTTCTGGGGGTTCGTGACCGGCTGGACGTACTGGCTCTTCTGGGTCGTCACCGGCATCACCGAAGTCACCGCCGCCGCCACCTATATGACGTACTGGTGGGACATCCCGCAGTGGATCTCGGCGCTCGTCTTCACCGTCATCCTCTACGGCGCCAACCTGATCTCCGTGAAGCTCTTCGGTGAGCTGGAGTTCTGGTTCTCCATGGTCAAGGTCACCGCGATCATCGGCATGATCCTGATCTGCGCCGGCATCCTCACCATCGGCTTCTCCGACGCCGGCGACACCGCCTCCGTCACCCACCTGTGGGACCAGGGCGGCTTCTTCCCCACCGGCATCGGCAACACGCTGATGACCCTGCAGATCGTCATGTTCGCCTTCCTCGCCGTCGAGCTGGTCGGCGTCACCGCCGGCGAGTCCAAGGACCCGAAGACCGTCCTGCCCAAGGCCATCAACACCGTGCCGTGGCGCATCGCCGTCTTCTACGTCGGCGCGCTGATCATGATCCTGTCGGTCGTCCCGTGGACCGAGTTCCAGCCGGGCGTCTCCCCGTTCGTCGCCGCCTTCCAGAAGATGGGCCTCGGCGTCGGCGCCGCCATCGTCAACTTCGTGGTGCTGACGGCGGCCCTGTCCTCCTGCAACTCGGGCATGTACTCCACCGGCCGCATGCTGCGCGACCTCGCGCTCAACGGCCAGGGCCCGAAGGTCTTCACCAAGCTCACCAAGAGCGGCACCCCGCTCCTCGGCCTGACCTTCTCGGCCTCCCTCATGCTGGTCGGCGTCTGGATCAACTACGTCGCCCCCGGCAAGGCCTTCGAGTACGTCGTCTCCTTCGCCACCATCTCCGGCATGTGGGCCTGGATCATGATCCTCGTCTGCCAGATCCGCTACCGGGCCAAGGCCAACCGCGGCGAGCTCCCCGAGTCCACCTTCAAGGCCCCGGGAGCCCCCTACACCAGCTGGTTCGCGCTCGCGTTCATCCTCATGGTCATCGTGATGATGGGCATCGACGAGGGCGCCCGCGTCTCGCTCTACTGTGCGCCGGTCTGGGGCCTCATCCTGGGCGTCTCCTACCTGGTCCTGAAGGCCCGCAACCCCGAGGGCGCCGCCTTCGCCAAGCGGTCGTAAGGCCCACCTGTCCAGCATCCGGGCCGTCCCGTACCACTCCTCGGTACGGGGCGGCCCGTCTGCTTATCCTGTCGGCATGCTGACCATCACCCGGGCCCTGTACGACCAGATCGTGGAACACTCCCGCGCGGACCACCCCGACGAGGCCTGCGGCGTGGTCGCGGGCCCGGAGGGCAGCGGCCGCCCCGAGCGCTTCATCCCCATGCTGAACGCCGCCCGCTCGCCCACCTTCTACGAGTTCGACTCCGCGGACCTGCTCAAGCTCTACCGCGACATGGACGACCGGGACGAGGAGCCCGTCATCGTCTACCACTCGCACACCGCCACCGAGGCCTACCCGTCCCGCACGGACATCTCGTACGCGAACGAGCCGCGGGCCCACTACGTCCTCGTCTCCACCGCCGACACCGACGGCGCCGGCCCCTTCCAGTTCCGCTCCTTCACCATCGTCGAGGGCGTCGTGACCGAGGAAGAGGTCAAGGTCGTCGAGGCGTACTAGACCGGACTCGCCAGGGACCGCCGGGGCGACGCGCCGTCCGGGTGAGAGACTGGCCGGGACCAACGGGCGGCAGGACCCAGGAAACCGGTGCGAATCCGGTGCGGTCCCGCCACTGTGACCGGCGCCTTCGGGCGTCGGGAGCCAGGAACTGACCTGCCGCCTCTCACCACCGATCGGGGACGTGGAAATCCCCGGAGGAGGCATTCCGTCATGACCCGGCCCCGCCGTACCCTGCTGCCCGCGCTCGCGCTCGTCCCGCTCCTCGCCGCCTGCTCGGCCCCCGCGGAGCGGACCTCTTCGGCGAAGCCCGCACCCGGATTCCCGTACACCGTCGACAACTGCGGCGTGAAGAGCACCTACCAGGCCCCGCCGAAGCGCGTGGTCACCATGAACCAGCACGTCACCGAGGTGATGCTCGCCCTCGGCCTGGAGAAGTCGCTCGTCGGCACCGCCTACCTCGACGACGCGATCCTCCCCGCGTACAAGAAGGCCTACGACACCGTCCCGGTCCTCGCCAAGGAGTACCCCTCCAAGGAGGCCCTGCTCGCCGCGAACCCCGACTTCGTGTACGGCGGTTACTCCTCCGCCTTCGACGCCAAGGACGGCCGCGGCCGCGACGACCTCAAGCGCGCCGGCATCGCCACCCGCCTCAACACCGAGTACTGCCCGTCCGGTTCGCCCTCGGTCGACGACCTCTACCGCGAAGTCCGCGAGATCGGCCGGACCTTCGGCGTCCCCGACCGGGCCGAGACCTGGACCCGCGAGGCCCGCGCGACCGTCACCGCCACCGAGAAGCGGCTCAAGGGCACCCCGCCGGTCTCCGTCTTCGTCTACGACAGCGGCGACAAGACCGCGTTCACGGCGGGCGGCAAGGGCATCGGCAACGACCTCATCACCCGGGCCGGCGGCCGGAACGTCTTCGCCGACCTCGACAAGGCCTTCGGCGACGCCACCTGGGAACAGGTCGTCGACCGCGAGCCCGACGTCATCGTCATCTACGACTACGGCTCCACCACCGTCGAACAGAAGAAGAAGCGGCTCCTCGACGACCCCGCCCTCCAGGACGTCCCCGCGGTGAAGAACCGCCGGTTCGCCGTCATGCCCCTCTCCGACACCGTCCTCGGCGTCCGGGTCCCCGCCGCCGTCGACAAGCTCGCCGCCCAGCTCCACCCGGCCCGGTGACCGCGGTCCTCGACAGGGCCAAGGCGCCGGCCGCGCCGACCTCCGGGACGTCGCGGTACGTCCTCGTCGTCACCGGACTCGTCCTCGCCCTGGCCGTCGCCGGGATCGCCTCCCTCGCCCTCGGCTCCGTCCGCATCCCGCCCGGCCAGGTCCTCGACGCCCTGACCGGACGGGCGGCCCCGTCCCCGTACCGCACGATCGTGCTCGACGTCCGGCTGCCCCGGGTCCTGCTCGGCGTGGTCGTCGGCGCCGGGCTCGCCGTCGTCGGCACCGTCCTCCAGGCCCTCGTCAACAACCGGCTCGCCGACCCCTTCCTCCTCGGGATCTCCTCCGGCGCCTCCGCCGGAGCCGTCCTCGTCCTCGTGCTCGGCGGCGGACTCGGCGTCGTGGGAGGGATGACCACCACCCTCGCCCTGCCCGGCGGAGCCTTCGCCGGCGCCCTCCTCGCCCTCGTCCTCGTCTACGGGCTCGCGCGCCGCGGCGGGACCATGACCGGCGCCCGGCTCGTCCTCGCCGGCGTCGCCGTCTCGTACGTCCTCTCCGCCCTCGCCACCCTGCTCCTCGTCGTCGCCGGCCGGCCCGAACAGTTCCAGGAGGCGCTGTACTGGTCCCTCGGCGGCCTCGGCAGCGCCCGCTGGGACACCCTCGTCCTGCCCGCCGCCGTCCTCGCCCTCGGCGTCGGCGCCCTCCTCGCCCTCGCCCGCCCGCTCGACCTGCTCCTCGTCGGCGAGGAGGGCGCCACCGTCCTCGGCCTGGACACCGCCCGCTTCCGCGCCGCCGTCTTCGTCCTCGCCTCCCTCGTCACCGCCGTCATGGTCGCGGCCAGCGGAGCCGTCGGCTTCATCGGACTCATGGCCCCGCACGCCGCCCGCCTCGCCGTCGGCGCCCCGCACCGCCGCCTCCTCCCCGTCGCCGCGCTCGGCGGGGCGCTCGCCCTCGTCCTCGCCGACCTCGCCGCCCGGACCGTCGCGGCGCCCCAGGACATCCCCGTCGGCGTCCTCACCGCGCTCATCGGCGGCCCGTTCTTCCTCTGGCTCATGCGCCGACGCCCCGAAGGAGCACCCCTGTGACCGAAGGAGCACTCCCGTGACCGAACTGCGGCTCCACGGACTCTCGTACGGGCAACGCCTCCGCTCCGCCGACCTCACCGTCCGCCCCGGCGAGACCGTCGGCCTCATCGGCCCCAACGGCAGCGGCAAGACCACCCTCCTGCGCTGCGTCTACGGGACGCTCGTCCCCACCGCCGGGCGCGCCACGCTCGACGGCGACGACCTCCACGCCCTCGGCCCCAAGGCCCGCGCCCGCCGCGTCGCCACCGTCCCGCAGGACAGCGCCACCGAGTTCGAACTCACCGTCCGCGAACTGGTCGCCCTCGGCCGCTCCCCGCACAAACGGTTCTGGGAAGGCGACACCGGCGCCGACCGGGAGAGCGCCGATGCCGCCCTCGCCCGCGTCGGCCTCACCGAGCTAGCCGACCGCGCGTTCCCCACCCTCTCCGGCGGCGAACGCCAGCGCGCCCTGGTCGCCCGCGCCCTCGTCCAGGAGCCGGCCCTCCTCGTCCTCGACGAGCCCACCAACCACCTGGACATCCGCCACCAGCTCGACATCCTGCGCCTCGTCCGCACCCTGGGCACCACCAACCTGCTCGCCCTGCACGACCTCAACCTCGCGGGGGCGTACTGCGACCGCCTCTACGTCCTGGTGGAGGGCCGGGTCGTCATCGGAGGCACCCCCGCCGAGGTCCTCACCCCCGCACTCCTCGCCGCCGTCTACGGGGTGGACGCCCAGGTCATCCCGCACCCGAGGACCGGCAGCCCGACCGTCCTCTACCTGCACAGTCCGGTAGGCGGTCAGAAACTATCCACCATGTGAGATCACATTCCGGAACCCGGACCGGGAATCGATACGATGTGCCCATGGTTTCCCACGACGTGAGCGAAGAGACTCCGGGCACACCCCTGCTCGTGGCACGCCTGCACGTCGACCTGTGCCGCCTCTCCAGCGCGATGTGTACGTCCCGCGCCGCGCTCTGAGCGACCCACGCGACATCGAGCGCACTCCCGTACGACCCCCCTCCGCGCGGGGGCCCCCGCCACGCGCCGATCACGCCACTTCCGACAGGAGCCCACGCCATGGCCATCGAGGTCCGCATCCCGACCATCCTCCGCACCTACACCGACGGCGCCAAGGCCGTCGAGGGCAGCGGCGAGACCCTCGCCCACCTCTTCGCCGACCTGGAGTCCCGCCACACCGGCATCGAGGCCCGCATCGTCGACGGCGACAAGCTCCGCCGCTTCGTCAACGTCTACCTGAACGACGAGGACGTCCGCTTCCTCGACGGCATCGACACCAAGCTCACCGACGGCGACAGCGTCACGATCCTGCCGGCCGTCGCCGGCGGCATGGTCTGATCCACATGCGCTACGACTCCTCGCTGGCGGCGGTCGGCAACACGCCGCTCGTCCGCCTCCCCCGGCTCTCGCCCTCGGACTCCGTCCGCATCTGGGCGAAGCTGGAGGACCGCAACCCGACCGGCTCGGTCAAGGACCGCCCCGCGCTCCACATGATCGAGCAGGCGGAGAAGGACGGCCGGCTCACGCCCGGCTGCACCATCCTGGAGCCGACCAGCGGCAACACCGGCATCTCCCTCGCCATGGCCGCCAAGCTCAAGGGCTACCGCATCGTCTGCGTCATGCCCGAGAACACCAGCGAGGAGCGGCGCCAGCTGCTCGCCATGTGGGGCGCGGAGATCGTCTCGTCCCCCGCGGCGGGCGGATCGAACACGGCCGTACGCGTCGCCAAGGAGATCGCCGCCGAGAACCCGTCCTGGGTGATGCTGTACCAGTACGGCAACCCGGACAACGCGGGCGCCCACTACGCCACCACGGGCCCCGAGATCCTCGCCGACCTCCCCTCGATCACCCACTTCGTCGCCGGCCTCGGCACGACGGGGACGCTCATGGGCGTCGGCCGCTACCTGCGCGAACACAAGCCCGACGTCAAGATCGTCGCGGCCGAACCGCGGTACGACGACCTCGTCTACGGCCTGCGCAACCTCGACGAGGGCTTCGTACCCGAGCTGTACGACGCCTCCGTCCTCACCACCCGCTTCTCCGTCGGCTCCGCCGACGCGGTCACCCGCACCCGCGAACTCCTCCAGCAGGAGGGCATCTTCGCGGGCGTCTCCACGGGGGCCGCCCTGCACGCGGCCATCGGCGTCGGCAACAAGGCGGTCAAGGCCGGCGAGAGCGCCGACATCGCCTTCGTCGTCGCCGACGGCGGCTGGAAGTACCTGTCGACCGGCCTCTACACGGCCGCGACGACGGAAGAGGCGATCGAGACGGTCCAGGGCCAGCTCTGGGCCTGAGCCTCTCGCGGCTCCCTCAACGCGCCAGATGGCGGACCTGGTCCCATACGACCGGGTCCGCCGTTCCCACTTTCCGACGGAAGTCCACCACGGGCACGTCCCGCAGCTCGTCCGTCTCCAGGAAGCTCGGCCGCCCCTGAGCGTCGCCCACCGCCCCCGGCGGCAGCGGGATCACACCCTGCCGCTCGTCGTGGTACTTGCTGGTGATCTTGGCGACGAGCGCGCTGTCACCCCGGAGCACGAGCACCAGACACGGCCGGTCCTTCGAACCGGGCCCGTCCTCGAAGGGCACGTCCGCCCACCAGATCTCACCCGCCCGCGGCAGCCGCGACGGAGCCTTCCGCGGCCCGGTCGGCCGGCCGGGCGGCCGGGGCGTCCGCCCCGAGGGACGCCGGCCCTCCGGCCGTCGGCCGCCGGGCTTCCGTGACGAACGTTTCTGCCCGCCGGCGACCACCACGACCAGCGCGATCACCACGACCGCGGCCAGCGCGGGCCACCATGACGTGTCCATACCTCAAGACGGTACCGGCGCGCGCCCCACTCCGCCGTGGCGCCCCGCCATCCATCCGAACCGGTGACAGAGCCCGTGAGTTCGCCCACAACGGGCCGCCACGAAGGAGCGACGGGCCCGCGTGCGCCTTACGCTCGACACACCGCACAGCCTCCCCCCTCCCTCAGCGCGCTTTCCGCACCCGTCCACGGAGGTTCACGCTCCATGAAGCTCACCGTCGTCGGTTGCTCCGGGTCGTTCCCGTCCGCGGATTCGGCCTGTTCGAGCTACCTCGTCGAGGCCGACGGCTTCCGGTTGCTCCTCGACATGGGCAACGGCGCCCTCGGCGAGCTGCAACGACACATCGGTCTGTACGACCTCGACGCGATCTTCCTCAGCCATCTGCACGCGGACCACTGCATCGACATGTGCGGGTACTTCGTGGCCCGCTACTACCGGCACGAGGGCGGGCGCTGCGACGCGATCCCCGTCTACGCACCGGAGGGCGCCGAGCAGCGGCTGACCACGGCGTACGCCGACACCCCCTCGCCCACCTCGATGAGCGAGGTCTTCGACTTCCGCACGCTGAAGTCGGCCGCCTTCGAGATCGGCCCGTTCACCGTGCGCACGGAGAAGGTGTGCCACCCGGTCGAGGCGTACGGCATCCGCGTCGAGCACGGCGGCCGTTCACTCACGTACTCCGGCGACACCGGGGTCTGCGACGCGCTGCACAAGCTCGCCGAGGGCACCGACCTCTTCCTCTGCGAAGCCTCCTTCACCCACGGCAAGGAGGACATCCCGGCCCTCCACCTCAACGGCCGCGAGGCCGGGGCGCAGGCGACCCGGGCCGGTGTCGGCCGGCTGGTCCTCACGCACATCCCGCCGTGGACGGACGGCGAGCAGAACCTGGCGGACGCGCGCGAGGTCTACACGGGCCCGTCGGAGCTGGCGAGGCCGGGCGCGGTCTACGAGATCTGACGCCTCTGTACGTACGGGGAAGGCCCCGGAACCTGTCGGTTCCGGGGCCTTCCCCTTCGTACGGGTGAGGATCACGCCTTGGTGAGGTCCTCGAGCTCCTCGTCGGTCTCGCGACCGGGGGTGGGGAGGTTGAACTTGGTGATCGCGAAGCGGAAGACCACGTAGTAGATCGCCGCGAAGACGAGACCGATCGGGATGATCAGCCAGGGCTTGGTCGCGAGGTTCCAGTTGAGCAGGTAGTCGATGCCGCCGGCGGAGAAGGTGAAGCCCGCGTGGACACCGAACGCCCAGGTGACGGCCATCGAGACGGCGGTCAGGACCGCGTGGATCGCGTAGAGGACCGGCGCGATGAACATGAAGGTGAACTCGATCGGCTCGGTGATACCGGTGACGAAGGAGGTCAGCGCGAGGGAGACCATCATGCCCATCACGGCCTTGCGGCGCTCGGGGCGAGCGGCGTGGGCGATGGCGATCGCGGCGGCCGGGAGGCCGAACATCATGATCGGGAAGAAGCCGGACATGAAGATTCCGGCGCTCGGGTCACCGGCGAAGAAGCGGTTCAGGTCACCGTGGACGACCTCGCCGGCCGCGTTGGTGAAGTCGCCGATCTGGAACCAGGAGACGGTGTTCACGAACTGGTGCATGCCGACCGGGATCAGCGCGCGGTTGATGAGGCCGAAGAGGCCGGCGCCACCGGCACCGAGGCCGGTCATCCACTCGCCGAAGCTGGAGATGCCGTTGCCGATGGGCTCCCAGACCAGGCCGAACACGACACCGACGAGGGTGCCGACGAAGGCCATGATGATCGGGACGAGACGGCGGCCGTTGAAGAAGCCGAGCCAGTCGACGAGCTTGGTCCGGTGGAACTTCTGCCACAGGACGGCCGCGATGAGGCCCATCAGGATGCCGCCGAGGACACCCGGGTTGTTGTACTTCGCGGCGACGTCGACGCCCTTGTTGGCGGTCGTGTTGATGACGGCCTCGGCGACGGGGAAGGCCTTCAGCACGTTGCTGTAGACCAGGAAGCCGACGAGCGCGGCCAGAGCCGTGGATCCGTCCGCCTTCTTGGCGAAGCCGATGGCGACGCCGATGCAGAACAGCAGGGGCAGGTTGTCGAAGACCGCGCCGCCTGCGGTGGCGAAGACAGAGGCGACCTTGTCCCAGCCGAGGCCTTCGGCGCCGAAGACGTCGGGCTGGCCGAGACGGAGCAAGATACCCGCGGCCGGCAGAACGGCGATCGGCAGCTGCAGGCTGCGACCGACCTTCTGCAGGCCCTGGAACAGGCCGGATCCGCGCTTCTTCGCGGGAGCGGCGGCCTGGGCGGTGGCCGTACTCATCAACTTCCTCCAGTAAGGCAAGGCGCCGCCAGGGACAGTGAACACGGGGGGAGGCGACGTCTCGTGGAACGCGGTGGTCTGGACCGCGTGGTCTACACCAATCAGTGGTGTAGACCAGTTTTAGCACGTGAGACTTAGATAAGGAACCTGCGAATTTTGTGTGCTCAGCCATAGCCGGAAATGCACGACATAAGGCCCCCGAACCGTCAGGTCCAGGGGCCTTCTGCAGGGCTTACGAGGGGGTCGAAAGCCCCGAATCGGTCAGGCTTCGAAGGGTGCTCGCGGGGTCACTTGACGTTGTCCCGCTCCATCTCCTCCTCCACCTCGTCCGGCTCGCGGCCGGGGGTCGGGAGGTTGAACTTGGTGATCGCGAACCTGAAGATCGCGTAGTACACGACCGCGAAGCCGAGACCGATCGGAATGATCAGCCACGGTTTCGTCGCGAGGTTCCAGTTGATCACGTAGTCGATCAGACCGGCCGAGAAGCTGAAGCCGTCCTTCACGCCGAGCGCCCACGTCACCGCCATCGACACACCCGTGAGCACGGCGTGGATCGCGTAGAGCAGCGGGGCGATGAAGAGGAACGAGTACTCGATCGGCTCGGTGATGCCGGTGACGAACGAGGTCAGCGCGACCGACAGCATCATGCCGCCGACCTCCTTGCGCCGGTGCGGCTTGGCGCAGTGGGTGATCGCCAGCGCGGCCGCCGGAAGCGCGAACATCATGATCGGGAAGAAGCCCGTCAGGAACTGGCCGGCGTTCGGGTCGCCCGCGAGGAACATCGGGATGTCGCCATGGACCGTCGTACCGTCCGGCTTCTCGTACGTGCCGAACTGGAACCAGATCGGCACGTTCAGGAACTGGTGCAGGCCGATGACGAGCAGCGCCCGGTTCGCCAGACCGAAGATGCCCGAACCCCACGCGCCGAGTCCGACCAGCCAGTCGCTGAAGCTCTCCAGACCGTCACCGATCGGCGGCCAGACCCACAGACAGAGCGCGGCGAACGCGATCGCCACGAACGTCATGATGATCGGGACCAGGCGGCGGCCGTTGAAGAAGCCCAGCCAGTCGACCAGCTTCGTCCGGTGGTACCGCTGCCACAGGTACGCGGTGAGCAGACCCATGACGATGCCGCCGAAGACACCGGGGTTCTGGTACGTGTAGCCCGCGAAGGAGTCGTCGACGGCGAGGCAGCCGCCGCTGATGTCCTGCGTGCCGGCCGGGCAGTCCTTCGGGAACTGACGCAGCACCGTGTAGTAGACGAGGAAGCCGACGACGGCCGCGAGCGCGGTCGAACCGTCCGCCTTCTTCGCCATGCCGATCGCGACACCGATGCAGAACAACAGCGGCAGACCGAGGCTGCCGTCGAGGAGCGCCCCGCCCGCGCCCGCCATCACCTTGGCGACGTTGTCCCACCCGAGACCGTCCGCACCGAAGACGTCCGGCTGCCCCAGCCGGTTGATGATGCCCGCGGCCGGCAGGACGGCGATGGGGAGCTGCAGGCTGCGGCCCATCTTCTGCAGGCCCTGGAACAGCGCGTTCCCCAGGGACTTCTTCCTCGGCGCGGCCGCGGCGCTGTCCGTACTCATCGGCGTCCTCCCTGCCCCGGAACAAGCCGGGTCCGCGTCTCGTTGCACACTGGTGTAGACCAGTTGCGATAGGCTCCCCGGAGCCCGCTGAGGACAGGCCGCCGGTGATCGTCATCATTCGGCAGAACGGCGGCACTCGCTCGCGAAGTTGGGCCAACCGTGGGTTACCGTGACAAAGCGGACCGCAGGTGCGCCGAGATTCGCGCTCGCGCGAACGGAACGGACAGGGAGAATTACATGGCCACCAAGGCTGAGAAGATCGTCGCCGGGCTCGGCGGCATCGACAACATCGAAGAGGTCGAGGGCTGCATCACCCGGCTGCGCACCGAGGTCGTCAACCCCGCGCTCGTCGACGAAGCCGCGCTCAAGGCCGCCGGCGCCCACGGCGTCGTGAAGATGGGCACCGCCATCCAGGTCGTCATCGGCACCGACGCGGACCCGATCGCCGCGGAGATCGAAGACCTGATGTGAGACCTGGTGCGAGCGACCGACTCGCACCGACAGGGGCCCGTTCCGGCAGGGGAACGGGCCCTTCGTCATGGACGGGCCCTCCGTCACGGGAGAACAGGCACTCCCGCATGTCCCGCTACCCTCGACCCATGTCTCGTATCGACGGCCGTACCCCCGAACAGCTCCGCCCCGTCACCATCGAACGCGGATGGAGCAAGCACGCCGAGGGCTCCGTCCTCATCTCCTTCGGTGACACCAAGGTCTTCTGCACCGCCTCCGTCACCGAAGGCGTCCCGCGCTGGCGCAAGGGCAGCGGCGAAGGCTGGGTCACCGGCGAGTACTCGATGCTGCCCCGGGCCACCAACACCCGCGGCGACCGCGAGTCCGTCCGCGGCAAGATCGGCGGCCGCACGCACGAGATCTCCCGCCTCATCGGCCGTTCGCTCCGCGCCGTCATCGACTACAAGGCCCTCGGCGAGAACACCATCGTCCTCGACTGCGACGTCCTCCAGGCCGACGGCGGCACCCGCACCGCCGCCATCACCGGCGCGTACGTCGCCCTCGCCGACGCCGTCGCCTGGGCCCAGGGCAAGAAGCTCGTCAAGGCCGGCCGCAAGCCCCTCGTCGGCACCGTCGGCGCCGTCTCCGTCGGCATCGTCGACGGCGTCCCTCTCCTCGACCTCTGCTACGAGGAGGACGTCCGCGCCGACACCGACATGAACGTCGTCTGCACCGGCGACGGCCGCTTCGTCGAGGTCCAGGGCACCGCCGAGGCCGAGCCCTTCGACCGCAAGGAGCTCAACGCCCTCCTCGACCTCGCCTCCGGCGGCTGCGCCGAACTCGCCGAGATCCAGCGCAAGGCGCTCGAAGGAACCCTCTGACACCTGACTGCGTCATGACGGGCGGGCACACGGATAAGCTCCGTGCGCCCGCCCGTCCGTCTGTTCGTATATAAGGGGATGCCTTGAAGCGTCGACTCGCACTCGCCGTGGCCACGGCCGCCGCACTCACCACCGTCCTGAGCGGCTGCGGAGCCCTCGACACCGCCATGGACTGCGTCAAGACCGCCGACGCGATAGCCACGTCCGTCGGCAAGCTCGAACAGGCCGTCTCCAACGCCTCGAACGACCCGACACAGATCGAGGAGTCCCTGAACTCGATCTCCACCGAGCTCGGCAACCTCAAGGGCACCACGGACAACGCCGACCTCGCGAAGGCGGTGGACGACCTCACGAAGGGCGTCGAGTCCGTCCGTACGGCGGTGAAGAACGGCGACACGACCCCGGACATCCAGCCGATCACCGACGGAGCCGCCGAAGTGGCGAAGGTCTGCACGCCGGGCTAAACGCTCGCGCCGACCCCGGATAATCGAGGGCATGACCCGTCTGATCCTCGCCACCCGCAACGCGGGCAAGATCACCGAACTCCACGCGATCCTCGCCGACGCGGGCCTCGACCTCGAACTCGTCGGCGCGGACGCGTACCCCGACGTGCCCGACGTCAAGGAAACCGGCGTCACCTTCGCCGAGAACGCGCTCCTCAAGGCCCACGCCCTGGCCCAGGCCACCGGCCTCCCGGCGGTAGCCGACGACTCGGGCCTCTGCGTCGACGTCCTGAACGGCGCCCCCGGCATCTTCTCGGCCCGTTGGTCCGGCACCCACGGCAACGACCGCGCGAACCTGGACCTGCTGCTCGCCCAACTGTCCGACATCGCGGCGGAGCACCGAGGGGCCCACTTCGCCTGCGCGGCGGCCCTGGCCCTCCCGGACGGCACGGAACGCGTGGTCGAGGGCCAGATGCGGGGCACCCTCCGCCACGCCCCGGTCGGCACGAACGGCTTCGGCTACGACCCGATCCTCCAGCCGGAGGGTTACGAAGTGACCTGCGCGCAGCTGACCCCGGCGGAGAAGAACGCGATCAGCCACCGAGGCAAGGCGTTCCGCGCGCTGGTACCGGTGGTCCGGGAGCTGCTGGGCTGAGCGCTCGCATGCGAACGGCCTGCGCATCGATCCTTCGATTCGCAGGCCGTTTCTGTGCGGCGGAAGGGATTCGAACCCTCAAGCCCGATCAAGGGCCACAGATCCTAAGTCTGCTGCGTCAGCCATTGCGCCACCGCCGCTCAGCCGCCTGTCATCGTACCGGGCGGGACTTCGGTGACGGGCTGCGCCCGCACCAGTTGCCAGTAGCCGAATGTCGGCCCGCACCGGTTCCTTTCGGGGATGCGGGCCGTTCCGGGCAGGGGGGTGGGCTCAGATGCCCAGGTCCCTGATGATCTTGGCTACGTGGCCCGTCGCCTTCACGTTGTAGAAGGCGTGCTCGACGTTGCCCTGCTCGTCGACGACGATCGTCGAGCGGATCACGCCCGTCACCGTCTTGCCGTACAGCTTCTTCTCGCCGAAGGCGCCGTACTCCTCCAGGGTCGTCTTCTCCGGGTCGCCGACCAGCGTGACCTTCAGGTTCTCCTTCTCGCGGAACTTCGCCAGCTTCTCCGGCTTGTCGGGGGAGACGCCGATGACGTCGTAGCCCGCGCCCGTCAGCAGGTCCAGGTTGTCGGTGAAGTCGCAGGCCTGCTTCGTGCAGCCGGGGGTGAGGGCCGCCGGGTAGAAGTAGACGATGACTTTGCGGCCCTTGTGGTCCGCGAGGGAGACCTCGTTGCCGTCCGCGTCGGGAAGGGTGAAGGCGGGGGCGGTGTCGCCGGGCTGCAGTCGCTCGCTCATGGCTCTCCTCGGGGGTGTTCGCGTACGCCCTCAGAGCCTAATGGCGGTCGGCTAAAGGGGGTCGGGCGCGGCTCATCGGCGGTGAAGCTGACAGACTGTCCGTCAACGACCGGATACACGACTACGGAGGCAGCGCGGTGTCGGACGCCAGGACCCCTGTGCAGATCGAGGCGGACATCGTCCGTCGGCGCGAGCAGCTCGCCGTCACTCTCGACGAGATCGGCATTCGGGTGCACCCGAAGACGATCATCGGGGACGCCAAGGCCAGGGTCGCCTCGACGGTCGACCAGACCGCCGGCCGTGCCTTCGTCGCCGTCAACCGGGTCGTCTCGGACGTGAAGGCCCGATTCACCCACGAGGACGGCGCCCCCCGCCTGGAGCGGGTCGTCCCGGCGGCGCTCGTGGCCGTCGCGGTGGTGGGGCTGATCGCCGCGTCCCGCAGAAGCAAGGGATGACCCCTCCCGGCCGCGGGCGACACGCCCGGCCAGGTAGGTTCGGACCGTGAGCGAGAACACGCACGACAAGCTGCCCATCCGGATGCTCCACGACCGGGTCCTGGTCCGCACCGACTCCCCTGAGGGGGAGCGGCGCTCCGGGGGCGGCATCCTGATCCCGGCGACCGCCGCCGTCGGCCGTCGCCTGTCCTGGGCCGAGGTCGTCGCGGTCGGTCAGAACGTCCGGACCGTCGAGATCGGCGACCGGGTGCTGTACGACCCCGAGGACCGCGCCGAGGTCGAGGTGCGGGGCACCGCGTACGTACTGATGCGGGAGCGCGATCTGCACGCGGTGGCCGCGGACCGTTTCCAGGGCGCGACGGACTCGACCGGGCTGTACCTGTAGACGCACGAGCTCCCGAGGCCCTGGTGACGACTGTCACCGGGGCCTTTGCCTGTTCCTTGCTAGCCTGGGGACACCCGACGAGACGCGCCGTACCGGGATGACGACAAGACGACGCACTCCTGTTGTTCCGTCTCGCGGAGGTGTCGTCATGGCCTGGGTTCTTCTCGTCATCGCTGGTCTGCTCGAAGTCGGCTGGTCGATCGGTATGAAGTACACCGACGGCTTCACGCGGCTCTGGCCCAGCGTGTTCACCGGCGCCGGGATCGTCGCCTCCATGCTGTTGCTCTCGCACGCCGCCAAGACGCTGCCCATCGGTACGGCGTACGGCGTGTGGGTGGGTATCGGCGCGGCCGGTGCGGCGGTGCTCGGCATGGTGGTGCTCGGTGAGCCGGCGACCGCCGCCCGGATCTTCTTCGTCTGTCTGCTCCTGGTCGCCGTGGTGGGTCTGAAGGCGACCTCCGGTCACTGACGTGGGCTGTTACGGGGCGGTAGGGGGCTGCGGGAGACCGCGGCCCCCGGTCCCGCCTCGCCCGTCAGGTACGACTCCTCCTCGCCGTCCGGCCCCGAGGAGTCCTCCGGGCCGTCCGGCATCGGCGGCACCGGGGGCAGCTCCTCCGCCCCCGGCATCAGCCGGAGGTCGAAGTCGCGCGGTGCAGTTCCCGCCAGCGCCTCCCGGGTGAACTGGGCCCAGATCTCGGCCGGCGCACCGCCGCCGTTGATCCGGGGCAGTCCGAGCGCCCCGTACAGCGGCTCCTGGCGTCCCGACTCGGGGTCCTGGCCCATCAGGGCGACGACCGTCGCGAGTTCCGGGGTGTAGCCCGCGAACCAGGCGGCCTTGTCGTCCTCCGCCGTGCCCGTCTTGCCCGCCGCCGGCCGCCCGGCGGCCTGCGCCGCCGTGCCCGTACCCGTCTCGACGACGCTCCGCAGGATCGCCGTGGTCGTGTCGGCGGCCTCCCGGCTGACCGCCTGCCGGGCCGGGCGGGACGGCAGGTCCACCGTCTCGCCGCCCTTCGTGACGGCCTCGACGAGGGTGTAGGTGCCGTGCCGGCCGTGCGCGGCGAGCGTCGCGTACGCCGAGGCCATGTCGAGGACGCTGGCGGTGGCCGGGCCGAGGGCGATGGACGGGGAGGCGGTGAGGTCGGGGGTGGAGCCGGGCAGGCCGAGGGCGATGGCGGTCCGCCGTACGTGGGCGGGGCCGACGTCCACGGCCATCTGGGCGTACACGGCGTTCACCGACAGGTCGGTGGCCTCGCCGACGGCGATCTCGCCGTAGCTGGCGTCGTCCTCGTTGGCGGGGTCGTAGGGGCTGCCGTTCCAGCCCTCGACCGGGCGCCGGTTCGTCCCGTCGTACAGCGTGTACGGGGTGATCGGCAGTCCGTGCTGGGTCTGCGCCCCGCTCTGCACGGCCGCCGTGAAGACGAAGGGCTTGAAGGTGGAGCCGACCTGGTAGTCGCGGCGCGTGGCGTTGTTGACGTACTGCTGGGTGTAGTCGATGCCGCCGTACATCGCGAGGACCTTGCCGGTCGCCGGGTCGACGGCCGCCGCCCCGACGCGTACGTAGCGGTCGGCGGGGTCGCGGGCTGGGTCGAGCAGGGAGATGACCCGGTCCTCGACGGCCTGGGCGAGCGTCTCCTGCTTGGTCCGCTCCAGTGTGGTGGTGATGCGGAAGCCGCCGCCGGCGAGGGTCTTCTCGTCGATGACGCCGCGGCCGGTCAGGTACTCCTCGACGGCCTGGACGAGGTAGCCGCGCTGTCCGGAGAGGCCGGTGGCGGGGCGGGCGGTCTGGGGGAGGGGGAAGCGTGCGGCGGCGCGTTCGGCGCGGCCGAGCCAGCCCTCGGTGACCATGCCGTCCAGGACGTAGTTCCAGCGGGCGACGGCCTTGTCCCGGTTCTCGGGGTGGGTGGTGACGTCGTAGGCGCTGGGGGCCTTGAGGAGGGAGGCGAGGTACGCGCCTTCGGCGGTGTCGAGCTGTTCGACGTCCTTGCCGTAGTAGGCGCGGGCGGCGGCCTGGATCCCGTAGGCGTTCCGGCCGAAGTAGCTGGTGTTCAGGTAGCCCTGGAGGATCTCGTCCGCGGTCTTCTCGCGGCCCAGTTTGATCGCGATGAAGAACTCCTTGGCCTTGCGGGTGAGGGTCTGTTCCTGACCGAGGTAGTAGTTCTTGACGTACTGCTGGGTGATGGTGGAGCCGGACTGGCGGCCCTTGCCGGTGACGGTGTTCCAGGCGGCGCGGACCATGGCCTTGGGGTCGACGGCGCGCGAGGTGTGGAAGTCGCGGTCCTCGGCGGCGAGGACGGCCCGGCGGACGCCCAGGGGGACCTGGTCGAGCCGGACGTTCTCGCGGTTGACCTCGCCGTCGCGGGCGATGGGGCTGCCGTCGCGATAGAGGTAGACGTTGGACTGGGCGACGGCGGCGGCGTTGGCGGGCGGGATGTCCACCAGGAGGTAGCCGGCGGCGAAGGCTCCGGCGAGGAGCAGCGCGCCGAGCAGGGCGAGGCCGAACAGGGTCCGCAGGACGCGTCGGAGGCGTCGGGCGCGCGGGGGGCGCTGTCGTGCGGGAGGTGGCGGAGCGGAGAGGGTGGGGTCCCTCGGCTCCCAGCCCGGACGGGATGACCGGGGGGTGTCGCTCGTACCGGAGGAAGGGGGCATGGCACCTCATATTGCCCGGAAAGTGCCCAAAGTCCGCAACACGACCCGAAAGTGACGCCAAGGCGGCGCGAAATCCGCTCGCGATGGGGAGCCGTGCCTCGCTAGGGTCGTGCGCTTCGGCGATTTTCGGCGCATTGCATAGGTTTCCGAGGAGGAGAGGCATGCTGCGGCTGTACGCGACGGTGGCCGCGGGTGGCTTCCGGCGCCATGCCACCTACCGGGTGGCGACGGCGGCGGGGGTGTTCACCAACACCGTCTTCGGCTTCATCCTGTCGTACACGTACATCGCCCTCTGGGACGAACGGCCGCAGCTCGGCGGCTACTCCATGGACGACGCCCTCGCCTATGTGTGGATCGGACAGGCGCTGATCACCGTCTGCGGGCTGATGGGCGGCGGCTTCGAGGAGGAGCTGATCGAGCGGATCAGGACCGGGGACATCGCGGTCGACCTCTACCGTCCCGCCGACCTCCAGGCCTGGTGGTTCTCCGCGAACCTCGGCCGGTCGGCCTACCAGCTGCTCGGCCGCGGGGTCGTCCCGATGGCGGTCGGCGCGCTCGTCTTCGACTTCACGCTGCCGCCGGGCCCCGGGACGTGGCTCGCGTTCCTGGTGGCGGTGGCGCTCGGCGCGACCGTCAGTTTCGCGATCTGGTACCTCGTGGCGATGAGCGCGTTCTGGCTGCTCGACGGCCAGGGCGTGGTGCAGGTGGCCTGGCTGGGCGGCCTGTTCTTCTCGGGGATGTTGCTCCCGCTGAACGTCTTCCCGGGCGCGCTGGGCGAGCTGGCGCGGGTGCTGCCGTGGGCGTCGATGCTCCAGGTGCCGGCCGACGTGTACCTGGGGAAGTACGAGGGCGGGTGGGAGCTGGCGGGGGCGTACGCCTTCCAGGGGTGCTGGGCGGTGGTGCTGTTCGGGGCGGGCCGTGCGGCGCAGGCGGCGGCGACGCGGAAGGTGGTGGTGCAGGGTGGCTGACGACGTACTCCGTACGGGTGAGGGGGCCCGGCGCGCGGACGGGGCGGTGTCGGATTCGCGGGGCACGGGCGGGCCGGTGTCGGAGTCGTGGCGCACGTCCCGGCGCGGGCCGGTGTCGGAGTCCCGGGGCACGGGCGGGCCGGTGTCGGAGTCCTGGCGTACGTACCGGCGCGGGCCGGTGTCGGAGTCCTGGCGTACGTACCGGATGGTCGCCGGGATGTGGATCCGGTCGACGATGACGTACCGCTCCTCCTTCGCCCTGACCCTGGCCACCAGCTTCTGCGTCACCTTCTTCGACTTCGTCGTCATCCTGCTGATGTTCGGTCAGGTGAAGGGCCTGGGCGGCTTCTCCTTCGCGGAGGTCGCGCTGCTGTACGGGACGACGGGCACGTCCTTCGGGCTCGCGGATCTGACGATGGGCTCGCTCCAGCGGATGGGGAAGCGGGTGAGGGACGGCTCGCTGGACACGTTCCTGATGCGCCCGGCGCCGCTGCTCGCGCAGGTCGCGGCGGACAAGTTCGCGCTGCGCCGGTTCGGCAGGGTCGCGCAGGGCCTGCTGGTCCTCGTCTGGGCGCTGGTCCTGTTGGACGTGGCGTGGACGCCGGTGAAGGTGCTGCTCCTGCCCGTGATGCTGGTCTGCGGGGCGGTGATCTTCGCGGCGGTGATGGTGTTGGGCGCGTCCGTCCTGTTCTGGGTGCAGGACGCGGCCGAGGTCACGAGCTCGTTCACGTACGGCGGGAACACGCTGCTCCAGTACCCGCCGACGATCTTCGCGCAGGAGCTGGTGCGGGGGGTCGTGTACGTCGTGCCGCTGGCGTTCGTGAACTGGCTGCCCGCGCTGTACGTCCTCGGCCGGCCGGCCCCGGCGGGCGTGCCGGACTGGCTGGTGTTCGCGTCGCCGCTGGTGGCGGCGGTCTGCTGCGGGGTGGCGGGGCTCGCGTGGCGGGCGGGGATCCGTTCGTACCGATCGACAGGAAGCTGAGGCTCGCACATGTCCGAGGTCAAGCCGTTCATCGAACTCGACTCCCTGGAGAAGACCTTCACGGTCCGCCGCAAGGAGGGTCTGCTGCGTCGGTCGAAACGCGAGGTCCGGGCGGTCGACGGCATCAGCTTCGGCGTCGAGCGCGGGGAGATGGTCGGCTACATCGGCCCGAACGGGGCGGGGAAGTCGACCACGATCAAGATGCTGACCGGCATCCTGACCCCCAGCGGGGGGCGGCTGCGGGTCGCGGGCATCGACCCGGCGCGGGAGCGGACCCGGCTGGCGCAGCGGATAGGGGTGGTCTTCGGCCAGCGCACCACCCTGTGGTGGGACCTGCCGCTGAAGGACTCGTACCGGCTGATGCACCGCATGTACCGGATCCCCGACGCCCGCTTCCGCGAGAACCTCGACCGTTGCGTGGAGCTGCTGGAGCTGGGCGAGCTGCTCGACGTACCGGTACGGCAGCTCTCCCTCGGTCAGCGGATGCGCGGCGACATCGCGGCTGCCCTGCTCCACGACCCGGAGGTGCTGTATCTGGACGAGCCGACGATCGGCCTGGACGTGGTGTCGAAGGCGAGGGTGAGGGAGTTCCTGCGAGAGCTGAACACCGCTCAGGGCACCACGGTGTTGTTGACGACGCACGATCTGACCGACATCGAGCAGCTGTGCTCGCGGGTGATGGTGATCGACCACGGGAAGCTGATGTACGACGGGGAACTGGCCGGGCTGCACGCGGTCGGCGAGAGTGAGCGGCTCCTGGTGGTGGACCTGGAGCGGGAGCTGCCCCCGATCGAGGTGCCGGGGGCGCGCTTCGTACGGAGGGAAGGCCCCCGCCAGTGGCTGGCCTTCCCCGCCTCCGCCTCGGCGGCCCCGCTGGTCTCGGCGGTGGCCGCCGCGTACCCCCTGGTCGACCTCTCGGTGCGGGAGCCGGACATCGAGGCGGTGATCGCGAAGATGTACGGGGGAACTCGCGAGGAGCGCCGGGAGTCCCTGATGTAGGGATGTAGGAGGTCGAGTCCATTGGTGAGTTTCTCGTACACGGCGGCTGACGAGGAGAAGAGCAGAGGCGTCCGGCGGATGAAAACGCTGGCGACGTCGCTGCTGGTGGCGGTTGCCGTGATCTACGGTCTCGCGACCTGGGCGCGGAGCTCGGGGGCGGGACCCTGGGCGGGATACGTGGCCGCGGCGGCGGAGGCGGGCATGGTCGGCGCGCTGGCGGACTGGTTCGCGGTGACGGCGCTCTTCCGCCGCCCGCTGGGACTGCCGATCCCGCACACGGCGATCATCCCGACGAAGAAGGACCAGCTGGGCGCCTCGCTGGGCTCGTTCGTAGGCGAGAACTTCCTCTCCGCGGACGTCGTACGGGGCAGACTCCAGGCCTTCGGCATCGGCCGGCGACTGGGGACGTGGCTGGCGGACCCGGCGCACGCGGACCGGGTCACGGCTGAGGCGTCGACGGCGCTGCGCGGCGCGCTGACGGTCCTCCGTGACTCGGACGTGCAGGCGGTCGTGGGCGAGGCGATCACGCGCCGAGCGGAGTCTGCGGAGATCGCCCCGGGCCTGGGCAAGACCCTGGAGAAGATCGTCGTGGACGGGGCGCACCACCGGGCGGTCGACCTGGTCTGCACCCGCGCACACGACTGGCTGGTGACGCACGGCGACTCGGTCATGGACGCGGTGCAGGGCGGCGCACCCGGCTGGACCCCCCGTTTCGTCGACAAGCGCGTCGGCGAACGCGTCTACAAGGAGCTGCTGCGCTTCGTGACGGAGATGCGGGACATGCCGGCCCACCCGGCGCGCGGCGCGATCGACCGCTTCCTCACGGACTTCGCGGCCGACCTCCAGGCGGACACGGACACGCGGGCCCGCGTGGAACGCCTGAAGGCGGACCTCCTGGCCCGCCCGGAGATCCAGGACATCATCGCCTCGGCCTGGTCCTCGATCCGTACCCTCATCATCGCGGCGGCCGAGGACGACCGCAGCCAACTCCGCCTGCGCGCCCGCGCCTCGCTGATGTCCCTGGGCAACCGCCTGGCGACGGACGCCCGCCTCCAGGCGAAGGTCGAGGGCTGGGCGGAGGACGCGGCGGCGTACGTGGTGACGACGTACCGGCACGAGATCACGTCCCTGATCACGGACACGGTCGCCGGCTGGGACGCCACCCAGACCTCGAAGAAGATCGAGGCCAACATCGGCCGCGACCTCCAGTTCATCCGCATCAACGGCACGGTGGTCGGCGCCCTGGCGGGCCTCTTGATCTACACCTTCAGCCACGCACTGGGCGGCTGAGGGCGCAAGGCCGCCTTGAGGTGTCAGCCCTTTTCACGGGCGCCGGCGCGGGGGCGCGTCAGCCCTTCTCACGGGCGCCGGCGCGGGACGGTCAGCCCTTCTCGCGGGTGACGGCCCAGGAGGCGGCGGCCATGCCCCCGGCGACGGAGAACACGGCGGGCCAGGCGCCGATCTTCTTCGCGAGCGGATGGGACCCGGCGAAGGCGGCAACGTAGACGGCGCCGAGCCCGGCGGCCACCTTGGCTCCACCCGCCTGCTGCCACTCCCGCGCGGCAAGAGCCCCGGCCCCGGCGAGCACGACCCCACCGAGCGGCCGCTTCTTGGTCCAACGCGCCACGGCATAACCACCGACGAGCCCGACGGCGGCTATGGCGGGGGAGGGGATACGGGGCATGGCGGGGGCCCTTCGGTCGGTGAGGTATCGGCGTATACGAGCCTAACGAAGGGGCGCGCGGGGCTGGGGGACAGGTCTGCTTCTGGTGCGGCCGCCCTCTTTCCGAGAGTCGCGCCTTCCGCCGCCGCGTCAAGGGCGCCTTCGGCGTCGCTGCGCGATGGCCTGCGGCCACCCTTGACCCGGCGGCTCCAGGAGCGAAAGACCTCTCG
>NZ_JBHXRL010000025.1:0-88047 GCF_042717315.1 Streptomyces sp. NPDC058650
CAGGTTCGGTCCCGAGGACCGGGAGCTCGATCCGGGGCGGCTGGTGGCCGCTCTCGACGAGCTGGAGGAGGCGCGGACGGTGTGGCTCGCGTACGAGGAGCAGTTCGCCGCGCGGCGCCGGCGCGAGAAACACGACGGGCTGCGCGGGCTCGGCGCGGTCGACGACTGGCACCGGCGGGTCTGGGGCGGCAACGGGGTCGTGCGGTGCGGTGATCCGGCGGTGCACCCGTCGGATCCGCTGCCGGAGGTGCTGCGCCGGCTGATCGCCGCTCTGGAGGACGGCCCGGGCGAGCGGTGTCCGGTGTGCGCGGGGCCGCGGATCGGGTGGCGGGCGGGGCCGGGGACGGCGGACGCGTACGAACCGTGGCTCGGTCCGGTGTGCGGGGACTGCGGCGTGGGCGTCCCGCGAGCGGTGCTCACGTCGGGCGCGCTGGCCCGCGCCCGGGGGGACGTGCGCCGGCCGCTGGCTCCGGCGGCGTGACGCCCCCCTAGGCCCCCTCGGTGGGTCGGCTGAGCGGCATCAGCCGGGAGCCCGCCATCCGCTCGCCGAAGACGTCGTCGGGGTTGGAGAGGACGCAGTTCTCCAGGGACAGGCAGCCGCAGCCGATGCAGTCCGTCAGGTGGTCGCGCAGCCGGCCCAGTTGCTTGATGCGCTCGTCGAGCTCCGTGCGCCAGGCCGCCGAGAGCCGCGCCCAGTCCTCGTTCGTGGGGGTGCGCTCCTCGGGGAGACGGGCGAGCGCGTCGCGGATCGTGGCGAGGGGGATGCCGACGCGCTGCGCGGCCCGGACGAAGGCGACCCGGCGCAGGGTGTCGCGGCCGTACCGGCGCTGGTTGCCGGTGGTGCGGCGGCTGCTGATGAGCCCCTTCGCCTCGTAGAAGTGCAGGGCGGAGACGGCGGCCCCGCTACGCGCGGAGAGCTGGCCGACGGTGAGCTCGTGGATCTTCTCTGGAATCTGCGGCACCCGGCGAACCCTACTGGTCCGCCGGGAGCGGCCGTTGACAGCGGCCTGCGCACCCCGACATGCTGAGCAAGCGCTTAGATACCGAGCGGTATGTCGTAGAGGTGCGTCGTAGCGGTACGTCGTAGCGGTATGTCGTAAGAAGGGACGAGGAACATGGCCGAGCCGAGGATCTTCACCTCCGCCGAGGAGCTGCGCGCGGGGGTCGGCGAGCAGCTGGGGTACAGCGACTGGCTGGAGATCGACCAGAAGCGCATCGACCTCTTCGCCGACGCCACGGGTGACCACCAGTGGATCCACGTCGACCCCGAGCGCGCCGCCGACGGCCCGTTCGGCTCGACGATCGCGCACGGCTATCTGACGCTGTCGCTGCTGCCCCTGTTCGTCCCGCAGGTCCTGCGGGTCGAGGGCATGAAGATGGGCCTCAACTACGGCACCGAGAAGGTGCGCTTCCCCGCCCCCGTACCGGTCGGCTCGCGGCTGCGCGCCACGGCCGTCCTGACGAAGGTCGAGGAGGCGGGCGGCGGCGTGCAGGTGACGGCGGCGGTGACCGTGGAGCGCGAGGACTCCGACAAGCCGGTCTGCTTCGCCGAGTCGGTCTCCCGCTACTACTTCTGAACCCCGACCATCCTGAGCACGAGGTCGGCGTAGAGCGCGCCGACCTCGTCGGGCGTCCGGCGGCCCTGGGTGTTGAACCAGCGCGAGACGTCGATGCAGAGGGAGAGCACCGCGACCGTGGTGCCGGGCACGTCCGGCACCACGAACTCGCCCGCCGCGACGCCCTCGTCGATGATCCGGCGCACGGCGCCGTCGGACTGCCTGCGCAGCTCCACGATCTCGGCGCGGTGCTCGGGGCCCAGGGCGTCGAGCTCGTACTGCACGACCCGCGCGGTCGTGTGGCGCTCGGCGTGCCAGCGGACGAAGGAGTGCACGGCGTCGGCGAGCCGCTCGGCGGCCGTGCCGTCGCCGTCGGCCGCGGCCCGGAGGATCTCCAGGGCCTTGTCGTGGCCGATGCGGCTGATCCGGTGGAGCAGCTCTTCCTTGGTCTTGTAGTGGATGTAGAGCGCGGCCGGGCTCATGCCGGCGCGGCCCGCGATGTCCCGGGTGGTGGTGGCGTGGTAGCCGCGCTCGGCGAACGCCTCGACGGCGGCCACCAGCAGTCGCCGGGCCGCCTCGGGCGTGACCTCGCCCCAGGGCATGTCCTCGCCCCCGGGCGTCTCCTCCGCCGCGCTCATCGCACACTCCTTCTCGGACCCCGTCGGAACGAACACCATACAACGAGGGTGAGCAAGCGCTTAGAGATCGGTGGCCGGAGATCCGTGGCCGGAGCCCGGTGGCTCAGAGCTTCTGGAAGGGGTCGTGCTCGGCGAGGAGCTTCTCCAGCCGGGCCTGGTCGACCCGGCTGACGATCTGGCCGGCTTCCTGGCGGTCGCGGACGACCTTGGCGAGCGTGAAGGCCGAGGTCGTGAGGTAGAGGACCGAGACGGCGAGGAAGGCCCGCACCCAGGCGCTGGCCTCCAGCTGGTAGATGCCGATGGTCACGGCCGCGCCGGCGACCCCGAAGGAGATGACGGCCTGCATGTAGTAGGCGGCGGTGTTCTGCTGCTTGACCGGTGTGTCGCTCATGCCTGACAGCATCGGACGGATGTGGCCGGCGCCACATCCGTCCGCGTACTCAGCGAGGCCGGCGAGGTACTCAGTCGTCGGAACGCCGAGACCACGTCAGAACGCCGAGACTCCCGTCAACGCCCGCCCGATGATGAGCTTCTGGATCTGACTGGTGCCCTCGTACAGGGTCATGACGCGCGCGTCACGGAGCAGCTTGCCGACCGGGTACTCGTCGATGTAGCCGTAGCCGCCGAAGACCTGGAGGGCGTTGTTCGCCGCGCGGACGGCCGCCTCGGAGGCGTACAGCTTCGCCTTGGAGGCGGCGGTGGCGAAGTCCTGGCCCCGGTCGATCAGGTCGGCGACCCGCCACGTGAGGAGCCGGGCGGCGTCCACGTCGACGGCGATGTCGGTGATCAGCTCCTGCACGAGCTGGTATGAGGCGATGGGCTTGCCGAACTGCTCGCGCTCCCCCGCGTAGCGCACGGCGGCGTCGAGCGCGGCCTGGGCGATGCCGACGCAGCCGGCCGCGACCGACATGCGGCCCTTGGCGAGGGCGGACATGGCGACGGTGAAGCCCTTGCCCTCGGGGCCGAGCATGGCGGCGGCCGGGACGCGGACGTCCTCCAGGACCAGTTCGGCGGTGGCCTGGCCGCGCAGACCGAGCTTGCCGTGGATCGCGCGGCGGGTGAGGCCGGGGGTGTCCGCCGGGACGAGGAAGGCGGAGACTCCCTTGTGGCCCGGGGTGTCGCCGGTGCGGGCGAAGAGCAGGACGACATCGGCCCACGTGCCGTTGGTGATGAACATCTTGGTGCCGTTCACGACGTAGTCGTCGCCGTCGCGGACCGCGCGGGTGGTGAGGTTTCCGGCGTCGGATCCCGTGCCCGGCTCGGTGAGGCCGAAGCAGCCGAGCGCCTCGCCGGCGGCGAGCCGGGGCAGCCACGCCCGCTTCTGTTCCTCGGTGCCCCAGGCGGCGAGGGTCTTGGCGACCAGGCCGAGGGAGACGGAGACGATGCCGCGCACGGAGGAGTCGCCGCGACCGAGCTCCTCGGTGACGAGGCAGTACGCGAGGTGGTCGCCGCCCGAACCGCCGTACTCCTCCGGGATGGTGAGCCCGAGGAAGCCGACGGCGCCGAGCTTCCTGACGATCGCCCGGTCCACCTCCTCGGCGCGGTCCCACGCGACGGCGTGCGGGGCGACCTCGCGTGCGACGAAGTCCTCGGCGAGCCGCCTTACGGCTTCCTGCTCCTCGCTCAGTTCCAGATTCATCCGGTGCCACCCCAGTCGGCCATTTAATTACCACTGCTAGTTTTTGCTGTGCGGGCCTACTATGTGCGCCATGGCCCGACCGCGCAAGCCCCTGCTCAGCCGAGACCGCATCGTGGAGACGGCGGGTGCGCTCGTGGACGCGGAGGGACTCGCCGCGCTCTCCACCCGGCGGCTCGCGGCCGAACTCGGGGTGAGCGGCCCCTCGCTCTACAACCACTTCCGGACGAAGGACGAGATCCTCGACGCCGTCGCGGACGCGGTGAGCGCGAAGATCGACCTGTCGATGTTCGCGGAGACCGACGGCCGCGACTGGAGCACGGCGCTGCACGACTGGGCGGTCTCCTACCGTGCGGCGCTCGCCGACCACCCGCACGTCGTCCCCGTCCTCGCCCAGGGCCCCGGCCGCCGCCCGGCGGGCCTGCGCGTCGCCGACGCCGTGTTCGGCGCGATGGTCAGGGCGGGCTGGCCCCCGGCCCAGGCCACCTCGATCGGCGCGCTGATGCGGTACTTCGTCACCGGCTCCGCCCTCGGCTCCTTCGCCCGCGGCTTCGTCGACGACGAGACGGCCTACGACCCGGCCGACTACCCCCATCTCGGTCAGGCCCACCTCCTGGCCGAGCACCGCCAGAAGGTGGACGAGCGCGCCTTCGAGACGGGCCTGCGGGCGCTGCTCGACGGACTGCTGATCCAGTACGAGTCCCTGGTCCGGCCCGGGGCAGCAGGCGACGGTTCGGCGCCCGCCGAACCGTGAGTGCGGGACCCTGGGGCCATGGCAGCCAGTGATCTCGCCGCGCTCGCGGCGCTCTTCGCGGACGAGAGCCGCGCAACGTTCCTGCTCGCCCTGCTCGACGGACGGGCCTGGACCGCCGGGGAGCTCGCCCGCCACGCCGGCGTCGCGCCGTCCACCGCCAGCGAGCACCTCGGAAAGCTCGTCGCGGGCGGGGTGCTCGCGGAGGAACGGCAGGGCAGGCACCGGTACGTCCGCCTGGCCGACCCCGGGATCGCGCATCTCGTCGAGGACCTGGCGAGTCGGTCGGAGCCCGCACCGGCCGGGCCGCCCCGCTCGCTGCGGGCCGTGAGCGCCGGACGGGCGATGGCCCGGGGGCGCACCTGCTACGACCATCTCGCCGGGCGTCTCGGGATCGCGATCACCGAGGCGATGACCGTGCGCGGACTGCTGCGCCAGGACACCGGGTTCGCGCTCACGGACCGGGGCGTGGCGTGGTTCGAGGAGCTGGGCCTCCCTCTCGTACGCAAGGGGCGACGGCCCGTCGCGCGCGGCTGTCTCGACTGGACCGAGCGCAGGCCGCACCTCGCGGGCATCGCGGGCGCCTCGCTCTGCCGGCACGCGCTGGCCACCGGTTGGTGTGTGCGGATCGGGTCCGAACGGGCGGTGAAGGTCACGGCGGGGGGCGAGGCCGCGCTGTACGAGACGCTGGGCATCGCTCCGGCGTCCCTGCGCTGAGCGCGGGCCCGCTCTCCGCTTCGCTCCGACGCCTCGTTCCGCCGGTCTCGTTCCGCCGGTCTCGCTCGGCGGGTCTCGCTCGGCCATCTCGCTCGGCCGGTCTCGCGCCGCTGCCCCCTTCCGCCGGTCCCGCGCCGCCGCCCCGTTCCGCCGTCTCGCTCCGCCGTCTCGCTCCGCCGGTCTCGCTCGGCCGTCTCGCTCCGCCGGTCTCACCCCCGCCGGTCTCACCCCCGCCGGTCTCACCCCCGCCGGTCTCACCCCCGCCGGTCTCACCCCCGCCGGTCTCACCCCCGCCGGTCTGCGCCGAGCCCGACCGGCCTACCGACCGACCAGCCGACCGTCCACGTCGCGATATTGCGGTGAACGCCGAACCGTCCGCGCCCTACGGTCGGGCCATGCAGAACCGAACCTCGCGCCTCGCGCTCGCCGCCGCCGGTGTCACCGTCGTCCTCTGGGCATCCGCCTTCGTCTCCATCCGCAGCGCAGGGGCGGCCTACTCCCCCGGCGCACTCGCCCTCGGGCGGCTCCTCGCCGGGGCCCTGGTCCTCGGCTGCGTCCTGCTGATCCGGCGCGAGGGGCTGCCTCCCCGGGCGGCCTGGCGCGGGATCCTGATCTCGGGGCTGCTCTGGTTCGGGGTCTACATGGTCGTCCTCAACTGGGGCGAGCAGGAGGTCGACGCGGGAACGGCGGCGATGGTCGTGAACGTCGGACCGATCCTCATCGCGCTGCTCGGCGCACGGTTCCTGAAGGAGTCGCTGCCGCCCCGGCTGGTCGCGGGCATGGCCGTCTCCTTCGCGGGCGCGGTGGCCGTGGGCCTCTCCATGTCGAGCGACTCCGGCTCCGGCGCGCACGCCTCGGTGCTCGGGGTGGTGCTCTGCCTGGTCGCGGCGGCGGCGTACGCGGGCGGGGTCGTGGCCCAGAAGCCGGCGCTCGCGCACGGCAGCGCGCTCCAGGTGACCACCTTCGGCTGCCTGGTGGGGGCGGTGGCCTGCCTGCCGTTCGCCGGGCAGCTGATCGAGGAGGCGGGCCGGGCCCCGCTGTCGGCGACCTTGAACATGCTCTACCTGGGCGTGTTCCCGACCGCGCTCGCCTTCACCACCTGGGCGTACGCCCTGGCCCGTACGACCGCGGGCCGGATGGGCGCGACGACGTACGCCGTACCCGCCCTCGTCGTCCTCCTCGCCTGGCTCTTCCTCGGCGAGCTGCCGGGACCGCTCACGCTCGCCGGGGGCGCGCTCTGCCTGGCGGGCGTGGCCGTGTCCCGTTCGCGGCCGCGGACGGTCACCGGTCCCGGAACGGCCGAATCCACCTGACAGACGACAGCCATGGTTCCGGTCACTTCGCGGGCGGGTCCCACTCCGTACCGGCCCGCGACCTGGGAGGGGGACGCCCGTCAAGCTCCGTTTCCGGCCCGAGGGGCCGGACGAGACGTCTCGCCGCCGCCCGGCCGGATAGCTTCGAGACCGTCACAGAAGCGAGCCGGACCATCACGTTCTGGCACCTTCTCGTATACCCACGGGGGAGCTCATGGCGATGCAGCAGAGGGCGGAACGGACGAGACAGGAGATCCTGTCGGCGGCCGCGCTAGTCTTCGACGGACTCGGCTACGAACGCGCGTCGCTCGCCAGGATCGCCGGCACGGCCCGGGTGACCACCGGCGCCCTCGTCTTCCACTTCGCGACGAAGGCGGACCTGGCGGCCGCCGTACGAGGGCGGGCCCACGCGGTCACCCGGACCACCGTCGAGTCGGCCTGCCTCTCCACGGAGGGCGTGGGCGGCACCGCGATCGACAAGCTGATGCTCACCACGCACGCGCTGATCCGGCTCTTCGAGACCGACCACGCGGCACGGGCGGGCGAGCGGCTGGCCCGGGAGCTGGACGCCGCCGACCCCTGCCCTTGGCGCCTCGAAGTCGCCCGGCTCGCCCGGTACGCCGCCGCGGAGCAGGCGTTACGCCCCGGAGTGGACGCGACGGCGGTGGCGGCCCTGATCGGCTACGTGATCACCGGCGTGGAGCTGGAGATGCGGCGCTCGCCGAGCACGGCGGCCGACGACGAGACCTGGCCGCCGACCGGGACCGGCGCCATCCTCGGCCCGGCCGAGGAACGCCTGTGCCGCATCTGGGAGTTGATCCTGCCGGGGCTTGTCCACCCGGCCGCCCGGCGACCGCGGGGCCCGGCGGCGACGGTCAAGACCATCGCCACGACGTTCCCGGCGCCGACGACGTTTCCGGCCACGGCGTCCGCGGTCGCGACCCCGGCCGCTACGAACACGGCTCCGGCCGCCACCGCGGCCCCCGCCGCGCCTTCGGCCCAGGAGCCAGGCGCCTCGCCCGCGGCGCCGTAACCATCACACCGTCAGTTCCCGCTCCCGGAGCGCAGCAGCTGGCGGGCGAAGGCCGTCAGCGAACGGCCGATGCGCTCGGTCGACAGGCCGAGTTCGTGCCGCTGGAACCGAAAGAGCTCCGGCGCCAGCGGGCTGAGCACGATGTCGATCATCGGGTCCGGATCCTCCACCCCGTGGTCGACGAGCAGCGTGCGGACGTGCACGCGCCAGAATCCGTACGCACCCGTCCTGAAGCGCGCGGGCCCGGTCTCCGCCCCCAGCGCCAGCGGCAGATGACGCTCCAGCAGGTCGAGCATGGCGAGATAGAACGCCGCGAGCCGCTCCCCCGCGGGTGCGCCGGGACCGAGCGGCGGCGGCCCGTAGATCAGCTGGCCCTGGAGCAGGCGCTCGTGCTCGTCGAGCAGCGCGACGGCCACGGAGGGCGGGTCGGGGAAGCTCCGGTAGAGCGTGGCGCGGCCCACGCCGGCTGCCTTGGCGATCCGGTCCATGGTGACCGACCGGGGGTCCTGCTCGGCGAAGAGCTGCTCGGCGGCGGCCAGGATCTGGGCGCGGTTCCGCTCCGCGTCCGCGCGCCTGCGCGGCGCGACCTGCTGTTCGTCCACCGCCTGAAGATCACCGAGGAGCCCGACCCGGTGCACGGAGGAGGCTCCACGGCCTCGCTGCTCGTCGTCGCTCATGGACCAGACCCTACTTCCCTTCGCGATAAGTGGACACCTTGTCCGCTTGGGTTGTTGCGTGCCATGCTAAACGGACTCAGTGTCCACTTATCTGCTCGTCATCCCGCCCCAGGGAGATCCAGATGCACACCGCGCTCCTCGCCGCGGCCCTGCTGGTCGGCTGCCTCCTGGCCGTCCAGGCCTCGGTGAACCTCCAGCTGAACTCCGCCGTCGGCACCCCGTACGGCGCCTCGACCATCCAGCTCGGCGTCGCGACCGGGCTGCTCACCGTGCTCGCGGTGGCGGCCGGAGCGCTCGGCGCCCTCGGCAGACTGCCCGACGTGGAGGCCTGGCAGCTGCTCGGCGGGCTGGCCAGTCC
This sequence comes from Streptomyces sp. NPDC058650, assembly GCF_042717315.1. Taxonomy (NCBI): domain Bacteria; kingdom Bacillati; phylum Actinomycetota; class Actinomycetes; order Kitasatosporales; family Streptomycetaceae; genus Streptomyces; species Streptomyces sp. NPDC058650. The sequence continues at coordinate 8,680 of NZ_JBHXRL010000025.1, forward strand.
GCTCTACATCACCAGCGGCATCCTGCTGTTCCCCCGACTCGGCGCCCTCGCCGCCGTCGGACTCTTCGTGACCGGCCAGATGTTCGCCTCGCTCGCCCTCGACCTCTTCGGCCTCCTGGGTCTCGAGCGGCAGGACCTCAGCGCCGGGATCGTCATCGGCGCCCTCGCCGTCCTCGCGGGCATCGTCGTGATCATCCGGAGCATGAAGACGACGGCCCCTCCCGGCGCCCCCCGGGTGTCGAGCGCCGGGCGCACCGGATGGCTCGCCCTCGGCGTCCTCGCCGGAGCCGTCCTGCCGGTACAGGGCGCGGTCAACGCCCAGCTCCGAGCCCAGCTCAAGGAGCCCCTCACCGTCGCCGTGATCAGCTTCGCCGTGGCGACCTTCACGATCGCCGTCGTCCTGCTCGTGCTCCACGCGACCCGCCGCACGCCGAAGCCGAAGATCGCCCCGCTGAGGAAGATGCCCTGGTGGGGCTGGCTCGGTGGCGCGTGCGCCGCCGCGTACGTCACCGGGACCTTCCTGCTCATGCCCACCATCGGCGCGGCGGTGACCATCGCGCTCACCGTGACGGGGCAGCAGCTCACCTCGGCGCTGATCGACCACAAGGGCCTGTTCAAGCTGCCGCAGCGCTCGCTGACGAAGCCGCGCGCCCTGGGCCTCGTCCTGCTGATCGCCGGCTCCCTGACCATCCAGCTCGTCTGACGCGCTCCGACTCTCTCCCCGCCCGACTCTCCGACCGAGGGACGTGCCGTGAAAGCCACCTACACCGCAGGGCCGGACATCCACGTCCTCCCCTCGGCGCTGCCCCTACCGGACCTCGGCGATCTCGACGAGGCGGAGTTCTTCCACGGGTTCGACGTCCTGAACCGGGCCATTGCCCCGTGGACCGCGCCGGCCGACGAGGCGACGTTCCTCCGGCCCGTTCGCGAACTGGCCGCGCTGCGTCCCGCACGGCTGCTCAGCGCCCACGGTCCGACCGTCCGCGAGGAGGCCGTACCGCGGCTCTTCGAGGCGATGGCCCGCATCCCCTCCCTGCCCGCCCGGCTCCCCGGCGCCGACCTCGATCTCGAGGCGGCGCTCGACGCCCACGAGCCCACCACCGGCTGAGCCCCGCCCGGCCGCTTCCGAACCGAGGAGAACCATGCCCGACCCGACCAGCCCCGACCCGACCAGCCCCGACCCGAGCACCCGTGTTCCGGCCGCCTTCGACCCGGCCACCGTCGACCTGACCCCGCCGCGCGGAGTCGTCACCGTCTTCTCCGACATCTGGTGCTCCTTCGCGCACATCGCCATCCACCGCCTGCACGCCACCCGGGCGCGGCTGGGCCTCGTGGAGCAGGTCTCCTTCGACCTGCGGGCCTTCCCGCTGGAACTGCTCAACGACGCTCCGAGCCCGCGCCCGGGCACGGACAGCGAGGTCGCCCGGATGGCCAGCCTGGAGCCGGCCGCCGGCTGGCAGCTGTGGCAGGCCAAGGACTGGCTCTACCCGTCGACGACGCTGCCCGCCCTGGAGGCGGTGCTCGCCGCGAAGGAGCAGAGCCTGCACGCCTCGGAGCAGCTCGACCTCGGGCTGCGCCGGGCCTTCTGGGCGGAGTCGCGCTGCATCAGCCACCGCAAGGTGATCCTGGACGTGGCCCGGGACAGCGGCGCGGTCGACGTCGACGCCCTCGGCGCGGCCCTGGACGACGGCCGGGCCCGCCGGACGCTCTCGGACCACGCCTCCGTGTCCCGTACCGACCGGGTGAACTGCAGCCCGCACCTGTTCCTGTCCGACGGCTCCGACCACGCCAATCCGGGCATCGACGTGAGCTGGGAGGGCGGCTACGGCATCGGCTGGCCCGTCATCGCGTCGGACGACCCGAAGGTGTACGAGGACATCCTCTTGCGGGCCGCCACCGAATAGTCGCATTCACGGCCGAGCAGGGTCTCGTCCTCGGCCCGCACCGCCTTCGCCGGGCGGTGCGGGCCGCACGCGTGCGTCAGGGAAAGATCACCAGGGCCCGGCCGCCCTTGCCCGCGAGCATGTTGTCGAAGGCCGCCGGGATGCCTTCCAGGGTGATCCGCTCGGTGACCAGGGCGCCGAGGTCGAACCGGCCGGCCCTGATGTGCTCGGCGAGGACCGGCAGGTCCACGGCCGGGTTCGAGTTGCCGTAGACGCAGCCGGCCAGGGTGCGGCCCCAGTGGAAGAGTTCCAGGGCGTGGAAGGTGACCTGCTGGTCCTTGCCGCCGATGCCGACGACCGTGGTGCGGCCGCCGCGCCGGGTGGAGTCCCAGGCGGTGCGGATGGTGACGGCGCGGCCGACGCACTCGACGGCCACGTCGACGCCCTGGCCGCCCGTCAGCTTCCGGATGTCCTTCGCCGTCGCCTCGGAGGCGACGACGTACTCGGTGGCGCCCGCCGCCCTCGCCAGGGCCTCCTTCTCGGGGGAGACGTCGACCGCGACGATCGTGGACGCGCCCGCGATCCGGGCGGCCTGGAGCGCGGCGAGGCCGACGCCGCCGACGCCGAACACCGCGACGGACTCGCCCTCCCTCACCCGCGCGGAGTGGTGCACCGCGCCCCAGCCGGTGAGGACGGCGCAGCCGAGCAGGGCGGCGTCGGTGAGCGGCACGCCGTCGGGGACGGGCAGGACGCAGTTCGCGGCGACGACCGTCTCCTCGGCGAAGGCGGCGACGTTGAGTCCGGGGTGGAGCTCGGTGCCGTCCTCGGTGCGGGCGTGGATGTTCGCGGTGCCGGTGAGGGCGTTCGCGCAGAGCCAGACCTCGCCGAGGGAGCATGGGTGGCAGCTGCCGCAGGACGGCGCCCAGTTGAGGACGACGCCGTCGCCGGGGGCGATGTGCGTGACGCCCTGGCCGACCGAGACGACGGTGCCGGCGCCCTCGTGGCCGAGGACGGCCGGGACCGGCACGCGCATGGTGCCGTTGGAGAGGGACAGGTCGGAGTGGCAGACGCCGGCGGCGGCGAGCCGGACCCTGACCTGGCCGGGGCCCGGCTCGGGGAGTTCGATGCCGGTGATCTCCAGGGGAGAACCGACGGCGGGCAGGACGGCGGCGCGGATCATGCTCACGTGCGGTGCTCCTCGGGGACTCGGAACGGTCGGAACCATCAGAACGGCCGGACGGTCGGACAGTCGGAACGACCGGAACGGTCGGACAGCCGGAACGGTCGGACAGCCGGAACGGTCGGACAGCCGGAACGGTCGGACGGTCGAAACGGTCAGAACTGCAGGGACTTCGTCTGGAGGTACTCGGCGAGGCCGTGCGCGCCGAGCTCCCGGCCGACGCCGGACTGCTTCCAGCCGCCGAAGGGGGCCAGCGGGTTGAACCGGCCGCCGTTGATGTCGACCTGGCCGGTCTCCATGCGGCGTGCGAAGGCGACGGCCTCCGCGGGCTCGCCCCAGACGGCTCCGGCGAGGCCGTACTCGGTGCCGTTGGCGATGGCGAGCGCGTCGGCCTCGTCCTCGTACCGGATGATCGAGACGACCGGGCCGAAGATCTCCTCGCGGGCGATGGTCATGTCCGGGGTGACGTCGGCGAAGACCGTCGGGGAGACGTAGTAGCCGGTCTCGCGCGGGGCCTCGGGGCCGCCGGCGACGAGCCGGGCGCCCTCCTCGACGCCCTTCTCGATGTAGCCGCGGACCCGCTGCTGCTGCTTGGCGTTGACGAGGGGGCCGACACGCTCGCCGGGGACGTACTTGGCGACGGCCTCGGCGGCGAGGGCCACAGCCTCCTCGTACCGCTCGGCGGGGACGAGCATCCGGGTCCAGGCGCTGCACGTCTGGCCGGAGTTGGACATGACGTTGGCGATGCCGACGGCGACGGCCTTGGGGAGGTCGGCGCTGGGCAGGATCACGTTGGCGGACTTGCCGCCCAGTTCGAGGGCGACCCGCTTGACGGCGCCGCCCGCGAGGGCTCCGATGCGGCGGCCGACGGCGGTGGAGCCGGTGAACGAGACGAGGTCCACGTCGGGGTGTTCGGCGAGGGCCTGTCCGGCGACCGGGCCGAGGCCGGTGACCAGGTTGAAGACGCCGGCGGGCAGGCCCGCCTCGTGCGCGGCCTCGGCGAAGAGCTGGGCGGTGAGCGGCGTGTCCTCGGCGGGCTTGAGGACGGTGGTGCAGCCGGCGGCGAGCGCGGGGGCGACCTTGGCGACGATCTGGTGGAGCGGGTAGTTCCAGGGGGTGATCGCGGCGACGACGCCGACCGGCTCGGCGTAGACGGTGGAGTTGCCGACCTTCTCCTCGAAGGAGTGGGTGGCGGCCAGCTCGGCGTACGTGCCGGCGACCGCGATCGGCAGGCCCGCGTGGACGGCGGCGGCGAGCTGCGGCGGGGCGCCGAGCTCCGCGGTGACGGTGGCGGCGATCTCCTCCGCGCGGGCGGCGAGCGCGTCGCGCAGGGCGGCGATGCGGGCGGCGCGCTCGGCGGGCGGGGTGGCGGCCCAGCCGGGGAGCGCGGCGCGGGCGGCGCGTACGGCGGCGTCGACGTCCTCGGCGGTGCCCGCCGGGACGTGGCCGATGACCTGCTCGTCCGCCGGGTTGATCACGGGGATGGTCTCCGCCGAGGTGGCGGGGCGCCACTCCCCGCCGATGTACATCGCGTCGTGGGCCTTCATCCGCTGCCTCCTCACCTTGCCGACTCGCGTCGCCGACCGGACGTTACCGATGGGTTCGCCGTTCCGACCCAAACTAGCGCTGTTAGTTTTCAGGCGCCAGGGTCCCCGGAGTGCCCCAGGTCTCAGTACCGAACCGATCGTGCCGCCCCGGCGCCGGCCCTGTCCACGGACACCCCGCACAGCCGTACACCCCCGGAACTGGCGGAAGCCTCCTTGCACTGGGGCCCCGGCCCCGGCCCTCCGGTAATTCCCCAGCAACGGCCCGGACCCGGCGCCCCCGACCGAGCCCGCCCCGCCTCCCCCAGGGCCTTCCCCCAGGTCCGTACGGGGGTGGGGACGCGCTCACCGTCACCGCCGGCCAGTCCCTCGCCCACGCCCTCGATCTGGACGCCATGCCCGCGCACGCCGTCACCGGACGGTCCGGGACATCACCGGGACGCCGCTGAAGGGCGCCACCGCCCGCTTCACCGACGCCCTGCTCGTCACCGTCCTTGACGGCGCCACGGGCCGGACGAGCCCCATCTCCTCGTGGAGAAGGTGGCGGAGGCCCGGGAGCTCGCAGGGACGGCAGTGCGGGACTCGGAGTCGTACGCCGTGTGGTGCGCTCCGTACGCTCTGGTGGCGCTCGCCCGCGGACGGGTGCGGGAGGACGAACCCGGCGGGAGCGGGCCGCTCGACCCGGCCGAGCGGACGGCCGTGGCGCAGGGTGACCACCAGGCCGAGTACGAGGTGCGGTCGGCGCGGGCCGCCGCGCTCACGGCGCTCGGCCGGGAGTGGGAGGCGGCGGAGTGCTTCGACCGGGCGGCCTCCCTGGCGGAGAAACTGCCGTATCCGGCGGGCGCCCACCGGGTGGCGGGAGCCCGCCGGAGCGGGGAGAACGACGGACCCGGACAAGACGAGGGACGCGGGGAGAGCGACGGACGCGGCTGGGGTCCGTCGGTCAGATCGTCCGGTCGATGCCGGTGAGGTGGGCGAAGACGACGATGTTCGCCTCGTAGCCCGTACTGCGGTCGAAGGATCCGCCACAGGTGAGCAGCCGCAGTTCGGGCCGCCCTGTGGCGCCGTACACCTCCTTGTCGGGGAAGTCGGCCTTGGCGTACGTCCGGACGCGGTCGACCGTGAAGACGGCGACCCTGCCGTCGGCGCGGGCGACCCGGACGGTGTTGCCGGGGCTGAGCGAGTCGAGGTTGAGGAAGACGGCGGGCCCGCTGCGGGTGTCGCGGTGACCGACGACGACGGCGGTGCCGCGCTCCCCCGGGGTGGCACCCTTCGCGTACCAGCCGACGACGTGAGGATTGTCGACGGGTGGGGTGGCGAGCCGGCCGGCGCCGTCGAGACCGAGTTCGGTGACCGGGGCCTCGATGGTGATGGCGGGGACGGCGAGCGCCGTGGGGCGCGACCGGGCCAGCGGCTGGGGTGGCGGTGCCGGCCGGGGCGGGGGCGTGGCCTTGGGGAGCGCCCTGGGCTTCGCCTTGTGATCGAGGGCGGCCGGGGCGCCGGCCGCCGCTCCCGCCGCGGCCGGGCCTGGTGTGACCGGTCCCGCGACGAGGGGCGGGTCGGCCGGTTCCCCGTCCGCGGCCCACCAGGCGCCCCCGGCCACCAGGACGCACGTCACCGTGACGGTCCTGGTGAGCCGGAGGAGTCGCCGGTGCCGGCGCGTGAGGCGGGGCCGGGGCGTGAGGCCGGACCTACGCGGCGCCATTGTCGCGGCGGCGCGAGCGACGGATCATGACCAGTCCGGCCGTGCCGGCGAGGCCCGCCACGACGGCCGCCCCGATGCCGAAGGTCGAGGAGTCCTCGGCGGCGATCGGCGCGCTGCCGCCGCCGCCCGCGCCGACCGGGCCGTGCGGGGGCTTCCCGTGACCGTTGCCGCCGGGGCCGTGGCCGTTGCCGCCGGAGGTCGGCGGGTGGGTCGGGTTGGTGACGACGTCACCGGGACACTCGACCTTGAAGACCTTGTGCTTGCCGGCCCCGTTCTCGCCCTCGAAGGTCCAGACGAGCTTGTACTGGCCGTTGGGCAGCGACAGCGGCCCAGTGTGGCCCTTGCCGGTGGCGAGCGTGATGTGGCCGGTGAGGCTCGGGTCGTCCGCCTTGGGTGGCTGGGGGGTGATCTCCCAGTCGACTTCCTGGAGCGTGTCGAAGTTGAAGGCTGCGAGGTAGAACTTGCAGACCTTCGGCTCGTTGCTCTGGTCGTCGAAGGGCGTGCCGACCTTGTGGATCTTGACGTCGCCGTTGTCGCCGGGCGCTGCGAACGCCGAGGGCGCGCCCGCGAGGGCGAGGCTGCCGAGGGCCAGCGTGGCTGCGGCGGTGGCGGCGAGAGGGCGGCGGGTGCGAGCGGTCATGCGGGTTCCTCCGGAAGGAGTTCGTCGGACATTTCAACCGATAATCCGACTATCAGTCACCGAATGAACACGGAGGGTGGCGACATGCGCGCGCCGCCCTCCGAAGTCGCCCGTCCGGCCGAGCCCCGGGCCGATCCCGAGCCCCTCCCGGGCCCGAACGCCCTCCCGAGCCCCGTCCCGAGCCCCCTCCCGGGCCCGGCGCGGGCCCGCGCCGGGCCTCAGATGATCCCGAAGAGGATCCCCGCCGCCAGCACGACCAGCGAGGTCAGCGCGGCCCACTTCACCGTGAACCGGGTGTGGTCGCCGAACTCCACCTTCGCCATGCCGACGAGGACGTACACCGCGGGCACCAGCGGGCTGGACATGTGGAGCGCCTGCCCGACCAGCGAGGCCCGGGCGATCTCCAGGGGCGACACGCCGTGGGCCGCGCCGGCCTCCGCGAGGACCGGCAGCACGCCGAAGTAGAAGCCGTCGTTCGACATGAAGTAGGTGAGCGGGAGGCTCAGCACGCCGGTGACCACGGCCATGTGCGGTCCCATGCCCTCGGGAATGGCGCCGACGAGCCAGTCGGCCATGTGCTTGACCATGCCCGTGCCGGTGAGGACCCCCGTGAAGACGGCGGCGGCGAAGACCATGCCCGAGACGTTGAGGACGTTCTCCGCGTGGGCGCCGATACGGGCCTTCTGCTCGGCCATGTCCGGGTAGTTGACGGTGAGCGCGAGAGCGGCGCCGAGGAGGAACAGCACCGGGATCGGGAGCAGCTCCATGATCATGGCGGTGAGCAGCACGATCGTGAGGCCGGCGTTGAACCAGTACAGCCTGGGCCGGAGGGTCGCGCGGTTCGGGTCGAGACCCTGGAAGCCGTCGCCGTCGCCGTCACCCTCGCCCGCGCCCGCGCCGGAGTCGCCGACGGACTTCTTCGGCGCGTTCGCGTCCGCGCCCGCCCCGCCGCCGGCCGCGACCAGTACGGTCTCGGTCTCCGGCACCAGAGCCTCGTCGAGCGTGAGGTAGCCGATGCGCCTGCGCTCGCGGCGCCCGAGGACGTACGCCAGGGCGAAGACGAAGAACAGGCCCACGCCGAGCGCGGGGATCATCGGTACGAAGATGTCGGCGGCGTCCAGCTTCAGCGCGGTCGCGGCGCGGGCCGTGGGGCCGCCCCAGGGCAGGGTGTTCATGACGCCGTTGGCGGTGGCGGCGACACCGGTCATGACGACGAGACTCATGCCGAGCCGCTTGTAGAGCGGATACATCGCCGAGACGGTGATCATGAAGGTGGTGGAGCCGTCGCCGTCCAGGGAGACGATCGCGGCGAGCACCGCCGTACCCACGACGACGCGCACGGGGTCGGCCTTGCAGAAGCGCAGGATGCCCCGGACGATCGGGTCGAAGAGGCCGACGTCGATCATGACGCCGAAGTAGACGATCGCGAACATCAGCATCGCGGCGGTCGGCGCCAGCTTGCCGACCCCCTCGATGACGTAGTCGCCGAGCTGGGCCCCCTGCCCGACCGCGACACAGAAGAGCGCGGGGATCAGCACGAGCGCCGCGATCGGCGACATCTTCTTCATCATGATCAGGACCAGAAAGGTCGCGATCATGGCGAAGCCGAGGACGGTCAGCATGGAGGACACCTCACGTTCACCCTTGAACTGCCGCCGAGCGGCGGTCCGGATGACGGTAGGTGCCCTCTTCTGCCGTTAACAAGACGTTGACGCGTGAGCAATACGAGCAAAACCCCAGGTCAGAGCCGAGGCCACGCGGGGGGCTAGGCGAGGGGCGCTAGCCGAGGGGTGCCACGTCGACGGGGAAGCCGTTGAGGACGGCGGTGCCGGAGAGGGGGTCGATCCGGGAGCCGTCGAGGAGCTGGTTGACGTTGACGCCGGGGCGGGCGGCCGCCACGGCCAGCCGGGTGCCCGGCCGGTCGTGGCCCCAGCCGTGCGGCAGGCTCACCACGCCCGGACGCACCCCGTCGGTGATCTCCACCGGCACCTCAAGGGAGCCGCCTTCCCCGGTGATCCGCGCGAGCCCGCCGTCCGTGAGCCGCAACCGGGCCGCGTCCTCGGGGTGCACCTGGAGGGTGCAGCGGTTCGAGCCGCCGCCCAGGGCGGGGGTGTTGTGCAGCCAGCTGTTGTTCGAGCGCAGGTGCCGGCGGCCGACGAGCTGGAGGGTGCCCGGGGCCGGTACGGCGTGCAGCGCGGCGCGCAGCCGGGGCAGATCGGCGGCGAGGGGCGCGGGGAGGAGTTCGATCCGGCCGCTGCGGGTCTTGAGGAGGTCCGGGACGCGCGGCTTGAGCGGGCCGAGGTCGATGCCGTGCGGGTGGGCCCGCAGCTCGTCGAGGGTGAGTCCGTACGGGCCGAGGCGCAGCATCAGGTCGAGCCGGCGCTCGGGTCCCGTGGTCCCGGTGAGTCGCTCCGCGAACTCCTTGGGGTCCGCGCCGTACGCCGGTGAGTGCTCCTGGGTGACGGCCTTGGCGAGAGTGGTCTCGATGGCGAGCTCGTCGACGGCGGACGGCGGGGCGCCGTGTGTGCCGGAGACGGCGAGGATCAGCCGGGCGTGGATCTCGCACTCGTCCATGGAGTCCGCTTCGAGGGGGACGGCCGCCGGGGTGTAGCGGGCCTGGTCGCGGACGGCGAAGCCGTTGAAGGCGAAGTCGAAGTGGGCGCTCCGGGAGGGTGGCGGCGGGGGCAGGAGGACGTCGGCGTGGCGGGTGGTCTCGTTGAGGTACGGGTCGACGGCGATCATGAGGTCGAGGGAGCCGAGGGCGGCGTCGAGCCGGTTCCCGTCGGGGGCGGAGAGGACGGGGTTGGCGGCGACGGTGATCACTGCCCGGATGCGCCCGTCCCCCGGCGTCTCGATCTCCTCGGCGAGCGCGACCAGCGGCAATTCCCCCTTGGCCTCGGGGTGGTGCGAGACCCTGCTGTGGCGGCGGCCGAGGGCGAATCCCCGGCCGGGGCCCGCCGGACGCGGGGCGGGTGCGGTGGCGGAGAGCGGGAAGAGCGCGCCCCCGGGCCGGTCGAGGTTGCCGGTGAGGACGTTGAGGACGTCGACGAGCCAGTTGCCGAGGGTGCCGTACTCCACGGTGGAGCTGCCCATCCGTCCGTAGACGGCGGCGGAGGGCGCCGCGGCCAGTTCGCGGGCGAGCGTGCGGAGGGTGGCGGCGTCCACGTCGCAGGCGGCGGCGACGGCCTCGGGGCTGAACTCCTTCACCGCCTCCCGTACGTCCTCGACCCCTTCGACATGGGCGGCGAGCGCGCCGAGGTCGGTGAGGCCCTCCTCGAAGAGGGTGTGGACGAGGGCGGCGAGGAGGAGCGCGTCGGCGCCGGGGCGGATCGCGACATGGCGGTCGGCGAGGCGCGCGGTGCGGGTGCGCCGGGGGTCGACGACGGTGAGGGTGCCGCCGCGCCGCTTGAGCGCCTTGAGCCTGCCGGGGAAGTCGGGGGCGGTGCACAGACTTCCGTTGGAGTCCAGCGGGTTGGCGCCGAGGATCAGGAGGTGGTGGGTGCGGTCCAGGTCCGGGACGGGTATGGCGAAGGGGTCCCCGAACAGCAGGCCGCTGGAGACGTGCTTGGGCATCTGGTCGAGCGTGGACGCGGTGAAGAGGTTCCGCGTGCGCAGGGCGCCGATGAGGAGGGGTGGGTAGAGGGCGCCGGCCATCGTGTGCACGTTGGGGTTGCCGAGGACGATACCCACGGAGTCCGGCCCGTACTCCTCGATCAGCGGCCTGATCCGGGCGGTGATGGTGTCGAACGCCTCGGCCCAGCTCGCCTCCTGGAGTCGGCCGTCCTTCCGGACGAGCGGGCGGCGGAGCCGGTCCGGATCGGCGTCGACCTCGGGGAAGGCGGCGCCCTTGGGGCAGATGAACCCCTGGCTGAACACGTCCTCGCGGTCGCCGCGGGCTCCCGTGACCCGCGAGCCGTCGAGCGTCAGGGTCAGTCCGCAGGTCGCTTCGCAGAGGGGGCAAATGCGCAGGGCGGTGGGCATGGCTTCTCCCTGGTGCGTCGGGTGGCGCCGAGCATACCGACCGGTAGGCACGTACGGGAGGGGGGCGCGGGATCCGGGTGCGGGGCGAGGCGGAGCGGGGCGCTAGGCGAGCGAGGGCACCAGGTAGGCGTACAGGAGTTGGCGGGTCTCGGCGATCAGCGCCGCGTCGCCCTCGGGGTCCGTACGGAAGGCGAGCCGGACGAGCGCGTCGGCGGTCTCGACGCCGACCAGGACCTTGCGGTGCAGGACCTCGTCGGCGGTGCGGCCGAGGTGGGTGGCGAGCAGGGCGCAGAGCCGCTCGGCGACGAGGTGATTGGGGTCCTCGACGGCGGTCTCGGCACCGGGCCCCGCCCCGGCCCCCTCCCCTTCGTCCTTCCCCTCACCGCTCTCCGCCGCCGTGTCCCCCGGCGCGCCTCCCGGCACGCCGAAGTCGACCAGCGCGAAGCCCGGGACGGTCCGCTTCATGGCGATGAACTCGTCGAGGACGCCGTCGATGGCCCCGTACGCGTCGAGGAGGGGCGTCGCCGCGAAGCGGGTGGAGATCCGCTCGGCGTACTGGTCGAGGTTGCGGTGGGCGAGGGCGGCGACCATCGCCCGCTTGTTGCCGAAGAAGCGGTAGACGGAGCCGATGGGGACACCCGCGCGGGCGGCGACGGCGCGGGTGCTCAGCTGCTCGTAACCGGTCTCGTCGAGGAGATCGGCGCAGGCGTCGAGGATCCGGGCGAGCCGCTCGGCGCTGCGCTGCTGGACGGGGGCTCGGCGGAGAACCGGCGGGGTCTTCGGGCTGGTCTGGGACACAGAAGCCATGATGCCGCTCCCGTCGGGCCCGGCTCGCCCGACCGCGACACCGTTCTCACTCGTATCGGACAAACCGCTCCACCGCCTCGGAGACATGCCACGCGCCGTAGCCGAATCGCTCGCCGAGCGCCCGGCAGCGGGCGTACCGCTCCTCGGTGAGCGGCACGGAGAGCACCGCGAGGAGACGGACGAGCAGCCGGAAGCCGAGATCCGGGTCGGCCTCGGCGACGACCCGCGCGACGGCCTCGGCCGCGACCGTACCCGGGAGGGGGCGCGCGTGCGGGCTCACGGTCCGGCGCGCGAGCTCCGGAGCCGACTCCCGCAGCACGTCCAGGACGGCGTCGGCGAGTTCGGCGCGGACCGGGGCCGTACGGGGCTCGTACGCGGGGGCGACCCGGGCGAGGTGGTCGCGGCAGGCCGCGGCGACCGTCCGGAGCCACTCCCTTCCGTCGATCCCCGCCTGCTCGACGTCGTACCCCTGTTCCGATGCGGCGCCCCACACCGTGGTGATCGTGCCGGTGGGCACCGGGGATTCCAGGAGACGGAGGGCGTCCTGGAGCAGCACGGCCGCCGCGGAGCCCGGGGTCTGCCCGGTTTCGTCGTCGGCCACGGCCCGTTCCAGTACGTCGCGGGGCGTGTCCGCGTACCAGGGCCCGGCGAACCGGGACGCGAGCGCGGTGAGGCCGAAGTCCCCCTCGGCGTCACGGCGGGCGGGGTCCACTGGCGGCCACCGTACGGTGAGGCCGTCGTAGACGAGCGGACCGGGGTACGCGAGGCGTTCGTCGAGCGCCATCAGCCGGTCGAACTGCGCCTTGCCGACGGCGATGTGCCGGGATTTCAGAACCCGGAGGCAGAGGCGGAGGGCCAGGTCCGCGTCGACGTCCGTCGCGATCGACTCGAGCGCCGCCGTGGGAAACGCGGTCCGCGAAGGCTGGGCGGCAGCGGCAGGGGGCCGGGCGTCGGACGTCCGAGGGTCGGCCGCCTCGGCGGCCGACGTCCGGATCTCCGCGACGACCTCCTCCCGCAGCAGCGCCTCGTCGACCTCGGGCCGGGTGAAGCCGCCCCCAGGCGCGTCCGTACGCACGCGGACCGGGTACAGCTCCGCGAGCCGCCCCAGCCAACCGCGCGTGTCCATGCCGTGGTCGCCCGGGTCGAAGCGCCCCCCCGCCGCCGCCAGCCACACCGCGCGCAGCGCCGCGTCCGGAACCGCCGAGTCCCGCAGGAGGCGTACGTCGTGCCCCAGCTCGACGGCGCCCTCCCCCTCGCACAGACCCGCCACATCCACGGCCAGGCGGAGCGCCGCCGGAAGGTCGACCGGACCGGTGGCGGCGCACACGCGCGCGGCGAGTTCGCCGAGACCGAAGTCCCCCTCGTAGAAGTCCCCGTATCTCTCACGCTGCCGCGCCATGACCGCTTCCTCGTCTCGTGTGCCGGGCGGGTTTCGCCCGGCCATGGAACGGGCCCGCCCCGGGAACCGGGACGGGCCCACCACTGTCGTGGTCAGCCGGTGGACGTCAGGTCACGGACCTCGACGTCCACCGACGCACGCTCTTCGGGTCAGACCGGATACGACGTGTAGATGATGTATCCCATGTGGCCGCTCTTCTTCATCCGCTTGAGCACCACGGTGACCTCGTTCCCGGCCGCCGTCCACGATCCGTCCGGCCGGTACACCTTGCCGAGCGAAGGGTACGCGTCCCACGAACCGGTGATCTCGAACGTGTCCTTGTTCCGCCACTGGCCCCGCTTGTTGAGGAAGTTGTCCAGTGCGTCGAAGCTGGCCGTCCGCCGCTTGCCGTGCGGGAAGAAGTAGTCCGAGACGACACGGTCGATCGCCTGCTGGGCGATTTCCTGGCTGGTCCAGACACTGTTGGTCGGGGTCCTGCCCGCGAGCCGGTTCGCCTCCGCGAAGTCCGCCGCCTGCCGGGGCGTCGGGTTGACGTGCCGGCTCAGCGTGTGGGCCCCGCTGCTCGGGAAGGCCAGTTCGTCCGTGAGGTTCATGCAGTTGTGGACGAGGAGGTCCTTCGCGCGCGGACCCTCGGGGCGCACGTAGAACGTGTGCAGGCCGTCGACGGTCACGTCGTACACCGTGCTCGGGGTGAGCCCCGAGCGGTCCTTGAGCCCGCCGACGGCGACCGACGTGCCCTCGGGGGTGAGCAGGGCGTCGCCCGTGCGCAGCTCGGAGACGATCGTCCAGCCTCGCCCGTCGACGTACACGCGGTGTCCGGCGGTGCTCGTCAGGACGGACCCGTCGACCAAGGTGATGTCGACGAGCCGCTCGGTGTCGTGCGCGTACGTCGCGGAGATCTCCTGGGAGCGGCGCTCCCCGGTCTCCGGGTCGGCGGCGAGGACACGGTCCCCGCGGCGGACGTCGCCGATCGCCTTGTGGCTGCCGTCCGCCATCAGCACCCGGGTGGTGGCCGGGAAGCTGTTGGTCCTGCAGGACGTCACCAGGTCCTCGTACAGATTGACCGTGTTCTCGAGCCGCGCGAGGGTCGCCGGGTCCAGCCCGTCCAGCGCCTTGAGCGTGTTGAACGCGTCACGGACGCCGATCCCGGTGTTCAGCGCGGCGTGGAGGGCGGTGATCGCCTCGCCGGCCTTGGTGAACAGCTTGCCCGGGATGAAGTTGCTCGCGGCCCAGGCGCAGCCGCCCGCGCTGCCCTTCCAGCAGTCGATGAAGTCCTGCAGCAGGATGGCCTTGAGGACCTTGTAGGCGACGGTCTCCTCGATGAGGTCCCACTTGCTGAAGTACCGGGTGACCTCCTTCTTCAGACCCTTGAACGGCTGTCGTTCGAGGAGCAGGGTGTCCTCGGACGGGCAGCCGGTCTCCGTCGCCGGCACATCGGGGTTGGTGCACAGGAAGAAGTCGACCTCGACGTCGAACGTCACGTCGAACGTGACGGTGCAACCGGTCCAGCCGGGTTCGAGGACGCAGGGGTTCTTCTGCTTGGAGTCGGTGACCTTGAGGCTGTCCTCGTCGACGACGAAGAACGTGCCGCCGAGCCCGCCCGTGCCCGCGCCGTCCTTGATCTGCTGGTTGGCCTGCTTCCGGGCGGCGGAGTCGGCCGCCTCCTGTGCCTCCTTGGCGTACTTCAGCGCGTCCTTGGCCGCTTCCTCGGCCTCGGTCGCGGCGGCGTCGGCGCGGTCGGCCGCCGCGCGGGCGTCCTTGGCGGCCTGCTCGGCGGCGGCCGCCGCGTCGCGTGCACCCTGGGCGTCCAGGGCGGCCTGGTCGGCGGATTCGCGGGCGGTCTTGGCGTGCCCCTCCGCGCGCCCGGCCGCCTTGTCGGCGGCGGCGGCGTCCTCGCCGGCCTGACGGTCGTACTCGACCGTGCGGGCCAGGGACTCGGCGGCCTTGGCCGCGGCGCGGGCGGCGTCGCCCGCGTAGCCGAGTGCTTCCTTGGCGTAGGTACGCGCGTCGGCCGCGTGGGCGGCGGCGTTGGCGGCGTGCACGTACGCCTGCTTGGCCTCACCGGTGGCCGCGTCCGCGATGGCCTTGGCGGCGGCCGCCTCGTCCTTCGCGTTCTTGGCGTGGGCCTCGGCGACGGCCTTCTGCTGCTCGGCGATGGTCTTCGACGCCTGGCCGGTCAGGACGACCAGGCCGGCGGCCGAGTCGGTCGTGACGTACGGGGAGCCGAGCTGGATCGCGTCGTTGGCCGGCTGGGCGACCTGTGCGGCGGAGTTCCCCGCGTCCACGGCGGCCTGGGCCGTGACGTGGGCGAAGCCGGCGGCCCTGGCGGCGGCGGCGAGGGCCTTGGCGGCTTCCTTGTTGGCCTCGTCCGCGTGGGTCTTGGCCTCCTTCGCCTTGGTCTCCGCCTCGTCGGCGAGCTTCTGCGCGGTCTTCGCCGCGTCGGCGGCACGCTGCGAAGCCTCCAGGGCGTCGGCGACGGCGCTGGTCGCGGTCTTCACCGCCGCCTCGGACTTGAGCTTGGCTGCCTGGGCCGCGTCCGCGTCGGCACGGGCCCGACCCGCGGCGGCCTCGGCGCGGGTGGCCGCGGCGTCCGCCTCGGCGGCGGCCTGCGTCGCCGCGTCGGCCTCACCACGTGCCCTGCCCGCCGCCGCCTCCGCGTTGTCCGCGTGCGTGTCGGCGGCGTCCGCGGCTGCCCGGGACGCCTGGGCGGCGTCATCGGACTCGTGGGCCTGGGCGAAGGCCTCCTTGGCGTCGGCCTTGGCGCGGGAAGCGTCCGCCCGCTGCTCGGCGGCCCAGGCGTCGTCCCGCAGCTCGCGGGCCTTGTCCTTGGCCTTCACCGCGTCGTTCTTCTTCTGGACCGCGGTGGATTCGGCGGACTCGGCGAGCTTCCTGGCGTCGTCCGCCTTCACCGCCTCCGCCTCGGCGTTCTTGCGGTGCTGTGCCGCCTCGCCCTGCTTGGCGACGGCGGTCAGCTTCTCCTTCTCGGCGGTCTTCTCCTCCGCCTCCGCCGACAGCCTGCGGGCGTGGGCGTCGGCGGCGGCCGCCTTGGCGTCCGCCTCCGCCTGAACGGCGACGGCCAGCTTGGCCTCGGCGGTCTCCTTCTCCTTCTTGGCGGTGTCGCGCTGGAACTTGGCACCGTCCGCGGCGGCCTTGGCCTGCCACTCGGCGGCGCGGGCCGCCTCCTTGCGGAACTCGGCCTTCGACAGGGAGGCCTGGGCGAGCGCGCGCTGCGCGATCGTCTCGCTGTCCGCGGCGGCGGCGCGGGTGGCGGCCTCGGCGGTCTCGCCGGCCTTCACCATCGCGTCGAGCGCGGCGGCGACACCCTTGGTGACCTGGGCCTTCTGCAGACCCACCAGCAGTCCGCGGCCACGCGGAGCGCCCTTGGCATCGGCGATGGCGTACGCGGCCTGCTCGGCGGCGTCGGAGGCGGCCACGGCCGTCTTCGCGGCGGCGGCCTGCTGCTTGATGACCGCCAACTGCGCCTTCGCGCCCGCGCGGGCGTCCGTGACGCCCTTCGTCGCCTGGTCGAAGTGGGCCTTGGGCTGCACCTCGCCGTTGCGACCGGACGGCTTGATGACGACCTGCTGCGGGCCGGTGTTGTTGCAGGTGGCGAGCACCGCGTCCCTGCTGAGGTCGTACGTCGGGAAGTTCAGGCACTTGCCCGAGCCGACGCCCTTCAGCGCGGTGGTGGCGCGGGGGGTGTACGCCCAGGTCTGCGCCGGGGAGCTGTTGCACGTGTAGAGCTGGATCTTCGTGCCGACCGCCGTGCCGCCGCCGGCGACGTCGAGGCAGCTCATGGACTTGACGTTGCGCAGGTGCAGACCGTGGTCGTCACCTTCCATGCGCCACTTCTGCCCGGCCCCGCCGTTGCAGGTGTAGACCTGGACCGGGGTGCCGTTGGCGGTGCCGCCGCCCTGGGACTCCAGGCACTTGCCCGGCGCCGCCTTCAGCTCGATCGTGGACTCGACGTCACCGATCCAGCCGACGCCGCCCGCGGACCAGAAGTCCTGCCAGCGGGTGAGGTGGTCGGCGACCCACGAGTGGCCGAGCATCTGGCCGAGGGCCCTGGCTCCGGTCGCGAGGGCCTTGGTGGCGTTCTCGCTCGCGTCCACGACCTGGTTTCGCTGGGCGGCCTGGGAGGTGATCTCCTGCTGCCACTCCGCGGCGGCCGTGTCGGCGACGGGGCCGAGGACCTTGTTCGGGTCGATCGCGTCGCGCCAGGCGCAGGTCGAGTACCGGGTCTTCATGTCCTCGACGGCGATGCGGAACTCCGCCGAGCCCGGTACGGGGGCCTTACGGGGGAAGCCACCGGAAGCCAGGAAGAGACGGGCGTTGTCGGCGCCCGTGGGCTCGAAGGTGGCTTCCTTCAGCCACTTGAAGCCCTCGTGCTCCGCTCCGTCGCGGTACCAGTCGGTACTCGTCTGCGGGTTGGGAGGCGTGCCGTACAGGGGCGTGCCCAGGTCGGTGACGGCCTTGCGGGTCTGCTCGTCGGCCTTGGGCGTGGGGTCGACGTAGAAGTCACCCTCGTCCTTCCAGAACCGGTCGGCGATCCACTTGGTCAGACCGGTCTGGGTGTGGAAGTCCTCGCCCTCGCTGACGCCGGGAGGCCAGTGGAAGGTGGCGTTGTTGATGCCCGCGGGGGTGGTCAGCCCGTACACGGGCTTCTTCCAGCTCTCGCGGAGGGCGTAGATGTCCGCCAACTCCTTGTCGGCGGCGGCCTTGTCCTTCGTGAACGCCGTGGCGAGCGGCGTGTCCTCCCAGTACTTGCGGTCGGCCGCGGTGTGGAGGCCCTCGGGCGGCAGGTCGAGCCCGCCCTGGGCGACGGCGGCCATGGCGGGCCCGCCCACGCGCAGCACGTCCGCCATCAGGCACTGGTCCTGACGCAGTTCCTCCGCGGCGGTCTCGTCGTACCAGTCGTAGTCGTTGCCGACCGTGGCCATGCGCGGGGTGACGGCGCCGGGCTGGACGGCGAGGCCGCCGAGCACGGCGAGGCCGGTCACGGCGGTGGTGAGAGGGGTGAGGAGCACGGACAACCGTGATCCGGGTATGAACATCCCTGGTCTGAAACGCAAGAGAGGATCCTTCGTGTGGAACGAGGACGGTGGGGGCGTCCCTCAGGAGAGGCCGAAGCTCTGCACGCGGATCACGCGGATCACGCGGATCACGCGGGCGCGCCGGACCGCAGGCGGAACAGGGCTGTGACGGCCCTCGCTGCGGGCACGACGAGCCTGCGTCGCGGCATGGCGGGCACGACGAACCTGCGTCGCGGCATGGCGGTCCATCCCTCCCCGTGGCGGCACTGTTCCCCCGGCCGCCGGTGATGTGCGTGCCGTCGTGGAGTGGTCAGGCTCCGTCCGACGCGCGGGGATCACCATAGACACAGGCCAACCCCCTTGTTCAAGAGGGTTACTGAAGAGTTCGCCTCGCGTCAGGCGATGAGCAGGCCGATGCCTCCGAGGGTGTACGCGATCATCAGCACGAACAGCGGCAGCTGGCCCGCGACGGCCCGGGCGGGCGGGAAGAGCCGGACGGACCGGTCGTGGGCGGCGACGACACCGAGGACGTGACCGGTGACGATCGCGGCGACCTGGAGGGTCGCGAGGCCGCCGGGACCCAGTGGCGGGGCGGGCGAGAGGGCGTTGTCAGTGCCCGCTGCCATGATGACGGTACGTGGTCCTTCGGTGACGAAGAGCGAGAAGTAGTGGGCGACGAGGTAGCCGAGGGCGATGGGCAGGAGCGAGTGCGCGAAGGAGGTGAGGGGTGTGGTGAGGGACCGGTCCATGAGGCGGAGGGCGCCCGCGCAGAGTCCGTAGCAGGCGGCGGCGAGGGCGACGACGGCGAGGAGACCGAGCGTGGCGGTGACGGCGGGGTCGAGGGAGGAGGTCTGGAGGGTCGTGATCCAGCGGGGGTTGTCGGAGAGGCCGTCGTAGGCGGTGGAGCCGAGGAGGACGCAGACGGTGGCGACGAGACCGGGGGTCTGCGGGGTGGAGTCGAGGCTGTGGAAGGGGGAGCGCAGGACCAGGCGGCCGTCGGCGCGGCGGCCGAGCGGGGAGAGCCGGGCGAGGAGGGAGGAGTAGACCTCGAAGGGGTCGGCGTGGGCGAACCAGCGGTCGCCGTAGCGGGCGGCGCCGAGGAGTTGGACGCCGGCGTGGACGGCGAGGGCGACGAGGAGGGTGGTGGTGGAGGTGTTGTCGGGGGCGACGAGTTCGAGCCAGGTGAAGAGGAGGAGCCCGGCGGCGGCGGGGCGGATGCCGATGGCGGCGGGCAGAGGGCGGGGGCTCCGTGGCGGGCGGAGGGAGTGCAGGGTGCGGAGCGGGTTGAGGAGGCGCCAGACGGGACCGAAAAGGAGGGAGGCGGGGACGAGGCCGACCCAGAGGAGGACGTAGAGGGCGCCGGGCGCGGGGTTGCGGTCCGGGTCGTCGGGGCCGAGGAGGAGGTGGGCGAGGAAGAGCAGGGCGACGGCGGTGCCGAGGAGCCGGAGCGCGGTGCGCGTGGCCGGCGCGTCGGCCACCCGCTGGACGGCGGCCGGGACGGGCCGCCCGGCCTCGTCACCGCGGAAGCGGGACGAGGACCAGAGCAGCCCGAGGGCGAGGAAGGAGACGAGGAGCGCGGTGAAGGCGCCCGCGTAGGCGTAGAAGGGCGAGAGGGGGAGGTCGTGTTGCGAGCCGACGCCGTGGGCCAGCGGGAGGCCGGGCGTCGGGGCGAGCGGGAGACCGGGGACGGGGACCGGGACGCCGGTCATCGGACGACGAGTTGGGTCAGGAGGAGTCCGGACTCGTGGGTCTCGACCTCGAAGAGACCGGTGCGGTCGGCGGTGAGGGTGAGGGAGGCGGGGACGCCGGGAGAGAGGGGGAGTTCGCGGTCGTAGCCGTGGA
Organism: Streptomyces sp. NPDC058650; assembly: GCF_042717315.1. Classification (NCBI taxonomy): domain Bacteria; kingdom Bacillati; phylum Actinomycetota; class Actinomycetes; order Kitasatosporales; family Streptomycetaceae; genus Streptomyces; species Streptomyces sp. NPDC058650. The sequence continues at coordinate 28,694 of NZ_JBHXRL010000025.1, forward strand.
CGTGGAGGGTGTCGGCGCGGTCGCCGGTGACCCGGAGGGTGAGGCGCTCGCCCTTCTTCAACTCGATGCGGGAGGGGGGTGGCTGGACGGTCTTTCCGGTGATGGTGAGCGTGACGGTCCGGCCGGCTTCGGACGGCTGGGGGCTCGGCGGCGCGGCGGTGGCGGTGGCCGTGCCGGAGGGCCGGGGGCTCGGCGGTGTCGAGGGGGCGGCGCCGTCCAGGCGGACGGTGGCCTGTACGGGGGCGCCGGCGACGGCCCAGACCGTGTGGTCGTCCGCGTGGAGGCGGACGGTCAGGGTGCGGATGCCGGGCGGTACGTACCCCCAGGCGCCGTACAGACGGGCGGTCTCCTTGCCGTCGGCCAGGAGACGGGCGTGGCCGCGGCCGGGGAGGGCGGCGCCGCCGGTGCTGTCCGGGGTGAAGCGGAACCTCTCCACCGTGAGGTGGACGTTCCAGCCGCCCTCGGTGTCGGGCCTGGTCTCGATCCGGACGGTGGGCGCGGTCGCCGCCGGGACCTCCCGCAGCCGGTGGCCGGCCTCGTCGCGGGCCGGGAGCAGGGTGCCACTGCTCCCGGTGGCCTCCTCGTGGCTGGTGCCGGGGTTGTGGTGGGTGGTGGGCCGGTCGCCGCAGCCCGCGAGGGACACCGCGGCGGCCAGGACCAGCGCCAGGGAGAGCAGGGGCGTCGCCGCCCCGCGGGGGTGCGTCACGCCGTTCCCTCCTCGCGGGGGCGGGCGTCGGCGGACTCGGGGGCGGTGGCCGCGGAGGGGGTGGCCGCGAGGGGGGTGACGGACCCCCGCGTGGGTTCCGCCTCCGGCTCGGGGTCGGCCGTTCCGGGTGTGCGGGTGCCTGCCGCGATCACCGCCCAGAGGACCCAGACGACGCCGAGCAGCAGGCGGAACCAGGCGGGGCTGAGGGGGATGCCCGGGAGCATCAGGACCGCCTTGTCGAAGGCGTCGAGCAGGGTGAGGGCGCCGAGGGCGACCGTGGTCCAGGCGAAGACGGGGCGGGTGGGCCGCAGGGCGAGGCCGATGAGGGTCCACCACGCGCCCGTGAGGAGCAGCGCGAGGGCCGGGACGACGGTCGGGGTGAGGGCGAGGGTCGAGCCGACCACGTCCAGGATCAGACCCGCGAGGCCGACGAGGGTGGCCACGCCCGCGAGCCGGTGGCCGCGCAGGCGGCGCCACCACAGGGCGAAGCCGGTCAGGGCGAGGACGAGGGCGCTGCCGAGGGCGAGTTGGGTCTCGACGCGCTCCAGGCCGCGGGCGCCGTACCAGTCGCAACCTGCCGGGAGGCGGCGCTCCGGGACGCTGTAGTCGGCGCAGACGAGGAGCTGGGCGAGCTTGACGGGCTCTCCGACGAGTCGGTCGGTGTTGCCGGAGACGTCGCCTCGGCGTTCTCCGCAGCCGGGCAGGGCGCCGGGGCTGGACGCGCCGGCGTCGGACTGCCAGCAGTTGCCGCTGCCCTGGCCGTCCCAGGAGACGTCGGAGCGGTTGGGGCGGGAGTTGCCGGCCTTGTCGACGCCGAGGTGGTTGGCGGCGTAGCGGTTGTGGTGGGAGGTGTCGGTCTGCTTGCCCCAGGCGGACTCGCCGCGGATGAAGGCGGGCACGGCGTTGAGGTAGAAGGCGGTGCGCTGGTGGCCGTAGACCCAGTTGTCCTCGTAGATGTTCCAGTTGCCGCCGGCGGTGATGATGCCGGTGCCGGGCGGCATGGAGATCTGGGGGCAGACGACGCCGCGTTCGTAGCCGCGGTCGACGGGCGGCTTGGCGCAGGTGCCGTCGGCGACGTACGGGTAGTAGTTCTGGTTGTTGTCGTGGATCAGGTTGCGTTCGAAGCGGGCGTGGTTCTGGGGAAGTCCGGGGTGGCCGGGGAAGGCGGAGTCCATGGAGGCGCCGCCCATGTTGTGGTCGAACTCGTTGTCGTGGACCCAGACCGAGTCTCCGGCGGTGCCGGAGTAGCCGACCATGTTGTGGTGGCTGCGGCAGCCGGTGATCTCGATGGAGTAGCGGGGTACGTCGTAGCCGCGCCCGTCGTTGATGTTCGAGGCCGAGCCGGGGTAGATGCCGGAGTCGCCGTTGCCGTACGACTCGCAGTTCTTGTAGAGGCCGTGGTCGGAGGCGAACGTGAGGAAGCCGTACTCGTCGTTCCAGCGGGTGAGGACGTCGTCGATGACGAAGCCGTCGGCGGCGAGCACGTACAGCGAGTTGAAGGTGGTGCGCTGGGCGGTGAAGTTGCGGAAGTAGACGCCGTCGGACTGGTCGGCCCGGACGCCGTTGAGCTTCTGGTACTTGGCGTCGATGACGACGTCCATGCGGGTGGCGCCGGTGCCCTCGATCTGGAGGTTCTTCTTGCCGAGGATCGCGACCAGGTTCTGGTTGTGCGGGCACTGCCGCTGCTGCTCGTAGCTGAGGATCTGGTAGCCGAACGAGGAGGTCGGCGCCTTGAGCGAGGCGCACGCGCCGGTGGGCGCGGGCAGCGAGGGCTCCTCCTCGTAGAGGCCCGGGAGGATCGCGATCGTCATGCCCGGCCGGTCGACGGCGTCGACGGCCTGCTGGAGGTGGCGGTACCCGTCGCGGGCGCAGCGGTCGAGGAGGGCGAGGTTGCGGGCCTTGAGCGGGGCCGGGAAGGCGGATATCCGGCGCGCGAAGTCGGCGCGGTCGGTCTTGCAGACGAGGAGGTCGGGTTCTCCGGAACGGAGCGTCGGCACGCTGCCGGAGCCGTCGGGGAAGGTGACGGGCCGCTCCTCGTGGGCCTGGGCCCCGGGCGCGGTGAGCAGGGTCGCGGCAAGGGCCGCGAGGACGGCCGAAAGGGCGAGGACGAATCTTCGGGTCCAGGACATGCGCGTGAGAGTAGAGCATTGTTCATCTTTTCTGACCCCCTCGTGCGCCACCAATCCGGAACACCTCGCACCCGTGCCCCGTTGACGGGAGCGCCGCGGAATCCTACGGTCATCCATAGGATTCCCCTTGCGGGCTCAGGACAGGAGCGGGCGATGACCACGGAGCAGGCCGGCAAGACGGCCGAGGCGCTCACCTACAGCACCGGTTTCGGCAACGAGCACAGCTCGGAGGCGGTCCCCGGCGCGCTGCCGCACGGCCGCAACTCGCCGCAGCGCGCACCCCTCGGTCTCTACGCCGAGCAGCTCAGCGGCAGCGCCTTCACCGAGCCGCGGGCGCACAACCGCCGCTCCTGGCTCTACCGGATCCGCCCCTCGGCCGCGCACCCGCCGTTCACCCGGACCGACGACGGCGCGCTGCGCGGGGCCCCCTTCACCGAGACCGTGCCCGACCCCAACCGGCTCCGCTGGAACCCGCTGCCCGAGCCGGCCCCCGGCACCGACTGGCTCGCCGGCCTGTGGACCCTCGGCGGCAACGGCGACGCGACCCAGCGCACCGGCATGGCCGTGCACCTCTACCACGCCAACGCCTCCATGGAGCGGGTCTTCGGCAACGCCGACGGCGAGCTCCTGATCGTCCCCGAGCGCGGCGGCCTCCTGCTCCGTACGGAGCTGGGCCTGCTCGCCGCGTACCCGGGCGAGGTCGCGCTGATCCCGCGCGGCGTCCGCTTCCGCGTGGAACTCCTGGACGAGACCGCCCGCGGCTACGTCTGCGAGAACTACGGGGCACCCTTCCAGCTCCCCGACCTCGGCCCGATCGGCGCCAACGGCCTCGCCAACGCCCGCGACTTCCGGGCCCCCGTGGCCGCCTACGAGGACGTCGAGGGACCGGTCGAGGTGATCAACAAGTACTGCGGCCACCTCTGGTCGGCGACCTACGGCCACTCTCCGCTGGACGTCGTCGCCTGGCACGGCAACCACACCCCGTACGTCTACGACCTGCGCCGCTTCAACGTCATCGGGACGATCTCCTACGACCACCCCGACCCGTCGATCTTCACGGTCCTCACCGCGCCGTCCGACACCCCGGGGCTCGCGGGCGTCGACTTCGTCGTCTTCGCCCCGCGCTGGCTCGTCGGCGAGGACACCTTCCGCCCGCCGTACTTCCACCGCAACGTGATGAGCGAGTACATGGGCCTGATCGAGGGCGCCTACGACGCCAAGGCCGAAGGCTTCGTGCCCGGCGGCGGTTCGCTGCACAACATGATGTCCGCGCACGGTCCCGACCGGGAGACCTTCGACAAGGCCAGCGCGGCGGAGCTGCGGCCGCAGCGGATCGACGACGGCCTCGCCTTCATGTTCGAGACCCGCTGGCCGGTGACAGCGACCCCGCAGGCCGCGAACGCCGACCATCTGCAGAAGGGGTACGACGACGTATGGCAGGGTCTTGAGCGCCACTTCCGGCCGTAGTGTCCCGGCCATAAGCCCGTAGGCCCTGTTCGGCGGATCACGGCCGGGGTCGCCGATCCGCCGAACAGGCCCTAGCCGTCGTACGGAGAACACGTGACCGCCTTCGCCCCCGACTCGCTGGTCCTGAACCGCAAGCTGCCGCTCTGGTATCAGGTCTCACAGTCGTTGCGCGCCTCGATACTGGGCCGCACGCCCGACGCCTCACTACGGCTGCCCACCGAGGAGCAGCTCGCCGCCCACTACGGCGTGAGCGTGCTGACCATGCGCCAGGCCCTCAAGGAGCTGGAGGAGGAGGGCCTGATCAGCCGGCACCGACGGCGCGGCACCTTCATCGAGCCGGGCGCCCGCCGCTCCACCCCGCGCCGCCTGCTCGGCTCGATCGACGCGATCGTGGCCCAGCAGTCGGGCGAGCGGACGACGGTCCTCGGGCACGGCGCGGGACCGGTGCCGGGCGAGCTCACCGAGTACTTCCCGGACGTGACGGAGATCGTGGCGTACCGGCGGCTGCGCCGTGACGGGGAGAGCGGCGAGCCGACCAACTGGGTGGAGAACGCGGTGCGGCCGGAGCTCGCCGCCGCGATCGACCCGGCCGACCTGGAGCGGTGGCCGATGACGAAGGTGCTGCGGGACGTGGTCGGGGTGCGGATCAGCCGCATCACGGACACGGTCGAGGCCCGCCTCGCCGACCCGGAGACGGCGGGTCTGCTCCAGGTCCCGCTGCTCTCGCCGATCCTCCACTACACCGGCGTGACCTACGACGAGGACGGCAGGGTCGTCGACGTGGCCCGCATCCGGTATCGCGGCGACCGCTTCTCCTTCACCGTGACGGTGGAGGCGCACTGAGGGCGGTCGTTAGCATGCGGGGCGTGACGGAAGCATCCGGTGCGAACGACGACCCGCCCGTTCTCGACGACCTGCCCCTCCTCGACGACCTCATGCCCTGGTCCGTCGCGCCGCTGCGCTTCGGGCGGTCCTGGATCGTGGCGCCGGACGTGCGGACGCTGCGGGTCCGCTGGGACCGGCTGACCGCCGCGGAGGGGGCCGAGCGCGAGGCGCTCTTCCGGCCGAGCCGGGCCCGGACCCCGGCAAGCGCGGTGGCGGCCCTGCCCGGTCAGCGCACCGGGACCGTGCGCTTCGCCCGCGAGTCGGGCCCGTGCCCGGAGCCGGTGCGCATCGCACACGGGCCGTTCGACGAGCAGTGGCTGCTCCCCGACCACCGGCTCATCGACACCGCGCGCCCCGAGCTGTGGCGGGTCGCCGGGGAGCCGCAGGTCTTCGCCGTCGAGCAGGGGTACGTCCCCGGCGCGGCCGGCCCCGCGCTCCTGGTGACGGCCACGCTCCCCGAAGGGCGCTCCCCGGCGGGCCGTCCCGGCCGGATCCGCCCGCTGTTCCGGCGCCCGGGCGGCCGCGAGCCCAATCTCGCGCCGGGCCTGCTGCCGTTCCTCACCCACCGGTACGGGCAGGGGGTCGACGCCCGCGAGTGGGTCGCCTGGACGCTGGCGGCGGCCCTCCCCTCCCCCGCGGGCTGCCGCGTCCCGCTCCCCGCGGACCCGGAGGTCTGGGCGGCGGGCGTGGCGCTCGGCCGGGAGCTCGCCGACGTACAGCTGCGGGGCGCCCTGAGCGGGTCGAAGCCGAGGCTGCCGGGCGGGCGCCGCCCCTATGTGCGGGCGGCGGTCCCGGCGCGGCCCGGGGACGTGACGTACGACGCGGGGGACGAGGTCCTGGGGCTCGGGGAGGGCCGGATCTCCCCCGTACCGGTGGAGGCCTGGGAGTTCCGGGTCGGCGGGGTGCGCGTCCTGGAGCAGTGGTTCGCGCACCGGACGGCGGTGGCGGAGCCGGGCTCCCTGGAGGCGCTCGGGCCGGCCGCCTGGCCGCAGGAGTGGACCTCGGAGCTGCTCGACCTGATCACCGTCCTGGCGCTGCTCGGCACGCGGGAGCCGGAGCGTGCCGCCTTCACGACGGCTCGTGCCGTGTCCCGGGAGGAGCTGCGGGCGGCCGGGGTGCTGCCGGTGCCGGACCGGGCCCGCCGCCCCGCGTCCGTACTGGATCATCAGGAGGAGGGTCCGGAGGGCCAGTTCGCCTTGCTCTAGCCGGCTGCCGCGGCGGCGCCTCAGGCGGGCCGGAGCACGAAGGAGTCGAGCACCCGTCGCAGGGTCCGCTCGAAGATCTCCTCGGGGTCGAGGCGTTCGGCCCCGGACCCGGCGAGGACGGTGGCCAGCCTCGGGTAGCCGCCGCCCGCGATCTGCCGCAACAGGTAGGCGGTGCGGACGGCCTGTTCCTGTTCCCCGGACCAGGGCAGGGAGCGGGCGCGTTCGGCGAGGGCGATCTCGTTGGCGACGATGGTCATCACGGTGCCGTTGACGCTCGCGATGAGTTCCATCTTGGTGCCGCCGGGCAGGTCGAGGCCGTCCAGGCAGCCGAGGCAGTGTTCCAGGAACCGCAGGGCGTTCGGGCCGTAGGCGTAGCCGGTGGTCATCAGCCGGATCACCCAGGGGTGGCGGTGCAGGATCCCGCGCGCCTGCCTGCCCATGTCGAGCATGCCGGCGCGCCAGTCACCGCCGGAGGCGCCGAGCGGGTCGGAGAGTTCGTACTCGGCGCTGACGGCGTCGACCATCAGCTCGTACAGGTCCTCCTTGCGGGGGACGTAGTTGTAGAGCGACATCGTGCCGCAGCCGATGTCGCCCGCGATGCGGCGCATCGAGACCGCGTCGATGCCGTCGGCGTCGGCGATGCGGACCGCGGCGGCCACGATGTCGCTCCTGTTGTACGCCGGCTTCGGGCCGCGGCCCGCGCGCTCGGGCCGTGCCCAGATCACTTCCGGTTCGGCCGCTCGGCCCGCCATGGATCATCACCTCGCCCCCATCCTAGTTACGTACACCGTACGTAGTGGGGTAGGGTCGCGCCATGACTACTACGTACGCTGTACTTAGTGAGGGTCTGCAGAAGCGGTACGGGGAGGTCCACGCCCTGCGCGGGCTCGACCTGGCCGTCCCCGAGGGCACGGTCTGCGGCGTCCTCGGCCCCAACGGCGCCGGCAAGACCACCGCCGTCCTGGTCCTGACGACCCTCGTCGCGCCCGACGCCGGCAGCGCGCGCGTCGCCGGGCACGACGTGGTGCGCGACCCGGCGGGCGTACGCCGCAAGATCGCGGTCACCGGCCAGTACGCCTCCGTCGACGGCGACCTGACCGGCGCCGAGAACCTCCGCCTCTTCGCCAGGCTCCTGCGCGCCCCGCGCTCCCGCGCCGACGAACTCCTGGAAAGGTTCGGCCTGACCGCCGCGGCCGACCGGCCCGCGCGCACCTACTCGGGCGGGATGCGGCGCCGCCTCGACCTGGCCGCGAGCCTGCTCGTCCGGCCCGACGTCCTCTTCCTCGACGAGCCGACGACCGGTCTCGACCCGCACAGCCGGAACGGCATCTGGGACGCCGTACGGGCGTTGGCGTCCGAGGGCACGACCGTCCTGCTCACCACCCAGTACCTGGAAGAGGCCGACCAGCTCGCCGACGACATCGTCCTGATCGACGACGGACGGGTCGCCCAGCGCGGCACACCCGCCGAACTCAAGGCGCTCATCGGCCACTACGCCGAGGTCGTCGTCGCCGACCCCTCCCTGCTGGAAGCGGCCGCCGCCGTCCTCGACCGGCTCACCGGCGCGGCCCCGGCCCTGGACGCCGAGCGGCGCACGGTCGGCGCGGTGACCGTGGACACCACGCTCACCCTCCCCCGGATCGTCCGCGAGATCGACGCCGCCGGAGTCCACATCGTCGACGCGTCCCTGCGTCCGCCCACCCTCGACGAGGTGTTCCTGCGCCTCACCGCCCGGAAGGAGTTCGCCGCGTGAGCGCACTCGTGCACGACGGGACCGCCGTCCTCGGCCGCCACCTCCAGCGGATCCGGCACGCCCCCGCCATCACCGTCATGACCCAGACGATGCCGATCGTCTTCCTCCTCTTCTTCGGGTACGTCTTCGGCAGCGCGCTCGCCATGCCGGGCGCCGAGTACCGGGCCTACCTGGTCCCCGGCATGCTCGTCGCGACGGCCGCCGGCGGCCTGATGACCGGCATGTTCCAGGCCGCGCAGGACTCGCACCGGGGCGTCATGGACCGCTTCCGGACCCTGCCCGTCAGCCGGGCCGCCGTCCCCCTCGGGCAGGCGCTCGCCGACCTGGTGGCCAGCGCGGTCGGCACGGTCCCGCTGATCCTCGTCGGACTCGCCATCGGCTGGCGTATCGAGGGCACCGCCCTGGAGGCCCTGGGCGCCTTCGGCCTGCTGCTCCTCTTCCGCTTCGCCACGACCTGGATCGGGATCCTGCTCGGCCTGGCCTCGCAGAGCGAGGAGGCGGCCGGCCAGCTGGGCAGCGCCACCTTCATGCTGCCGCTGCTCTCCAACGCGTACATCCCGACGGACGGCATGCCGGGGTGGCTGCGGACGGTCGCCGAGTGGAACCCGATCTCGGCGGTCACCACGGCGGTACGGAAGCTCTTCGGCAACGCGCCCGTACCGGCGGACGCCGCCTGGCCGGTGGCCCACCCGGTGGCGGGGGCGCTGCTCTGGTCGCTCGCCCTGATCGCGCTCTTCGCCCCGCTCGCGGTCCGCCGCTACGCCCGCCGCTGACCCCCGTCCGGGGACGTGACGCATCCCCTGATGACAGGGGCGGCCCGGCAGGGTAGGCAGGGCTGTCATGAGCACTCAGCCACTCCCCCTCGAAGGGATCACGGTCGTCGCCGTCGAGCAGGCCGTCGCCGCCCCCTTCGCCACCCGGCAGCTCGCGGACCTCGGCGCCCGTGTCGTCAAGATCGAGCGCCCCGACGGCGGGGACTTCGCCCGGGGGTACGACACGGCCGCCCGCGGCCTCGCCTCGCACTTCGTCTGGTGCAACCGCGGCAAGGAGTCGGTGGCGGTCGACCTCAAGGACCCCCGGGGTCTGGCGCTGGCCCGGCGCCTGGTGGCCGGCGCCGACGTCTTCGTCCAGAACCTGGCGCAGGGCGCCGCGGCCCGGCTCGGCCTCGACGCCGCCACGCTGTGCGCCGCACACCCGCGGCTGATCGCGGTGGACGTCTCGGGGTACGGAGCGGCCGGCCCGTACGCGCACAAGCGGGCGTACGACATGCTCGTCCAGTGCGAGGCGGGCCTCGTCTCGGTGACCGGCACCCCGGACCAGCCGGTCAAGTCGGGGATCCCGGCGGCCGACATCGCCGCCGGGATGTACGCCTTCTCGGGTGTCCTCGCCGCTCTCGTACGGCGCGGCACGACCGGGCGCGGCGGTCCCGTGGAGGTCTCCCTGCTCGACTCGCTGGCCGAGTGGATGGGACATCCGCTGCACCACGGGGCGCATGGAGGCACGGCCCCGGCGCGAACGGGGCTCGCGCACGCGGTGATCGCCCCGTACGACGCCTATCCGACGGCCGACGGGGGGCTGGTGCTGCTCTCCGTGCAGAACGACCGCGAGTGGCGACGGCTCGCCGAACAGGTCATCGGCCGCCCCGAGCTCGCCGAGGACCCGGCCTTCGCGACGAACACGGCCCGGGTCGCGGGGCGCGCGGTGACGGACGCGGTGGTGGCGGAGGCACTGGCCCCGCTGACGGCCCCTGAGGCGCTGGCGCGCCTCGACGCGGCGGGCGTCGCCTGCGCCCGGCTCAACTCGGTCGCGGAGCTCGCGGAGCACCCTCAGCTGACGGCCCGGGACCGCTGGCGGCCGGTGGACTCCCCGGTCGGGCCGCTGCGCTCACTGCTGCCGCCGATCGTCTTCCCGGACGGCCCGGAACCGCGTATGGACCGGATCCCGGCCCTCGGTCAGGACACGGACGAGGTCCTCGGGGAGCTCGGGGTGCCCGAGGCGGAGGTGAAGGAGCTCAGGAGCGCGGGTGTGATCGCCTGACGGCCACCCGTCGCACGACGACGGTCGACCGGCTCGGACACGACGGAACGCCGGACGGGCGGGGACACGTCCGGCGCTGTCGCGAGCCGAGTCGTACGGGAGAGGCCGGGCGGAAGCGGGCGGGTGACCTCGGGGTACCCGGCCCGGCCCCCGGCCCTCTAGCGGCGCGCGCCGAAGAGCGAGCGACGCAGACGGCGGAGCGGAGCGAAGAGCGAGACGCGTGCGCTGCGGCCACGGTGACTGTGCACCGGCGCCTCCGGCATACGCGACGTCAGTTCCCGCATCAGCAGCGTCGCCTCGGCCACCTCACGCTGGGGCACGGCGGGACCGCCGAGCACCGCGAGATGGCGGTCGAGTCGCGAACTCGTCGCGCTGCTCCCGCAGGTGATGGCAGGCACTCGCGGCCTGCTGCGCATTGCTATCTGTTCCATGTCACTCCCCACCCGTACAAGGGCACCCGGCCCGGGCAGGTTAACCCTATCGCTCCACCGTCACACCCGTGTATCCCGCCGACGGGATTCACCGCACCCGTACGAGCGTTGACGGTCACTGTGCGAATCCATCTGATTCCAGGGTGAGTTGGACAGGCCTCGAACACCTGTCGAACCGTCACGAACCATCCTGCACCCGAGGCCGCGACCTCCGTACACGGAGGCGTATGTGATCTCCGACACCAAGATCGTTCCCCTGTCCGGTCCCGTACGGAACGGAGTCGGACGGACACCGTTCGGTTACCGTGGAGCCCATGACGGTGATCGCGGGTCGTTACCGGCTGCTGGACGTCCTCGCGGAAGGGGCGACGGGCACGGTCTGGCGCGCCCTCGACGAGACGCTCGTCCACGAGGTGGCCCTCAAGGAGTTCCGCGCCCCGGCCGGACTCCCGGCCGACGAAGTCCCCCTCCTGTACGCGCGCCTGGAGCGCGCGGCGCGGGCGGCCGCCCGGATCTCCCACCCCTCGGTGGTGACGGTGCACGGCGTGGCCACCGAGGACGGCCGGCCGTGGGTCGTGATGGAGCTGGTCCGCGGTCTCAGCCTCGCCGAGACGCTGGACGCCGCCGGGCCGCTGCCTCCGCCGGAGGCCGCGCGCGTCGGCGCCGAGGTCCTCGCCGCGCTCAGGGCGGCGCGCGAGGCGGGCGTCCGCCATCCGGGCGTCGACCCCGGGGACGTCCTGCTCGCCAATGACGGGCGGGTCGTCGTCACCGGGTTCGGCACGGAAACCGGTACGGAATCCACCACCCCGCCGGAGGACGCGCCGGACACGGCGGCGGAGCTGCGGTCCCTCGGGGCGCTCCTCGACGTGGCCGCGGGGGGCCGGCCGGGGCCGCTGGCCGCCGTGGTCGAGCGGCTGCGGAGCGAGGACCCGGAGTCGGCCCTGACCGTGGACCAGGCCGAGCGGGAGCTGCGGCGGATCGCCCCCGGGGCCACACCACGGGGCACGGGCCCCTTGAGGACGGAGCCCTCCACACCGCGGACGGGAGACGACGAGGTCCCGCGGGCCGGGAGTCCGACGCCCCCGCCGGACCGTACGCCGCCGCCCCGCCGACCCTCACGGCCCCGCCGGGGCCCGGTCCTCGCGGCCGGGCTCGTCGGGATCCTGCTGATCACCGGGGCGTTGACGTACCACCTCGTACGGGACGGGGAACCGGGCACCGGTCCCGGTCCGGGCGGGGTCACGAGCACCGCTCCGGCCGGTCCCGGCTCCACGGGTACGGGGGACGGATCCGCTACACCGCCCCGTTGAAGGACGGCAGGTAGCCGCCCGACTGTCCGGCGGCGGTCGGGTGGTAGGACTCGCCGATGTTGAGCCAGTTGACGCTGTGCAGCCAGGCGGAGCCCGAGCAGATCTCGTGGCCGGTGAAGGGCGGGACGACGCTGGCGAAGGTGTAGCCGTGGTCGGCCGCGCGCTTGGCCACGGCCGCGTTGAGGTAGTCCGAGGCGCCGTTGATGGCGCTGCGCTCGCCCTCGCTCAGCCCGGCGACGCAGTTGCCGCCCAGCTTGTAGAAGCGCGGATACCCGAGGACGACGACCTGGGCGGCGGGCGCCTTGTTCCTGATGGCCGTGTAGACGGAGTCGAGCTTGCCGGGCAGCGTCGAGTCCACGTACGCCTTGGCCTGATTCACACGGTTGATACAGGTGGCCTCGGACTGGAGCACACAGGTCGTCATGACGTCGGCGAATCCGGCGTCATTTCCTCCGATCGTGACGGAGACCAGGTCAGTGGCGGCGGAGAGGGGGCCGAGCTGATTGGCGGTCACATCACCCGTTCGGGCGCCCGAGCAGGCCGTGAACGCGAAGGAGGAGGGGGCGTTGGCGTTCTTCCAGAGCACCGGAAACGCCTTCGTGGAGCGCTTGCAGTCGCCACTGGCGCTGTCATAGCTGCCGGCGCCGACGCCGGAGGAGTACGAGTCTCCCAGTGCCACGTAGTCGAGGGCGGCGGTTTCGGCCGCCTGAGCCGCGCTCGCCCCGGTGAGGGCGAGGACGGCGCCGAGCAGGAGCGAGGACGAAAGGGCCGCGAAGCGGGACAGTCTCATGGAACCTCCTGTAGCAGGATCTCTGCGCTACCAGGTAGTAGCATCGGATCCGCCGGACCGGAAGTGTTCATGTCAAAACTGGGACTGAACTCCAGCGCCGCTCAGGCGATCCTCCGGCAGCGACCGTCGAGATCCGGCCACGAGGGGAAGCGGAACCTCCGCTCCCGATACGCGATCGAACGAGATCGCGACACATTCACACAACAAACCACAGAAGTGTGATCCCGCATCACTGTTCCCTGCACGCAAACGGATTGACCGAATCCGACCGGGACAGTTGCACATCTGACCGACGAAGCTTCGCCAAACTACGGAAAAGCGGGCCACAGATCCGGGACTTGCCATACAGTCCCATTCATCAATACCGTCGTACATCTCACCCGCACAGGACCATCAAGAAGCGGCTCAGGGGAGGGCTCTAGCGTCGCGATGGCTCCGGTGCGGGGCGCGGTAGGGGGGTGCCGTGCTCGGTGTTCGCACGTGCGCCGAGTCGCGGGTACCGCGCGGCCAGTCATGCCAACTCGCCGATCCCGCAAGGAGATCGACTCTGTGTCGATCCTGAGCGGGCGAGGCGAGCACCCCCCTTTCGAACCGGACACACCATCGGACCGCCCAAGGGGTGGGCGGCCCACCGGACGAGAGGGAATCCAGACCCATGAGCTCGTTCCTGCGCCCGGCCACTACGGGCCAAGAAATGACCGAGCCGAGTCGAATAGCGGCCCAGTATCGGGCCATCACTTCGCATTTGGCGATCACTCCCCCGGTGAGTGTCGTCATTCCCGCGATGAATGAGGCCGAAAATCTTCCGTACGTCTTCAAGACGCTGCCGGAATGGATCCACGAAGTCGTCCTCGTCGACGGAAATTCCACCGACGACACCGTGAATGTCGCCCGCGAACTCTGGCCGGACGTCAAGGTGGTCAAGCAGGTCGGCAAGGGCAAGGGCGACGCCCTGATCAGCGGCTTCGCCGCCTGCACCGGCGACATCATCGTCATGGTCGACGCCGACGGCTCGGCCGACGGCCAGGAGATCGTCTCCTACGTCTCCGCTCTCGTCGGCGGTGCCGACTTCGCCAAGGGCTCGCGATTCGCCAACGGCGGCGGCACGGACGACATGACGACCATCCGCCGACTCGGCAACTGGGCGCTCTGCACGCTCGTCAACCGCAAGTTCGGCGCCCGCTATACCGACCTCTGCTACGGCTACAACGCCTTCTGGCGCCACTGCCTCGACAAGGTCACGCTCGACTGCACCGGATTCGAGATCGAGACGCTCATCAACATCCGCGTGGTCAAGGCCGGCCTCAAGGTCCAGGAAGTACCCAGCCACGAATACCTGCGCATCCACGGCGTGAGCAACCTCAACGCCGTGCGCGACGGGATCCGGGTCCTCAAGGTCATCCTGAAGGAGAAGGGCGTCCGCAGGGCGGCCCGTCGCCGGCCCGCGGCATTCTCGGTCAACGTCCCCCGGGGAGAGGTGTCTTGAGCGACCGCACGTCCCCGCACGGCTTCTCGGTGGTGATCTGCGTCTACACGGAGGAGCGGTGGGAGGACATCCTCGCCGCCGTCGACTCCGTACGGAAACAGTCGCTGCCGCCGCTGGAGACGCTGCTCGTGGTCGACCACAACGAGCGGCTCCTGGAACGGCTCACCGCGGAGTACGCGGACGAGCGGCTCCATGAGGAGGTGCGGGTGCTCGCCAACGCGGGCCCCCGCGGCCTCTCCTCCGGCCGCAACACCGGAATCTCCGCCGCCCGCGGCGAGTTCGTGGCCTTCCTCGACGACGACGCCGTCGCCGAGCGGGACTGGCTCCACCACTTCGCCGCCGCCTACGACGGACCCGAGGTCATGGCCGTCGGCGGCCGGACCCTGCCCGCCTGGGCCTCCGGCCGCCGCCCGGCCTGGTTCCCCGAGGAGTTCGACTGGGTCGTCGGCTGTACGTACCGGGGCCTGCCCCCGGGCCGGACGCGGGTGCGCAACGTCCTGGGCGGCAACGCCTCCTTCCGCCGCACCGCCTTCGACGCGGCGGGCGGATTCGCCACCGGCATCGGCCGGGACGGCGACCGGCGGCCCCTCGGCGGCGAGGAGACCGAGCTGTGCATCCGGCTCTCCAAGGCCCTGCCAGGGGCGATCCTGCTGATCGACGACCGGGCGGTCATCCACCACAAGGTGCCCGCCGTCCGTGAGCGCTTCGGCTACTTCCGTACCCGGGTGTACGCCGAAGGGCTCTCCAAGGCGCTCGTCGCGCGGAGCGTCGGCGCGCAGAAGGGGCTGGAGTCCGAACGGCGCTACACGACACGGGTGTTGCCCGCCGGGGTCCTGCGCGGGGTGCGCGACGCGCTGCGCGGCCGGTCCGGCGGCGCGGGCCGGGCCGGGGCGATCGTGACCGGGGTGACGGTCGCGGCCGGCGGCTACGCGCTCGGCACGCTCCGGGCGCGGCGGGGCGACCCGACGTTCTCCTGGGGACCGATCGAGCGGGCCGAGGCCGGTGCTGCCGGGAACGCCACGGACAAAGACCGTACGGCCGACGACCGTACGGCCAAGGACAGCGCCGTCGAGGGGGCCGCCTCGTGAACGCGGAGACCGGAGCCGTACGCAACCGAGGCGTGCCCGTCCTCATGTACCACGCCGTCGACCGGGATCCCGCTCCCGCGACCCTGGGGCTCTCCGTCACCCCCGAGGCGTTCGCCGCGCAGATGGCGGTGGTCGCCGAGCGCGGCTTCACCCCGCTGACGACCGCGGCGCTCGCCGACGCCTGGCGCACCGGCCGCCCGCTGCCCGCCCGGCCGCTCCTCGTCACCTTCGACGACGGATACGAGGGCGTGCACCGGCACGCCCTCCCCGTGCTCGCCGAGCACTCCTTCGCGAGCACCGTCTTCGTCTCCACCGGCTGGCTGCGCGGCAAGCACGACGAGGGCGGGGCGCTCGACACCATGCTCGACTGGGGTCAGGTGCGCGAACTGGCCGACGCGGGCACGGAGATCGGCGGCCACAGCCACACCCATCCGCAGCTCGACCAGCTCGACCCGCGGCGGCTGCGCTTCGAGACGCTGCGCTGCCGGGAGATCGTGGGCGAGGAGCTCGGGAGCGCCCCGGCCTCCTTCGCGTACCCGTACGGATACTCCAGCCGGCGGGTCCGGCGCACGGTCCGGGAGGCCGGGTTCACCCAGGCGCTCGCCGTGGGCAACGCCCTGGCCTGCCGCGGCCAGGGGCCGTACGCCCTGGAGCGGGTCACCGTGCGCCGGTCGACGGGGATCAAGGAGTTCACCCGGCTCGTGGAAGGCCGGGCGATCGCCTGGAACTTCGCGGCGGACCGGGCCGTGACGAAGGGGTACGCGCTCGTCCGGCGCGCCCGGGGCGTCGCGCGGGGCCACTGGATCTGACGTACCGCCGGTCCGGGGACCGGCGACCGGCGACCGGCGACCGGCGAGAACGTCCCGTTCAAAACACGGTGCACGGAATGCCCGGTTGCCGGATCATGGGCGCCATGGCTGACACCCCAGCGGTACCGTCCGAGCCGCAGCGGTCGCTGCCCATCAGGCTCAACCTCGACGACAGCGACTCGCCGTCGGACGTCGTCGACGCGCTCTTCCTCGGCCGCTTCGCGACCGGCGAGCAGCCCCACGCGCACAGCACCACCCTGGACCGGGTCAAGCCCGAGGCGACGCTCCTTCCCGCCGACGCCCGGGTCCTGCGGGCCGCGAAGGACGACGACCGCAGCGCCGTGCTCGCCGAGGGCGAGGGCTGGACGCTGCTGATCTCCCGCTGGAACCGGGGCGCGGACGTCACCGTCACGGCCTCGGACGCGGAGCTCGCGGACCGGGTCCTCAAGGAGGCGACCGACGGGGCGAAGGACGAGCCGGAACCGCAGCCGGAGAACGTGACGATGGGCTTCTGGTACGTGTCGCCCCGGCGCGGCCCGCACCGCACCACCCGGCAGATCAGCGCCGGGACCTGGGACGAGGTCCGGCCCAACTACTCGGCGCCGGTGGCCGAGTCCATGGACCGGCTGATGACGGTGACCCCCGAGTCGATCGCGGGCCGGCTCCTGCTGCTGCACGGGCCGCCGGGAACGGGCAAGACGTCCGCGCTGCGGACCCTGGCCCGGTCCTGGCGGGAGTGGTGCCAGGTGGACTGCGTCCTGGACCCGGAGCGGCTCTTCAACGACGTCGGCTATCTGATGGACATCGCCATCGGGGAGGACGAGGGCACGGCGAAGGGCCGCTGGCGGCTGCTGCTCCTGGAGGACTGCGACGAGCTGATCCGGGGCGAGGCGAAGCACACGGCGGGGCAGGCCCTGTCGCGGCTGCTCAACCTGACGGACGGGCTGCTCGGGCAGGGACGTAACGTCCTGGTCGGGGTCACCACCAACGAGGACCTGGAGCGGCTCCACCCGGCCGTCGTCCGCCCGGGCCGCTGTCTGGCGCGGATCGAGGTCGGGCCGCTGACCAGGGCGGAGTCCGTCACCTGGCTCGGGCGCGAGGAGGGCGTGCCGCGCGAGGGCGCGACGCTGGCGGAGCTGTTCGCGCTGCGCCGCGGCACGCCCCCGGCGGAACTCCCGGAGCCCCGTACGGCGGGGGCGGGGCTCTACCTGTAGCGGTCGGATCAGTTGTCGTACGCCGCGCGCAGGGCCTCGCTCACCGCCGCCTCCGCGGCCTCGCGGCTCAGGCCGAGGCGATGGGCCTCCTCGGCGTACTGGGCGGCGGCGCCGGCGGCCCGGCGGGTCGCCGCGTCGCCGGCCGCGGCGACGAAGGTCCCGTGGCGCCCGCGCGTCTCGATCACTCCGTCCGCCTCCAGCGCCTTGTAGGCCTTGGCGACGGTGTTCGCGGCGAGTCCCAGCTCCTCCGCGAGTCCCCGTACCGTCGGCAGCTTGTATCCGACCGGCAGTCTGCCCGAGCGGGCCCGCTCCGAGATCTGGGCACGCAGCTGTTCGTACGGAGCGGTGGTGGAGTCGTGGTCCACGGCGATGGTGAGTGTCACGCCGCCGATTCTGCCCCCACCCCCCGGGAAAATGGGAGGCGGCTGCGCACCCTCCACCCGTAGCGTGCGGCCACATGACTGTGATCGTCCGTGATGTACGAGCCGAGGACGCCGAAGGTTTCGCCCGGGTCCGACGCGCCTCCGTTCCCTTTATGCTCGCGACCGCCGAACAGCTCGTGTTCGACTGGGCGCGCGCCCACCCCGACAGCCACGAGAGGCCGCTCGTCGCGGTGACCGAGGACGGCGAGATCATCGGGACCGTCCAGCAGCGGATCGCCCACGACGCGCCGGAGCCCGGGATCGGGTCCGTCAACGTGTACGTGGACCCCGCGCGTCAGCGGCGCGGTGCCGGGACGTCGCTGCTGCGCGCCGCCGAGGAGCACCTCGCGGAGCAGGGCGCGCGGACCCTGTACAGCTGGGTCATGGACACGCCGGAGGACCGCGCGTGGGCCGAGCGGCGGGGCTACGCGCCCAGCCGTTCCGCCCGCTTCCTCCGCCTCGACCTGACGACGGCCGAACTGCCGCCGCTCCAGGAGACGCCGGCCGGTGTCGAACTGCTGCCTGCCGAGCACTTCGCGGCCGATCCGCGGCCGATCTTCGAGCTGGACGCGGTGACGACCGCCGACGAGCCGGGTGACGTGGGGGCCGAGCTGGACGACTACGCGCACTGGCGGGAGACGACCTGGAACCACCCCCTCCATGACCGGGCGCTGACGACGGTCGTGGTGGTGGACGGGGTGCCCGCGGCGTTCAGCGCGGCGCAGACGGACGGGCTCGGCCGGTACAACTCGGGAATGACGGGCACGGCGCCCGCCTTCCGCGGCCGCGGGCTCGCGAAGCTCGCCAAGAACGCGTCCCTGCACCGGGCCCGTGCGGCGGGCTGCGTGGAGGCGTTCACCAGCAACGACGCCGACAACGGGCCGATGCTGGCGATCAACAAGTGGTTCGGATACGAGCTCGGTGCGGTGGAGGTACGGCATGTCCGGACGATCGGTTGAGATCACCCTGGTGAAGGCGGGACGGACGAAGATCCGCTACCCGGCGGAAGTCCTCACGGAGGAGGTGCTCACGGAGGAGGGCGGCCGGCTGTCGGTCCGTGCCCCGTGGGCCGCCGAGGGGGTACGGGACTTCGGCTTCGTACGGTTCGAACCTGGCGACGTCTTCGTGGAGCACTACTGGCGCGACCGCTGGTACACGGTCAAGGAGGTGTGGTCCGCCGACGGAATCCTCAAGGGCTGGTACTGCGACATCACCCGGCCGGCCGAGATCGACGGCTCGGGAGTGGTGGTCGAGGACCTCGACCTGGACCTGTGGGTGTCGGCGGACGGCAGCGAGGTGCTGCGGCTCGACGAGGACGAGTTCGCGGCGAGCGGCCTCGCCGCCTCCGACCCGGAGGCGGCGGCCCGTGCCGTCGTGGCCCTCGACGAGCTCGAAGTGCTCGGCCGTGAGGGCCTGATCGACCTCTTGGGTCGGTAGCGGTGGGTCGGTAGCGGTCAGTACAGCTCGACGTCCGACTCCTCCGTCGCGAGGAAGCCGGGCGTCGGCAGGCCCATCGCGCCGGCCGTGAGCTGCGTGAGGGTGGCCTCGACCCTGGCGGCGCCTGGCTGGTAGGCGGGGTCCTTCACCACGGAGGTGTTGACCCACTCGCGGATCTGTCCGTCGCAGACGGCCCGGGTGCCACCGATCCCGGCGGAACGGTTCCCCTGGCGGAGGGTGGAGCTCACGAAGACGGGACCCGCGCTGTCGTCGACGCAGCGGTACGTGCCGGAGAGGGTCACGGTGCTGTCGGCGGCGACGGTCCCGTGTCCGTGGACGGAAAGACCGTCGGCCTCTCCCGCGTGGGCGAGAGGGGCGACGGCGACGGCGAGCAGGGCGCCTGCGGCGAGGACGGTTCGGACGCGCATGAGCGGGGTCCCTTCGGGGCGTGGGGGATGGTGCTGCCCGCCAGGGATACCGGATCAAGCCGCCCGATGTCCGAAACTCACCCCTTCAGGGGCGCGTTGAGGACTTTTCGGTAGTGGATACGATCGTACGGTCCGTCCGCGCGCCGCTCGACGACCTCGTAGCCGTACCGCTCGTACAGCTTCCGGTTCTCCCACATCATCGCGTTGGTGAGCAGCCGCACCTCGGGCCGGCCGAGCTGCCGCGCCCGCGTCTCCACCCAGCGCAGGAGCGCGCGGCCCAGTCCCGTGCCCCGGGCGTCGGGGTGGACGGCGATCGCGTCCAGGTAGAGGTGGTCGGCTTCGGGGACGACGACGACCAGGCCCCGCACCGGATCGCCGGTGACGAACACGAGCCCGGCGGCCACGTTCGCCGCGTGGTCCGCCTCCATCGGGGACGGCACGAGACCGATCCGTTCGATGTAGGGGTGGAAGGCCGCGTCGATCACGGCCTTCACGGCGGGCACGTCGGCGGCGACCGCCGGGCGGATCAAGGCGTCTGTCATACCGTCACGTTACGACGGCGGTTGATCACCTTCCTCAGCACCGGCCAGGCGAGGAGGATGACGACGACGGCGTACACGGTGACCGAGAACGGCGTGTTCACCAGGCCGGTCAGGGAGCCGTCGCTGATCTGGAGGGCGCGGCGGAGCTGCTGTTCGGCGGCCGGGCCGAGGATGACGCCGATGACGGCGGGCAGCACCGGGAGTCCGTAGCGCCGCATGCCGAGGCCGACGAGCCCGATGACGAGCAGGACCACGAGGTCGAGCGCCTCGCCGCCCACCGCGTACGCGCCGACGGCGGCGAAGAAGAGGATGCCGGCGTAGAGGTACGGGCGCGGGATGCGCAGCAGCTTGGCCCAGACCGGCGCGAGCGGCAGGTTGAGGGCGAGCAGCAGCACCATGCCGACGAAGAGCGAGGCGATCAGGCCCCAGACCAGGTCGGGTTCCCGCTCGAAGAGCAGGGGGCCGGGCTGGATGCCGTACTGCTGGAAGGCGGCGAGCATCACGGCGGCGACGGCGGTCGTGGGCAGGCCGAGGGTGAGCATCGAGACGAGCGTGCCCGCGGCGGAGGCGGAGGCCGCCGACTCGGGTCCCGCGACGCCCTCGATGGCGCCCTTGCCGAACTGCTCCTTGTGCTTCGAGAGCCTCTTCTCCGTGACGTACGAGAGGAAGGTGGGGATCTCGGCGCCGCCGGCCGGGATCGCGCCGAGCGGGAAGCCGATGAAGGGACCGCGCAGCCAGGACTTCCAGGTCCGCCGCACGTCGTCCTTGCCGAGCCAGGGGCGGCCGACGGGGATGGCCTCGCCCGTCGTGCGGCGCAGGTGCGCGGCGACCCACAGGGCCTCGCCGATCGCGAAGAGGCCGACCGCGACGATGACGACGTCGACACCGTCGGCGAGCTGGAGCGAACCGAAGGTGAGGCGCTGCTGGCCGGTCATCTGGTCGAGGCCGACGAGGCCGATCGTGAGGCCGACGAGGAGGGAGGCGAGGCCGCGGATGCGGGAGGAGCCGAGGACGGAGGTCACCGCGATGAAGGCGAGGACCATGAGGGCGAAGTAGTCCGGGGCGCCGATGTCGACGGCGAGCGCGGCGACGGTCGGGGCGAGGACGACGAGCAGGATCGTGCCGATCATGCCGCCGGCGAAGTGGCCGATGGCGGCGGCGGCGAGCGCCTGCGCGCCGCGGCCGGCCTTGGCCATCGGATTGCCCTCGATGGCGGCGACGACGGCGGCGCTCTCGCCGGGGGTGTTGAGCAGGATCGAGGTCGTGGAGCCGCCGAACATGGCGCCGTAGTAGATGCCGGCGAACATGATGAAGGCGCCGGTCGGTTCGAGTCCGTACGTCACCGGGAGCAGCAGGGCGACGGCCATGGCGGGGCCGATGCCGGGCAGGACGCCGATGGCGGTGCCGAGGAGCACGCCGACGGCGGCCCACAGCAGGTTCATCGGTGTGAGGGCGGTCCCGAAGCCGTCGATGAGGGAGGACAGGGAATCCATGGATCAGATCACTCCCATCAGCGGGCCGCCGGGCAGCGGGACGCCGAGCAGCTTGTCGAAGACGGCGTAGGTGAAGAGGGAGAGGGCGGCCGCGATGAGCGGGTCGCGGTGGTGGTGACGGCTGCCGAGGGCGTAGGCCGCTCCCCAGAAGAGGAGGGCGCCGGCCACGGGGAAGCCGAGGGGGCCGATGAGGACGGCGAAGGCGAGGAAGACCCCGGCGAGGAGCAGGACGGTGCGCCAGTCGGCGGGCTCGGTCAGGTCGACGTCCTCGCCGGCCTCGGCCTCGCCGCGGCCGCCGCGCAGGACGTCGACGGTGAGGAGGACGGCGACGACGAGGAGGCCGCAGCCGACGACGAGGGGGACGGTGGCGGGGCCGACGGGCCCGCGGCCGGTGACGTCGGTGTCGAGGGTGAGGGCGTCGGTGAGGACGAGGACGCCGAGGAGGAAGAGGAGGGCGCCGACGCCGAGCTCGGAACGCCCGCGCAGCCGGTCCTTCGGTTTCGTGGTCACAGGCCGAGCTCCTTCAGGACGGAACCGACGCGCTCGTCCTGTGCGGTGAGGAAGGCGCCGAACTCCTCGCCGGGCAGGAAGGCGTCGTTCCAGCCGTGGGTCTTGAGGGCCTCGCGCCACTGCGGCGAGTCGTGCAGCTCGGTGACGAGGCCGACGAGCTTCTCGCGTTCGGCGTCGGAGAGGCCGGGCGGGGCGACGATGCCGCGCCAGTTGGTGAACTCGGTGTCGAGACCGGCCTCGCGGAGCGTGGGGGCGTCGAGGCCGGGGACCCGCTGCGGGCCGGTGACGGCGAGGAGGCGCAGCTCGCCCGCCTTGATCTGGTCGAGGTACTCGCCGACGCCGGAGACGCCGAAGCCGACCTTGTTGCCGAGGATGGAGGCGAGGAGTTCGCCGCCGCCGTCGAAGGGGACGTAGTTGACGTCCTTGGGGGCGATCCCGGCGGCCTGGGCCATCAGCATCGGGGCGAGGTGGTCGGGTCCGCCGGGCGAGGAGCCGCCGCCGACGGGCAGCTTGCCGGGATCCTTCTTCCAGGCGGTGAGCAGGTCGTCGATGGTCTTGTACGGGGAGTCCTTCCCGACCACGACGATGTCCTGCTCCTCGGTGAGCCGAGCGATCGGGGTGGTGTCGGCGAGGGTCCTGGGGGTCTTGTTGGTGTGGACGGCGCCGACGACGCCGAGGCCCATGGACATGGCGAGGCGGCCGTTGCCGCGCTCGCCGACGAGCCGGGTGAGGCCGACGGTGCCGCCCGCGCCGGGCAGGTTGAAGACCTCGATGTCGCCGGTGAGACCGGCTTCCTCGGCGTTCCTGGCGGCCGTGCGGGCGGTGATGTCGTATCCGCCGCCGGGGGTGTTGGGGACCATGAAGCGCAGTCCGGGTATCTGCGTGCCGGTGTCGGATCCGCTGCCGGTGGTGAGCAGCGGCGGACCCACGAGGACCAGCAGCGCCGACCCGAGGAGAGCGAGGGGGGTGCGCAGACGCACGTGTGCCGCCTCTCAGGTAGGAGGGAATGGGGGGTGTGAGGTGGCCCACATGTTGCCGGTACGTGAAGAAGCTGTCTCTCTTCCGCAATCAATGGACGTTGTGGTCGTTGTGGTCGCGACCTAGCGTGTCGGCGTGACGAATGTGCTGGTGGTGGACGACGACTTCATGGTCGCCAAGCTGCACTGCCGCTATGTGTCGGCGGTGGAGGGCTTCACGGTGTCCGGGGTCGCGCACAACGGCGCCGAGGCACTGCGCGCGGCCGAGCGGCTCCGGCCCGACCTGGTGCTGCTCGACGTCTTCCTGCCGGACATGGACGGCATCCAGGTGTTGCGGGAGCTGCGCGCGGCGGGCCTGGCCACGGACGCGCTCTTCATCACGGCGGCACGGGACGTGGCGACGATCCGTGAGGCGCTACGGGCGGGGGCGCTGCACTATCTGATCAAGCCGTTCAGCCAGGCGGCGCTGCACGAGCAGCTGCGCCACGTGGCCTCGCTGCGCAGCCGCCTCGACGACCTCGACGAGGCCCGCCAGGAGGACGTGGACCAGATCTTCGGCACCCGCCCGCGCGGCTCCCGCGAGCTCCCGAAGGGCCTCGCCGCCCACACGGCCGACCTGGTCGACTCGGTCCTCCGCGCCCACCCGGAGGGCCTCTCGGCGACGGAATGCGCGGAAGCCGGCGCCCTGTCCCGTGTCAGCGCCCGCCGCTACCTGGAGTACTTCGCCCAGACGGGCCGCGCGGAGATCACCCTGCGCTACGGCGGAACGGGCCGCCCGGAACGACGGTACCGCCGCCTGGGCTGACGCCGAGGACGCCCTCGGACGCCCGTTTCTCAGGCGCTTCTTACCTCCGCCGTAAGCGGCTCTGAAGAGGGAATCCGCTGGTCGCCCGCCGCTTCGGCCATCCACGGGTGTGCCAAGGGAGCCAAACCGCTGGAGACGACCTACTTCTTCGGTTCCCGGCCGGGCGCTCCGCTGTTCCCCTCCGAGCGCAAGAACCGGGACGGCTCCTGCTCGCGGGCGACCGCCGATGTCTTCCGCCGGTCGCTGGCCGAGGCCGCCGTCCAGCACCTGCCCACCTGGGCCGGGAAGCTCACCCCGCACGTGCTGCGCCACTTCTGCGCCTCCCAGCCTTATCTCGCCGGCATGACCTTGTTCGCGATCCAGGAGTTACTCGGGCATACCTGGACCGGCACCACGGCCCGGTATATCCACGTCCACGGCACCCATGTCGAAGACGCCTGGGTCGCCGGACAGCAGCGCGCCACCGACCGATGGAAAGGACTGGCCCAGTCAAGTGGAACCTTCGTCTGGCGGCCGCCAACCGCGGCATCTGGAAGGCCAGCGAACTCCAGCGGATGCTCGCCGAACGCGGCGTGGCGATCAGCGCGGGGAAGATGCTGCGTCCGACCCCTGCTGGAGAACTGGGCGACGACCCGTGGGCACCTGCGCGAGATCACTGTCGCCGACGTCACGGCCGCGCTGTCACCCCTGCGCGGATGGCAGCGTCGCAATGCCATCGCCGCACTTCGCTCACTGTTCCGCTTCGCCAAGAAGCGCGGCCTGATCTTCGCCAACCCCACCACCGTGCCCGACTGTCTCATGGACCGTTTTCAAGAATCTTGATCACCGAGAGCGAATGAGCATCCTGCCAATTCAGCAGTGACGAACCCACCGCACTTTCGAGCCGGCCTGCCGAAGACGCCGTGGGTTCCCGGTCAAAGTCCCTCAGTCACGCTGAACCCACGGCCGTCGCATCGGTAAGAATCGTGTCACCAGCCGCAAACGGTGATGGCCCCCAGCACACTGGGTCGGCGCGGCCCGCCAGCCGTTTACTGCTGTGGGGCACTCACCAAGCTCCGGGCAGGTAGGCGGACCGGATACGCAGCTGCCAGCCGTGCGCGACACGAGCGAGGGCCGCGAGCGTGACGGCCCCCACAGGCAGCAGGCTCCTGACGGACGGGTCGGCGCCAGCACTCTCGCGGTGCGCGACGAGTCGTTCAGCAAGGGCCCGCTCGAATGCGGACTGGTCGTCGTCGAGCAGGACGCGCAGGAGCCGCTGGTCCGGTGTCAGCATCCCGGCCGTATCGAGCTGCTCGGCCGTACGCGCCCGCTCGGCGGCGTCCGGCTTGGCCAGCGGCACCGGGCCGGGGAGTGCGCCGGGGTAGCGCCCCTGCACGACTGTCAGGTAGCCGCACAGCGCGTCCATCTCGGCGAGGTCGGCCGGGTCGGACACCGACTCCCGCTTCGAGTACGGAACGCCGGCACGGATGGCGGGTGCATAGTCCTCGCGCAGCAGGGGGCCAATCACCCGATTCCGCTCCCATATGAGTCCGCTGATCACTGACCACGCGAACGCGTCGGTCCACCTCCGCGCCGTGGTCGCGGGGTGGATCGGCTCCCACTCCTCCTCGTAGTGAAGCTCCTCGCTGCTGAGCGTCTCCCCCACGAGCGGGAGGGGGACCTCGAAGTCACCGTCGGGGAAGCAGCCGAGGCTCAGCACGCCCAAGGAGCACTCCGCAGCCGTGATCAGGACGGCGCGCGAGTCGGGCGTACGGTCGAGGTCATCGGAGTCGGCCGCGGTGCGCGCCGCGATGTGGTCGGCTAGCTCCTCACCGAGCTCCCTGAGCCCGCGCCGCAGTGGCACGTCGCCATAGTGCATGTCGTGCCACCGGCCGTGGGCCCGACTCCATATGCCCTCCAGTGCCTGTCCGATCCGCTGCTCTGCGACTGCGTGACGTGTCACTTCCTTGATCGTCATGCCGGCCATCCTGGCAGTGACCACCGACAGCGCGGTCCCACGAGACAGGCCAGCGGCGGTTCGCTTCTCTGATACGTGCTTGGAGCCGGGCAAGGTGACTTCCCCGGTCGTTGACTCCCCTGGTCACAAGCGTGCGGCCGCCAGTCGGCGGCCTGCGGAAGATCATCGCCGTTTGCGGCTGGTGACAGCCTTCATACCGGCGCCCCATCACGACAGGTGGCTCCAGTGGCACGCCGCTTCCTCCGCAACAAGCAGCACCCTCCCGACACAACCCCGCCGCACCGGCGCCACCCGGCTGGCCTTGTTGCAGTCCGTCCCTCTGAGCGCCGTGGAGGGGTGACCGGTCGTCCAGAGGGAGTGCCACGGCCACGCTGCCGCTCCCTGTGTGGCTCCCCAAGAGAGCCACGCAGGGAGCCACCGCACACGACATCCAGCGGACGCGGGCGGACGCCCACGAACCAACAGGGCGCGGCGCCCCGGCACCTCGGAGCCTGGCAGCAGGGGCTCCCTGAGGGCACTCTTACCTCCGCCTTAAAGCGGCCCTAAGGATCGTCATCTCCCCCTCTCCACCGGCTTTTTCGCGGTTCCGGGCGGCTAGCTTGCTGGGCAACCCCCCACGCCTCACCCTCGTGAAGGAGCTGTCCCCCCATGACTTCTCGCCGTACGGCCGCGGCCGTCACCGCAACCGCGCTGCTGGGCCTGTCCGGGCTCGCGTCCGGGCCCGCGTTCGCGCACGGGTCGATGACGGATCCGGTGAGCCGGGTCTCGGCCTGTTACGCGGAGGGGCCCGAGGCTCCGCGGTCGGCGGCCTGTCAGGCCGCGGTGGCGGCGAGCGGGGCTCAGGCGTTCTACGACTGGAACGCGGTGAACATCGCGAACGCCGCCGGGAAGCACCGGGAGCTGATCCCGGACGGCAAGTTGTGCAGCGCGGGCAACGACAAGTACCGCGGGCTCGACCTGGCGCGGGCCGACTGGCCGGCGAGCGCCCTGGACTCCGGTGCGCACACCTTCCGTTACAAGGGGACCGCCCCGCACCGGGGCTCGTTCGAGCTGTACGTGACGAAGGACGGGTACGACCCGTCGAAGCCGCTGGCGTGGTCGGACCTGGAGGAGAAGCCGTTCGCGACGGTGACCGACCCGCGGATGGAGAACGGCGACTACGTCTTCGAGGGGACGGTGCCGGCGAAGTCCGGCCGTCACCTGATCTACTCGATCTGGCAGCGCTCCGACTCCCCCGAGGCGTTCTACACGTGCTCGGACGTGGTGTTCGGGAAGGACAGCGGCGGTACGGCTCCGGCGCCGACCGCTTCCGCGCCGAGCGAGGAGCAGATCGAGGACGGGAAGGACGAGTCCTCCGTCGAGCACGGCGGGCACGGGGACGCCGACCCGTCGACCGGGGCGGGAGAGACGGCGGCCGCCGCTCCCGAGCCCACCCGGTCGGCCGAGGCGACGGCCACCCAGACGGCCACCGAGGCCGCCACCGAGGCCGCCGACGCGACCGCCGACGCGACCGAGCCCTCTGCGGAGACGCCCAACGCGCCTGCTCCCGCCGCCGGTTCCGACGCCGGCTCCGGCGAGGTCCTCGCCGAGACCGGGGGCGACGCCACCACCCCGTACCTCGCGGTCGGTGGCGCCGCCGTGCTCGCGCTCGGCGCGGCCGTGCTCTTCGGGACGACCCGGCGGCGCCGGACCCAGCGTTAGGCGCCGGGCGCCGGTCGGGTCAGATGCCGCAGCCTGAGGCGGACCAGAAGCGACCGGCGCGGTGGTCGAGGTGGGTGTGGTCGCTGTGGCCGGGATAGCCGGGGCCGAGGATGCCGTTGAAGCCGTGGTTGCGGGCCTGCTGGGCGAGGCGGCACAGCGAGTGGGGTCCGGAGCCGAGGTCGGCCGCGTCACCGTACAGATGACGGCTCGACGAGGCTCCGCCCACCGCGTCGTTGCAGGCGTGGCTGCGGAATCCGCTGGTGACGCGGATGGACTGGTCACCGAGTGCGTGGCGGAGGGCCTCCAGCTTCCACATGGTGCGCAGCGCGTTGGACTTGGCGGTGGCGGCGCTCACCGCGCCGCCCGCCCAGGTGGTGTTGCAGTTGTTCAGCTCGGCGTAGGAGAAGTGGACCGGTGTGCAGTCGTCGTCCTGAAGGCTGTAGATCTTGCTGAAGGTCGCGGGGCCCGCGACACCGTCGGCGGCCAGTCCGTAGGCGGCCTGGAAGCGTTTGACGGCCGCGGCGGTGCCGGGGCCGTAGGCCCCGTCGATCGCTAGGACGGCGCCGTAGCCGGGGTAGCCGGCCACCCGGATCTGCAGTTGCGTCACATCGGAGCCGGAGGCTCCCTCGGAGAGGGTGCGCGACCA
The DNA here is from genome assembly GCF_042717315.1 of Streptomyces sp. NPDC058650. Taxonomy (NCBI): domain Bacteria; kingdom Bacillati; phylum Actinomycetota; class Actinomycetes; order Kitasatosporales; family Streptomycetaceae; genus Streptomyces; species Streptomyces sp. NPDC058650. The sequence continues at coordinate 56,922 of NZ_JBHXRL010000025.1, forward strand.
GGTGTAGCAGCCGTCCGCGTGGGCGGTACCGGCGGTCGCCACCACTCCGCCCACCACGGAAGCCATGAGCATGACAATCGATAGGAGAAGGCGGACGGGCTTGGAACGTGCGGTACGTCGGGGCATCGAGCCTCCATTGCCTCACAAGACCGGGGGTGGCCCGTGACGTCGGGCCACCCCCGAGACTGGCCGCCGCGTCGACGCGCGTCAACCACGCACGACGAGCGTCATTTGTCGGCCCAATGGCGGAAGCCCTAGCCGATCACCGACAGGCAGGTGGTCGGGGTCGCGTGCGCCGGGTCGAGGGCGTTGGCCACCTCGTGGAAGGCGACCCGGTCCACCGTGCCGATCGCCACGTGCTCGGAGAGGTCGAGCGCGCACTTGTCCTGGATGAGGACGTTGGTGACGTTCGGGCCGGACAGGAACTGCGAGCGGTACGGGGTGACCACCTCGTCGTACTGGGTCGCGATGACGTGGTAGCGGACCCCGGGGACCGTGTCGCCGCCCTCGTTGAGCTTCGTGATGAACGGCGAGCCGGCGATCTGGTCGGCGAGGCCCGGGGTCGCGGAGCTGATCAGGTCCTCGGCCCCGGGGAAGTACGGCAGGAGCTTGGTGAGGCCGAGGAGGGTGGTGCCGTGGTTGTCGGGGGCGATCCCGACGAGCGCGTTCACCTTCGCGGCCCCGCCGAGGAACTTGAGGTACCAGCGGGGCATCATGCCGCCCTGCGAGTGTCCGACGAGGTCCGCCTCGGGGGCGCCGGTCGCGGCGAGGACCCGGTCGACGTACGCGTCGAGCTGCTCGGCGGACTTCGCGATGGGGCCGAGGCCGTGGAAGAAGGGCACGTTCGGCAGCCGGCCGTAGTCGAGCGAGAAGACGCAGTATCCGCGGTTGACCAGGTACGGCGCGAGGACGAGCCAGTTGTCGACGGAGTTCCCGAAGGTGCCGTGGACGAGGACGACCGGGCGCGGATGCGCGGCGGAGGGCTTGCAGGAGAAGTCGTTCCAGCCACGACTGGAGGTGGCGGTCTCCGTCTGGGCCGAGGCGGTGGCGGTGGGGGCGAGCGTGGCGGCGGCGGTCAGCAGCAGGACGGACAGCGCTCTGACGGCGTGTTTCCAGGACTTCCGGGGCAGCATCGGGCGATCTCCTTGCGGCTCAAGGGGAAGGTGGGGGTGCTGTGCCCTGCGGTCCGGACCACAAGTGGGGATGCGCTTCAGCCAAGCTACGCACGGGTAGCCTTGGCTGGGAAGTTACGCGTCGGTAAAAAGTGATGTGCCGTCAAGACCGGGGCGGCCGGGCGAGATCAGGCCGCCAGTGAGCCCGGCAGCACCGCCCTCGGCCCGAACTTCGCCCGCGCCCGGTCCGCCACCGCCTCGATCCGCCGCGCCTTCTCGTCCGACGGGTCCAGGGACAGCTGGTGCGCGGCCCCCTCGGCGCCCGTCAGGCCCTCGGCGCGCAGCGCGATGCCGCGCACCCGGGCCCGCTGGAGGCCGAGGGAGTCGTGGAGCGCGTACGCGAGGGAGGCGAGCGCCGCCGAGTGGGCGGTCGGCTCGGGCAGCGTACGGCTCCGGGTCGTCGTGCTCCGGTCCGCGTACCGCACGGTGAGCGCGAGCGAGCGGCAGACCTGTCCCTCCGTCCGGAGCCGGGCGCCGAGTTCGGCGGCGAGCGAGAGGAGGGCCCTGCGGTGCTCCGTCCGGTCGATCTCGTCGTGCGGGAAGGAGCGTTCGGCCGCGGCCGACCGGGAGACCGCGTTCGGGACGACGGGGGTCCGGTCGATGCCTCGCGCCCGTTCCCACAGCTCGCGGCCGGTCTTCGCGCCGACGAGCCGCTGGAGCACGCCGAGCGGCGCGTCGGCGACCCGGCCGACGGAGTCGAGTCCGTAGCCGCAGAGGGTACGGGCGGTGGTGCGGCCGACGCCGTCGAGCGCGACGACCGGCCGGTCGCGCAGGAAGGCGGCCGGGTCCTCGACGACGAGGGTGACGCCGGGCCGGGCCTCGCGGGCCGCCATCCGGGCCAGCATGGGGTTGGGCCCGGCGCCGATGACGCAGTCGACGCCGTACAGGGCGAGCGCCCTGACCCGGATCACCGAGGCGAGCTCGGCGGGGCTCCGGTCGAAGTAGCGCAGCGCGCCGCGCACGTCGGCGAGCACCTCGGAGGGCGGGGCCACCTCGACCGTCGGGGTGAACTCGCCGAGGAGTTCGACCAGTCGGGGAAGCAGGGCTTCCCCCGTCGGTTCGAGGCGGAAGCGTACACAGAGGATCATCCCGCGCTCCCCGGACTGCTGTGCCAGAGCTTCCTGGGCGGCTGCGTCGCGCCTTCACCGGCCGGCTTGAGGTCGGCCCAGGGGTTCATCTCGTAGCCGGTGGGCATCGCGATGCGGCGGCCGGAGTCGCCGTCCCCTCCGGTCGGTACGGGCTCCGCGAGCCGCGCCCCCACCGCCTCCAGGCCGCCGGACGCCCGTAGTTCGACCAGTTCGGCGAGGTTCCAGACGGCCGAGCCGACCACGCTGAGGCTGCGCGGGCCGCGCCGCTGCACGACGCCCCGGACGAGGAGCAGCCAGGAGTGGAAGACGGTGTGGGCGCAGCGCTCGTGGGCGTCGTCGAAGAAGGCGAGGTCGACCAGGCCCGTGCCGTCGTCGAGCGTGCTGAAGATGACCCGTTTCCCGGAGCGGATCGGCGGGGTCTGGGTGGCGGCCTTGGCGCCCGCGACCAGGACGGTCCGGCCGTGGGGGGTGTCGCGCAGCCGCTGGGCGGAGACGACGCCGAGTTCGCGGAGGAAGGCGTGGTGGTCGTCCATGAGGTGGCGGGAGGCGTCCATGCCGAGGATGCCGAGCTCGGCGCTGAGGCGTTCCGTGTCGTCGAGGTCGGGCAGCCCGACGGGGGCGGTCTTCCCGCCCTGGGCGAGCGGGAGTTGGCCGCCGTGGGAGGCGGCGCCCCGGTGGACGCGCCGGAGTTCGGTCAGATGGAGCAGCAGGTCGCGGCGGTTGGCGCCGAAGGCGTCCAACGCGCCGACCTGGGCGAGCCGTTCGGCGACGTGGGTGCGCGGGCGGGCCCGCTCCCAGAAGTCGAGCAGGGAGGCGTAGGGCTGTCCGTCCTCGATGCGGGCGCTCTCGTTCTCGCCGATGCCGTGGACGTCGGCGAGGCCGAGCCGGAGCCCCCACACCACCGGTCGATCGGACACCAGTTCGATACGGTGAGCGACCGCCGAGCGGTTCACGTCCAGCGGCAGCACCGGCACCCCGCGCCGCCGCGCGTCCGCGAGCAGCAGCCGCTTGGGGTACATGCCGGGGTCGTGGGTGAGCAGCCCCGCGTAGAAGGCCGCCGGGTGGTGCGCCTTGAGCCAGGCCGACTGGTACGTCGGTACGGCGAAGGCCACCGCGTGCGCCTTGCAGAAGCCGTACGAGCCGAAGGCCTCCACGATCTCCCAGGTGCGGGCGACGACCTCGGTGTCGTACCCGCGCGCCGAGGCCTGTTGCGCGAACCAGGCCTTGATCCGCCCCTGCGACCCGGGGTCCGAGAGCCCGCGCCGCACCTGGTCGGCCTCGTCGCGGCGGCAGCCGGTCATGATCCGGACGATCTCGATGATCTGCTCGTGGAAGACGACCACGCCGTACGTCTCCTTCAGCGGCCCCTCCAGGTCGGGGTGCGGGTAGCGGACGGGGGCGCGGCCGTGCCGGGCCTCGATGAAGGGACGGACCATGTCGGCGGCGACCGGCCCGGGCCGGAAGAGCGAGATGTCGACGACGAGGTCGTGGAAGGTCGCGGGCTGGAGCCGGCCGACGAGGTCGCGCTGGCCCGGGGACTCGATCTGGAAGCAGCCGAGGGTCTCGGTGGAGCGGATGAGCCGGTACGTCTCGGGGTCGCCCTCCGGGATCGCGTCGATGTCCGGCCGGGTGCCGGTGGCGCGCTCGACCTCGGTGACGGCGTGGGCCATCGCGGACTGCATGCGCACGCCGAGGACGTCGAGCTTGAGCAGCCCGAGGTCCTCCACGTCCTCCTTGTCGAACTGGGACATGGGGAATCCCTCGCCGCTGGTGGGCACCACGGGGGTGCGGGTGAGCAGCGAGGCGTCCGAGAGCAGGACCCCGCAGGGGTGCATGGCGATGCCTCGCGGGAGGGCGTCGAGGGCCTCGACCAGCTCCCAGAGCCGGCCGTACTTGCCCCGCTCCCCCGCGAGTTCGCGCAGCTCGGGCAGTTCGTCGAGGGCGGCGAGCGCGTCCCGGGCGCGGATGTGCGGGAAGGCCTTGGCGATCCGGTCGGTCTCGGCCGGGTCGAGGGAGAGGGCCGCGCCGACGTCCCGTACCGCGTGGCGGACCCGGTAGGTCTCGGGCATGGAGACGGTGGCGACGCGTGCGGCGCCGAAGCGGCCGATGATCGCCCGGTACACCTCCAGGCGGCGGGCGGACTCCACGTCGATGTCGATGTCGGGCAGGGCGGTGCGGCGCTTGGACAGGAAGCGTTCCATCAGGAGGCCGTGTTCGACCGGGTCGGCGTGGGCGATGCCGAGGAGGTGGTTGACGAGGGAGCCGGCGCCGGAGCCGCGGGCGGCGACCCGGATCCCCATGTCCCGGACGTCGTCGACGACTTGAGCGACCGTCAGGAAGTAGGTGGCGAATCCGTGGTGGGCGATGACGTCCAGCTCGCGGTGCATGCGGTCCCAGTAGGCGCGACGCCTCTCGTACCCCTTGAGGATCATGCCGGCGGCGGCCCGGGAGGCGAGGACGCGCTGGGCGGTGCGGTGTTCGGCGCCGACGAGGTACGGCTCCGGGAAGTGCGCGGAGCCGATGCCGAGGTCGTCCTCGGGGTCGACCAGGCAGTCGGCGGCGACCGCCGCGGTCCGGTCGAGCAGCCGGTGGGCGGCGTCCCGGCGGAAGCCGGCGGCCTCGACGATCAGCTCGGCGGCGGCCGGCATGCCGTCGGGCCCTTCGGCGCCCTTGAGCCAGGCCTCTCCGCTGTCGAGCTCCTTGCGGGGGTCGATCGGGACGAGGCGACGGGCGGAGTCGAGGACGTCGGCGACGGGCCCCTGGCCGGGGTCGGCGTAGCGGACGGCGTTGGTGAGGACGGGCAGGACGCCCTGCTCGGCGGCGAAGCCGACGGTGCGGGCGGCGAGCCGCAGGGATCCGGAGCCGGTGCCGGTACGGCCGTGGTGGACGGCCTCCAGGCGCAGCGCGTCGCCGTACCGCTCGCGCCAGGGGGCGAGCAGCCGGGCGGCCCGGTCGGGGCGGCCCGCGGCGAGGGCGCGGCCGACGTCGGACGCGGGGCCGAGCAGCACGGTCAGGCCCTCGTCGTGCCCGGCGGTCCAGGGCAGCAGGGGCTGCCCGCCCGTACCACCCGTCCCGGACGTACCACCCGTCCCGCCCCCGGCGTGGGCGGCGGTGATCATGGCGCAGAGGGAGGCCCAGCCGGCGCGGGAGCGGGCGAGGAAGAGGGCGCGCGGCGCGGACTCGTCGACGAAGGCGCCGCCCCGCACGGGCACCCGGCGGGCGGAGCCCTGGCTCGCGTCGTTCGCCGGCTCCGGCACCTCGTAGGCGAGGTCCACGCCGAACAGGGGGCGGACGCCCTCCTTCGCGCACGCCTTCGCGAAGCGGACCGCGCCGGAGAGGGTGTCGCGGTCGGTCAGGGCGAGCGCGTCCATGCCCCGCTCGGCGGCGCGCTTCGCCAGCCGTTCGGGGTGCGAGGCCCCGTAGCGCAGGGAGTAGCCCGACGCGGTGTGCAGGTGCGTGAATCCCGGCATGGCGCACCTCCCGCACTCCCGCATCGAATTCGTACGTACGTTCCCACCCCCTCGCTCCCACCCTAACTCATTTCGAACGTGCGTACGATAACCGGTGCACAGGGCACCCCACCCCTGCCCAGGTCAGCCATTCGGCCCCCTCCCACCTGCGGAAACACCCGCCTCCCCCGAGCCTGGGGGGCATGAGCCTCGTCGATGAACTGAAAAGCGCCGTCACCCCCCGAGCCGCCCTGCTCGTCGTCGGCGTCTTCGCCCTCCAGCTGCTGTTCATCACCTCGTACGTCGGCGCCCTGCACCACCCGAAGCCGACGGACGTGCCCTTCGGCGTCGTCGCGCCCCCAGCGGTCTCCACCCGGCTCGTCGGGCAGCTGGACAAGCTCCCCGGCGCGCCGCTCGATCCCCGGGCCGTCACCGACGAGGCCGAGGCGCGGAACCAGATCCTGAACCGGGACATCGACGGGGCCCTCCTCGTCGACCCGACCGGCCGCACCGACACCCTGCTCGTCGCCTCCGGCGGCGGCACCGTGCTCTCCTCCGCCCTGGAGTCGATCCTCACCACGGTGGAGGCGACCCAGCAGCGCACCGTGCGCACGGTCGACGTGGCCCCCGCGTCGCCGGAGGACTTCGACGGACTCTCCGCCTTCTACCTCGTCGTCGGCTGGTGCGTCGGCGGCTACATCTGCGCCGCGATCCTGGCGATCAGCGCGGGCTCCCGGCCCGCGAACCGCGAGCGCGCGATCATCCGCCTCGGCGTCCTGGCGCTCTACGCGGCCCTCGGCGGCCTCGGCGGCGCGATCATCGTCGGACCGATCCTGGGCGCCCTGCCCGGCAGCATCGCGGCCCTGTGGGGCCTGGGCACCCTGGTCGTCTTCGCCGTCGGCGCCGCGACGCTCGCCCTGCAGTCGGTCTTCGGGATCGTCGGCATCGGCCTGGCGATCCTCCTCATCGTGGTCGCGGGCAACCCGAGCGCGGGCGGCGCCTTCCCGCTGCCGATGCTGCCCCCGTTCTGGAAGGCGATCGGCCCGGCCCTGCCGCCGGGCGCCGGCACCTGGGCGGCGCGCTCGATCGCGTACTTCAAGGGCAACGACATGACCGCCTCGATGCTGGTCCTCTCGGCCTGGGCGGTCGTCGGTGCCGCCGTCACCCTGGTGATGTCCTCGCTGAAGCGCAAGCCCGGATCGGAGCCGATCGCGGAGGAGCTGAGCGAGGTCCGCCCGTAAGGTGACGTGAGGAAGGCCCCCGCCACGGCGGGGGCCTTCCTCACGTCAGGACCTACTCGCCGCAGTACGCCCGGGTCATGACGCCGACGGACTCGGCGATCTCGGTGATGCGCCGTTCAGCTCGTCGCGGCGGATGACTCCGGCGGCCCTCGGACCGGCCATCGAGTGGGTGACGTGCTCGCAGGCGAAGAGGTTCTTGACGGCCTCGCCCTCGAAGAGACCGCGCCCGGTCTCCTCGACGGCGAGCTTCGCCAGGTCGCCGTGCGCGGGCAGCGCGGGAGCGCGGCCTTCTTCACGATGTGGTCGACCTGCTCCTGGTCGAAGGTCTCGAACCGGTCGAGCGCCGCGAGGCCGCCCTCGGCGAGCTTGTGAAGACTTTCACAAGAATTTCGCCACTACGCTCCCGGGCCATGGGAAAACGAGTGCGCACCGACGACGGCCGCCTCCTGGTGGCCGAGGAATGGGGAAACCCCTCGGGGGCCCCCGTACTGCTGCTTCACGGGACGCCCGGCACCCGCCTCGGCACGGCGCTGCCCGGAACCGCCGACCGGCACCCCGGCGTCCGCTTCCTCTCCTACGACCGCCCCGGGTACGGGGACTCCGACCGCAGCCCCGGCCGCCTGGTCGCCGACGCCGCCCGGGACGCGGCCGCCGTCGCCGACGCCTTCGGCGTGGACCGCTTCGCCGTCGTCGGCCGGTCCGGCGGCGGCCCGCACGCGCTCGCCTGCGCCGCCCTGGTGCCCGACCGGGTTCGGGCGGCCGCCGTCCTGGTGGGGCTCGCTCCCCCGGACGCGGCCGGCCTCGACTGGTTCGCCGGCATGACCCCGTTCAACGTCGACGAGTACGGCCGGGCCCGCGCCCACCTGGACGGCCGGGACCCCGGCGGCCTCGACCGGGACCTCGCGACCCGCGCCGCCTCGATCCGGCGGGACCCGGCCCGGCTGATCGAGGACCTGCGCGCGGAGCTCTCCCCGCACGACCTGCCGGTCGTCGAGGATCCGCGGGTGCGCACGGTGCTGCTGCGCACCTATCGCGAGGCGCTGCGCGTCTCCCATCACGGCTGGCTGGACGACTGCCTGGCCTTCGTCCGCCCGTGGGGCTTCGACGTCGCCGCGGTCACCGTGCCCGTCCTGCTGTGGCACGGCCTCGACGACGCCTTCTCCCCCGTCGCGCACACCCGCTGGCTGGCCGGGCAGATCCCGGGGGCCGAGCTCGTCCTCGTACCGGACGCCGGTCACTTCGCCGCCCAGTACGCGCTGCCCGAGGCCCTCGCGTGGTGCGAGGGGGCGGACGGTCAGGGGGCCGGGCGCTGATACGCGCTCGACCGTGCGCCCTTGAGCGCGTCCAGGATCCGCTCGTGGCTGTCGCCCACGGTGTCGACCACCCGGACCCTGAGGTACAGGGCCTCGACCCGGTCGACGAAACGCTGGGAGAACGCCCCCAGCATCGTCGTCTCGTAGCTTCCCGTGCCCACGAGCGGGAAGTTGCCCATCATGACCAGCTGGAAGTCCTCCCCGGCGGTGAGCCCGGCCGCGGTCAGCACCGCCGCCGCGCCCTGGACGTCCGCCCACGGCGCGGCGGCGGACTCGGGCTCGCCCCGGAGGACGACCAGGCACTCGTACTCCTCCACCATGACCGTGTGCGAGCCGCCGTTGAGCAGGCCGACCTGCCACTCGGGCACGCCGCCCCGCAGACTCCCGGTGGACCAGTCCGACCGCCAGCCGAGGAACGGGCGCACGGTACGGGCGTACTGGGCCCGGGCGAGGACCGCGCCGGCCGCCACCGCGAGGAGGCTGCCCAGCGGCTCCATGTCGAGCACCTGAAGCCGCCAGGGCCACTCGGCCCGCGCCTCCGCCGACATGTTGGCCCGGACGACCTCCCAGCCCAGCACCAGCGTCAGCAGCACGAGGAGCACGATCGGCGCCGTGAAGAGCAACGGGCTGCGACGCACCCGTCGTTGGGCATCGGAGACGGGTATCGGCCCACCGTTCCTGGCGACGCTCACGTACGATTCCCCCCATGGTTCGTGGAAGGCACCCGGCCGGAGTGCGGCCGGGTGCCTCGACTGTGACCATGGTGCTCCGCACGGGCCCGCGAAGGCCAGAGGGCGCCTAGAAGACGCTGACGCCGTACGCGCTCAGCGCCTCCGTCACCGGCTGGAAGAAGGTCGTGCCGCCCGAGGAGCAGTTGCCGCTGCCGCCCGAGGTGAGGCCGATGGCCCGGCTGCCGGAGTAGAGCGGGCCGCCGGAGTCACCCGGCTCGGCGCAGACGTTCGTGCGGATCATGCCGTAGACGATGTCCCCGCCGCCGTAGTTCACGGAGGCGTTGAGGCCGGTCACCGAGCCGCTGTGGGTGCCGGTGGTGGAGCCCCGGCGGGTGACCGACATGCCGACCGTCGCATTGGCGGCGCTGGTGATGTCCACGCTGCCGACCGTGCCGGACTTGGTGACCGAGGAGTTGGTGTAGCGGACGATGCCGTAGTCGTTGGTCGGGAAGCTCGACCCGGCGGTGGAGCCGAGGACGGTCGACCGCGAGGAGTTGGAGTACCAGGTGCCCGCGCCGTCGGTGCAGTGACCGGCGGTGAGGAAGTAGTAGGCGCCCGAGCTGTCCCGGACGTTGAAGCCCAGGGAGCAGCGCCAGCCGGCGTCGGCGTAGGTCGCGTCGCCGCCGGAGATCAGTTTGGTGAACTTTCCGGGGGTCCGCTCGACCCGGATCGCGCCCGCGTCGGCGCCGGCCTGCCGCTTGATCTTCGCGATCTCGGCGGCGGAGACCGTGGAGTCGGCGGTGACGACGACCGCGCCGGTGGCGGTGTCGACGTGCCAGGCGGTGCCGGCCACGTCGGCGGCGAGCACGGCGTCGCTCGCCGCCGCGAGCCGCTCGGCGCCGAAGGTCTGCGTGGAGCCGGCACTCGCGGTGGGGACGGCGAGCGCCGCGACGGCGGCGAGTCCGGCGGCGACGGCGAGCATCCGGACGGTTCTGGTGGGGATGGTTCTCGTGGGGGTGGTGCGCGTGGTCCTCACTTCTCGTTCCTCCAGAGGGGAATCGGGGGCCCGCCGTGGGGTGCCGGGCCCGTGAGGCGCGGCACGAGGCCTGCGCTGTGGGGGAGTCTCGGGCCGTACGACTTCAGGCCGCAAGGGCGCGTTTCGGCCGTACGTTCCCCTCAACGCGCCTTTGCCGTAAGGAAGTTCGGGTACGCATCTCCGGACATCCCGCACCGGACATCCCTATCCGGACGACCCGCTCCTCACGACCCGCCGCACGCACGGGCGCCCCCGGCCGTCATGGCCGGGGGCGCCCGTCTTCCCGGAATCAGAAGGGGGTCACGAGGGGTTCAGCCGCCGCTCCCCCGCCGGGACCGCGGTGTCGAGCGTGTTGCCCGGCGGCGGGAACGGGCAGATGAAGTGGTCGGCGAAGGCGCACGGCGGCAGCAGCGCCCGGTTGAAGTCCACCGTCACCGAGCCGTCCGCCGCCGGGGCCTCGGGTCGCAGGAACCGGAAGCGGTAGCTGTCCCGGCCGCTGGTGGCGTCCGCGAAGACCGCCCACAGCGAGCCGTCGTCCTCGACGGCCACCTGGAGGGTGTGCTCGCCGCCGTGCAGCTCGAAGGCCAGCTCCCCGGCGAGCCCGAGGCCGCGCTCCCGTCCGTCGGCGTTCTCGACCCGCACGCTGCGCGTCTCCTCGTACGGGCTGAAGACGCCGCGCACGGCCCAGCGCTCGTCGTACGGGGTGGCCTCGATGCCCGCGAAGGCGCGGCGGGCCGCCGAGCCGGGGTCGAAGTCCCGTACGGCCCAGAGCCCTTCGCGCCGCAGGACCACGAGCCGCCGGCCGGCCGACTCGACCCGGGACTCGTGGATCGGGGCGTGGTCGGCGGTGAGCCGTACGGTGCCGGCGAAGGGCTTCCCGTCGACGGTGATCGCGTCCTCGGCGTCCGCCGTCAGGACCACCTCGTCGCCGTCCTCCCGCCACTCGCCGGGAACGGCCGGAATTCGACCCTCCGGGTGATCCGAGAGCCAGTGCGTGCCCGTGAGGGAGAGCGGGCCGTACGAGGAGGCGACCGCGGCCTCACGGTGCTCGTGCCAGTGCTGCCAGTCCTGCAGGGGATCCGTACTCATGGTGTTCCACCTTTCCATACGGGCTCGGGAAGCCCGTGGCGCGGCGTGGGTCAGTTCTTGGTGCGGGGCAGGCCGAGCGGGTTGATCTCCGACTTCCGCACTGCCTCGCCGTCCAGGCCCCACCGCTTGAGCACCTGGGCGTAGGTGCCGTTCCCGACGATGTGGTCGATCGCGGCCGCGTAGGCGGCGACGAGACCGCTGTCCTTCTTCGTGGTGGCCGCGATCTTGCCCTGGAGCCCGGCACCCGCGCCGGAGAACTTCCCGGCGACCTCGGTCTCTCCTGCCGAGGCCACGTGGTAGGCGACGACGGGATGGGGGCCGAGGTATCCGTCGATCCGGCCGGACTGGAGGGCCAGGTAGTAGTCGCTGGTGTTCTGGAAGTACGTGATGTCGACGCCCTTCCGGCCCGCCTTCTCGTTCCGCTCGGACCACTCGACGAGGATCTTCTCCTGGTTGGTGCCGGAGCCCACGGCGATCTTCTTCCCCGCCACGTCCTCGGGCCCCTTCACCGTCCACCCTGAGCCCTTCTTCGCCTCGAAGGCCAGGTCGTCGAGGCGATAGGTGGCGAAGTCGTACGTGTCCTTGCGCTCCTCGGTCACGGTGACGTTGGAGAAGACGGCGTCGTACTTGCCGCTGTCGAGGCCGACGAAGAGGTTCTCCCAGGAGACCGGGTCGAACTCGGGCTTCAGGCCGAGGGCGTCGGCCACCAGGGTCGCGAGGTCGACCTCGGCGCCGATCAGCGTCTTGTCGTCGGTGGCGCGGAAGGCGAGCGGCGGACTGCTGTTCGCCGAGACGCCGACGACGAGCGTGCCTCTCTTGCGGACGGCCTCGGGCACCTGCGCGGCGATGGCGTCGACCTTGGCGGTGTGGACGCGCTTCTGGTCCGGGCCCACGTTGATGCCGTTCCCCTGCTGCCCCTCGGGCTTGATCTCGCCGGTGGCGGCCTCCCCCGAGCCGCAGGCGGTGAGGAGCCCGAGGGCGGTGAGCGAGGCGAGGGCGGTGAGGACGGTGCGGCGGGACTTCATGACGGTGCTCCTGTGCCGGTGGTGTGGGTGAGAGGGAGAACAGGGAAGGTCAGAGGAACTTGCGGTGGGTCAGAGGACCTTGGAGAGGAAGGCGCGGGTGCGCTCGTGGCGCGGGCTGTCCAGCACCGCGGCCGGCGGGCCCTGCTCGACGATCCGGCCCTCGTCCATGAAGACCACGGTGTCGGCGACCTCGCGGGCGAAGCCGATCTCGTGCGTGACGACGATCATGGTGGTTCCGGAGGCGGCCAGGTCCTTGATGACGTCGAGGACCTCGCCGACCAGTTCGGGGTCGAGCGCGGAGGTCGGCTCGTCGAAGAGGAGCAGCCCCGGTTCCAGGGCGAGCGCGCGGGCGATGGCGACCCGCTGCTGCTGTCCGCCGGAGAGCTGCTTGGGGTACGCCTCCGCCTTGTCGGCGAGCCCGACGCGCGTCAGGAGCTTCCGGGCCGCGGCCTCGGCGTCCTTGCGGGGGCGCTTCAGCGCGGAGACGGGCGCCTCGACGATGTTCTCCAGGACGGTCAGGTGAGGGAAGAGGTGGAAGTTCTGGAAGACGAAGCCGATGCGGGTGCGCTGCTTGAGGATGTCGCGCTCCCGCAGCTCGTAGAGCTTGTTCCCGGAGCGGCGGTAGCCGACGAGGGTGCCGTCGACGCTGACCGTGCCGCTGTCGACCTTCTCCAGGTGGTTGATGGTCCGCAGGAGGGTCGACTTGCCGGAACCCGAGGGGCCCAGGACGACGGTGACCTCACCCGCCCGGACGTCGAGGTCGACGCCGCGCAGGACGTGGAGCGGGCCGAAGTTCTTGTGGACGGAGCGGATCTCGACCTTGGTGGTGGTGGCCTCGGTGGTCTGGGGGACGGTGGTGGTCGCGGAGCTCATCGGGCGCTCCCCTTCGCGTAGTGGCGTTCGACGTAGTACTGGACGACGGAGAGCGCGGTGGTGAGCAGGACGTACCAGGCGGTGGCGACCATCAGGAGCGGGACGACCCGTCCGTTACGGCCGTAGACGACCTGCACCTGGTAGAAGAGTTCGCCGATCGCCATGACCGAGACGATCGAGGTGCCCTTGAAGAGCGAGATGATCTCGTTGGCGGCGTTGGGCAGGATCGAGCGCATCGCCTGCGGCAGCACGATCCGTCGCAGCTGCCGGAGCTTCGGGATGCCGAGGGAGGCCGCCGCCTCCGACTGGCCCTCGTCCACGGCGAGTACGCCGCCCCGGACGATCTCCGCCGCATAGGCCGCCTGGTGGAGGGCGAGCCCGAGGACGGCGGCGCTCATCTCGCCGACGAGGCCCATCGTGTCGAAGGAGAGGAAGCCCGGCCCGAAGGGGATGCCGATGCTCAACTCCTTGTAGAGATAGGCGAGGTTGAACCAGAAGAGCAGCTGGACGATGAGCGGGATGGAGCGGAAGGCCCAGATGTAGGCGAAGGCGACCGACCGCAGGAACGGGTTGGCCGAGAGACGCATGAAGGCCAGCACGATGCCGATCGCGAAGCCGAGGGCCGTGCCGTAGAAGGTGAGCTGGAGGGTGACCCAGACGGCCTGGAGGATCGTCTCGGTGGTGAAGAACGCGGCGAAGACGTCCCACTCCCAGCCGGGGTTGGTGATGAGCCCGTGGGCGAACTGCACGAGCAGGACGGCGGTGGCGGCGACGGCCACCCAGCGCCAGGGGTGGCGCACGGGGACGACCACGAGATCGGCGGACGCGGAGGGGACGCGAGTGGTGGTCGGGTCCTTCGTGAGGGCGGCGGTGGAGGGCGGATCGCTGGTGAGAGCCATGGCGGTTCCTCGGGAACGGGTCGGGAAGCAGAGGGGAGGGAGGGGAGGGCGCGGATCAGGCGCTCAGCGGGGCCGGAAGACGACAGCTCCGGTCGCCGCGGTCACTGCCGTCACTCCGATCGCTCTGACCACTGCGGTCGCTCCGGTCACTCCGGTCACTGCGGTCACTCCGGTCACTCCGGTCGCTGCTCTCACCGCGCTCGCGCAGGAAGGTCAGTGCGGCCCGCGCGGCGACGTCGTTCTGCCCGAAGGCGATCCCGCCGGTACGGGGCCGGGTGAAGGCCCCGCCGGCCCGGGCGGTGGTGTGCGGGCCGAGCGCGAAGCGGCGCGGGTGCGGGCGCCCGTCGCGCTCCAGGATCCGGGCGTCGGCGGGGTCGACGACGAGGAGGCCGCTGGCGGTGGCCCGGGCCCCGTCCTCGTACAGGGCGCGCAGCAGCGGGCTGCCGGTGAGTTCCAGGGTCGGGTCGGGCAGCCGGGCCTCGACGAGGGCGCGCGCCTCGGTCCACTCCCCCGGGACGGCGGTGGACGCGGCCCGGAAGACCCCGCGCTCCTCGTCGGCCTCGACGGTGACCTGGGGTCCGAGGAAGCGGACCACGCCCGCGCGGGAGAGCGCGAGGAGCTGCCGCAGCCGGGGGCCGGGCGGGCCGGAGGCGAGGTAGCTGAAGAAGCCGTGCCACCAGCCGCCGGTGTCGATCCGGTCGCCGAGCCTGAGGAGCTGCGCGTAGACGGAGAGCAGCGCGGCGAAGACGGCGGCGTCGGGGCTGTGGGCCGGGTCGTGGCGGCGGGTCAGATCGGCGGTGACGTAGTCGCGCAGGCCGTGCTGGAGCTCCTCGGCGGAGCCGAAGCGGACCCCGTCGAGGGGGTGGTCGAGGGCGTCCGGGTCGAACCGGTCGGCGGGGTCGGGGACGGCCGCGGCGACGAGCGCGGCGACCTCCGCCCCGCGCGGCGGCGCCTCCGCGTAGGCCTGCGCGAAGTCGCCCCAGGCGAGGGAGGTCCGCTCGGGGTGGGTGGAGAAGAGCCGGTGGTAGTGGGCCCAGCCGAGTTCCTTGTCGACGAGCGGCCACACGTCGCGCCGGAAGTCGAGCGGCCCGGCCCGTCCGAGCAGGGCGTCGGTCTGCTCGACCCCGAAGAACCGGGGCAGCGGGGGCCGTTCGCCGTCGAGGACGTACCCGATCTTCGAGTGGTACGGGACGCCTCGCCGCGATCCGACGTGCAGCACGGGCTCCCGGCCGGAGGGTACGTAGACGAGGTCGTCGCCCTCGCCCTCGTACCGGCCGCCGCGGCCCTCCGTGAGGAGCACCATCAGGTCGACGAAGGCGAGGCCGAAGCCGCGTACGAGGACGGGCTCGCCGGCGGGCAGCGCGGAGAGGTCGGTGTCCGCGGTGAAGTCGGGCGGTAGGTGGACGAGCCGGTGGCGGGCGGCGAAGTCGGCGAGTGCCCGCTGCTCCGGGTCGGGTTCGGCGTCGAGGTGGCCGACGGTGAGGACGACGAGGTCGGCGAGGAGGGGCTCGGCGCCGGCCTCCAGCCAGACCCGCTGGCGTCCGTCGCGGGGGCCGCCGATCCGCAGCGCGGTGGTGCGGTGCTCGTGGACGGTGACGGAGGCGGGCAGGGCGGCGAGGGCCCGCTCGTACACCCAGCGCAGGTAGGCGCCCTGCTGGGGACGGGTGGGGAAGGCGCGGCCGTCGAGGGCGGCCCAGTCGGCGAGGGTGGGGCCCGGCCGGACGGGCCCGTCGAGCCGCACGGTCTCGTCGGTGAACATGGTGACGTCCTCGGCCTGGGAGTTCATCCACAGCAGCGGGGACTGTTCGGTGCGCCAGATCCGGCCCGGGCCCGGCGGGTGCGGGTCGACGAGATGGAGGTCGAGGGGGTCGTCGCCGTACAGCTCGGGCAGGCTGGCGGCGAGCCGTTCGAGGAAACCGGTCCCCCGCGGCCCGGCGCCCACGATGGCAAGGGACGGACGGGGGCTCATCGGGCGCTGCCCGTGCCGCGGGCGTAGTACCGCTCGACGTAGTGCTGTCCGAGGCTGAGGACCGAGGTGACGGCGACGTACCAGAGGGTGGCGACGAGGAGCAGTGGGATGACCTCGTACGTGCGGTGGTAGACGAGCTGGGTCGAGTAGAGCAGGTCCTGGACGGCGATGACGGAGACGATCGAGGTGCCCTTGAGGGTGCCGATCAGCATGTTCCCGGCCGGCGGGACGATCGAGCGCATCGCCTGGGGCAGCACGATCCGGGTGAGCCGGCGCCACCGGCCGAGGCCGAGGGACTGGGCGGCCTCGATCTGGCCGCGGTCGACGGAGAGGATGCCGCCGCGCACGACCTCGGCGGCGTAGGCGGCCTCGTGCAGGGTGAGGCCGATGACGGCGACGGCGACGGGACCGAGGAGGTTGACCGTGTGCACGCCGAGGACGGTCGGATAGAGCGCGCCGATGTTGAACCAGAACAGCAGCTGGACCAGGATCGGGGTGGACCGGAAGAACCAGACGTACCCCCAACTGACCGCGCGCAGGACGGGGTTGGCGGACAGGCGGAGGACGGCGAGCAGGGTGCCGAGGACGAAGCCCAGCGCCATGACGAGGGCGGTCAGCCACAGGGTGAGGCCGAGGCCGCGCAGGACGGACGCGGACGTGAAGTACTCGGCGACGACGTCCCATTGGAAGGCCTTGTTGCGGACGACCGAGAGGAGTCCGAGGCCGAGGAGGACGAGGACGGCGGCCGCGGCGGCCCACTGGCCGGCGCGACGGGTGGGGACGACACGGGGAGGCGGCCCGGTCGGCGGGGCCGTGGAGGGGGTTTTGACGAGGGTCGCGGACATGCGAAGGCTCCGTGGATGCCAGAGGCGGATCGAACACGGGGATGCGCCTTCACACGCGCAGAGAGCACGGATCCGGGCCCCTCAGCCCGATCCGCCCTTCGAGGCTATGCGGTCAACACGCCCCGCTGTCAAGGGTGTCCACAGGGTGAGCCGAGCGTCTCATCGTGGTTGACGCGGAAACGGATGCCTGTTCCACTGGGGCCATGCATCCGCAGCAGCAGCTGGTCACGCGCTCCCACATCGACTTCGGTCGCGTGTGGTCCTCTTCCTGTTGAGCTGACCCTCCGCTCTGCCCCTGCCCGCGTGCTGTTTTCCGCGGCGCCTTCACACACAGGCCCCTCGTGAGCGCCTGAGCTCTCCCCTCCCCTCGCCCTGCCCCGCTGTTCTCCTTCGTCCTGAAGGACCGTCATGACCTTCGCGTTGTCCGTGTACCGGACCACGACCACCGACCCCCTGGCGCGCCCGCTCCTCGATGAGCTGGCGTACGAGTACACGACCCGGTACGGCTCCGCGCACGACCTGAGCCTCTACCCGGCGACGGAGTTCGCCCCTCCCGACGGCGCCTTCCTGCTCCTCCTGGAGCAGGGCCGGCCCGTGGCCGGAGGCGCGTACCGCCGCTACGACGAACACACCGCCGAGCTGAAGAGGATCTGGACCCACTCGGCGCACCGCAGACGCGGGCTCGCCCGCCGCGTCCTCACCGTGCTCGAACGCGAGGCCGCCGCCCGCGGCTACACCCGCATCCATCTGACGACCGGGGCGCGCCAGCCGGAGGCCAGGGGCCTCTACCTGGCGACCGGCTACCGGCCGCTCTTCGACGTGTCCGCCGACCTTGAGTCGCTCGGCCCCCTGCCGTTCGAGAAGCTCCTGGAGAACCCGAAACCATGAGTACGCGTACGAGTTCCGGCACCACCCGCACGACTTCCGGCACCACCCGCACCCCTTCCGGCACCACCCGCACGGCCCTCGGCTTCGCGCTGATCACCGCCGCCGCGCTCACGCTCACCGCCTGCGCCGGGGGCGAGCCCACGACCGCGCCGGCCGGCGCCTCCGGAGCACCGGGCGCCGCGAAGGGCGCGCTCCCGAGCGAGGACGTGGTGTCGGCGGTGAAGAAGAACGAGGCCGCGGCGAAACTGCTCCCCGCCGACGTCCGGCAGCGGGGCAGCTTCACGGTCGCCGCCTCGGTCGGGACCCCGCCCAGCTCGGCCTATCTGCCCGACGGCAGGACCGTGGTCGGGGTGGACGCCGACTTCGCGGGCGCCGTGGCGAAGGCCCTCGGCCTGGAGGTGAAGCGCGAGGTCGTCGGCTTCGAAGCGATCCTGCCGGCGCTGGGCAGCGGCAAGTACGACGTCGGCACCGGGAACTTCGGGGTGACCGAGGAGCGGCGCAAGACCATCGACTTCGTCACGTACGTCAATGACGGCCAGGGCTTCGCCACCCGGTCCGACAGCCCGCTGAAGGCGGTCACCGACCTCACGCAGCTGTGCGGCCTGAAGGTCGCGACGGGCGCCGGCACCACCTTCGAACGGACCCTGGAGCAGAACAAGGGCCGGTGCGCGGAGGCCGGGAAACAGCCGTACGAGGTGAACGTCTTCAACGAGACGGGAGCGGTCTGGATGGCGCTCCAGCAGGGCCGCAGCGATGTCGTGATGAGCACGATCAACGGCGTGCGGTACGCGGTGACGCAGCAGAAGAACGTGAAGTTCCTCAACGAGTACCGGCGGCTCGACGTCGGCTTCGCCTTCAAGAAGGGCACCCCGCTCGCCCCCGCCTTCCAGGCGGCCGTGAACGGCCTGAAGGCCGACGGGACGTACGACCGGATCGTGAAGAAGTGGGGGGTGACGGAGTCGGGCATCGCGGAGTCGCGGATCACCCCGCCGGAGATCCCGGCGCCGACGAAGTAGCGACGGGTGCCTCCGGCGGGGCGGGGGGCCCCGCCGGGCCCGACGGGGCGTCAGCAGTCGCAGCCGCAGCCGCAGTCCCCGCAGCAGCCATCTCCCTCGCCGCAGGAGCAACAGTTGCTGCAGTTGCTGCAACAGTCACAGCAGTCACAGCAGGCGCCGGGGTCGCACTGCTGGCAGAGCCCCTCGCGACGCTGCCTGCTCCAGGGGTCCTCGAAGGTCCCGCAGCACATCTGGCAGGTGCAGGCCAGACCGACCCAGAGGGCGCACCCGGCTATCAGGCCGCGCCGGTTCGGCGGCCCGGGCGGGAACGGCCCGCCGGGGCCGCCCGGGCCGCCGGGGCCGGGGGCGTAGGGCCCGCCGGGCCCACCCGGGCCGGGGGCGTACGGGTTGTCCGGGACGGGTCCCGGCCCCTGGGGCGCGTACGGGTTCCCCGGCACCGGGCCCTGCCCGTGCACCGACCCCGCCCCCGGCCCGTGCCCCGGACCCGGCGTCCCGTGCGAGCAGCTCGTCGTGCCGAAGGCGCGGTCCACCGACGTCCGGAGCTCGTGGGCGAGGAGGACGTGGACGAGCTTGCCGTCGGCGAACTCGGCGTCCCGCAGCGCGAGGCGGATCCCGTGCAGGGCGTCGTCGGCGAGCCGGCGGGCCTCCTCCCGGGAGGTTCCGGTCGCGGTGAGCGGGTTCCAGGCGCCCGCCGCCGCGTCCGCGGTCTGGTCCTCGACGGCGTCGAGGAGGTGGGCGAGGCGGCCGAAGAGCCGGCCGGCCTCGGCGAGCGGCGCCGCGTTCCCCGGGCGCCCCGCGAGGACCGCGGTGTGCGCGAAGGCGGCCGCGGTCGCCGTCTCGGTCGGCTCGGTGACGGCGAGCAGCGGGGTCCCGAGGCCGGCGAGGGACTCGATCCCGGTCTGCCGGTCGACCGCGTCGACCAGGACGGCGGTGTCGAAGCCGAGGGCGCGGCCGGTCCTGGCGCCGGCCCGGTCCCAGGAGCGGGCGACCCGGCGGGCCGCCGCGGCGACCGGCTTGCGCGCCAACAGGCCGTCCCGGTCGGCGACGTGGTCCCGTACCTTCGCCGAGGCGAGGACGAGCGAGACGGCGGCGGCGAGGCGCGCGCCCTCCCCCTGCGCCACGGGCGCGGTCCGCATCCCGCGCAGCGGGCAGGGTCCCGCGGTGCGCCGTCCGCTGGCCACCGCGCCGGTCTGAGCCTCCGTCAGAACCGAGACGATGAGCCCGTCGTAGTTGGTGACGACCCGGGCGAACTGCCCGTGGTCCGCGCGAAGTGCCAGGCAGAGGCCGCAGAGGTGGGCCATCCACTCGACTTTGAGCGCGTCGGTGAGCCGGTGCGTGCAGGGTCTGACGATTCCGAACATGAGGTGCCCCCGTGAGCCGTACGAAGTGCCGTCGAGCGGCTTCGCGGCATCGTAGCGAGCCGGGCCGTTCACCCGTACGCGCCCACCGTCACCCTTCTGGCCCGACTTTCATATTTTAAGTTGCGCGCCCCTCCGTCAGGCCCCGCATACCGCAAGTTTCCTGACGTATCGCCAGAAATCGACGCTCACGTTCTGCACCAGTACCGTCACGAATCCCCTGCGCGCCGTGTATCCACTTGGCGCGCGATCCGCATCATGGACGACGATAGGGATTGCGGAACCACAAGTGACCGCGCTGAAAGGAGGCGTCCATGGGATCGGTGCGCAAGGCGAGCGCCTGGCTGGGACTCGTCGAGGACAACGACGAGCGTTACTACGACGACGAGTACGCCGACGGTGCCGAGAACGGCGACGCCTGGGTGACGGACCCCCGTGTCCGGGTGGCCACGGACACCGCCCAGGAGCAGGGCCGCCGGATCGCCACCGTCTCCCCGGACGGCTTCCGGGACGCCCGGGGCATCGGAGAGCTCTTCCGGGACGGTGTTCCGGTGATCGTGAACCTGACCGCGATGGAGCCGAACGACGCCAAGCGCGTGGTCGACTTCGCCGCCGGTCTCGCCTTCGGCCTGCGCGGCTCGATCGAGCGCGTGGCGACGCGGGTCTTCCTGCTCACCCCCGCCGACACCCAGATCATCGGCGGAGAGAGCCGTCGGCGTCCGCAGGACGGTTTCTTCAACCAGAGCTGAGCGGTCCGCCGGCCCGACCGGGCACCTTCCGAAGGTCGGGTCAGTGCGTCGGGCGACCTGAGCCGGCGGGCTCGATCGCTTCCCGGGTCGCGGGCACCCGCGGCTCGGCGGGCTCACGGGCCTCGGCCACCGGCTCGCACCTCTCGATCGCCTCACGTGTCTTGATCGCTTCACGTGTCTTGATCGCTTCACACGACTCGTACGGCTCGAACGACTCGTCCGGTTCCGCCGGACAATCCATGACCCGGGGCAGCCGCCGGGCCATCACCGCGCCGACGAGCAGCAGCACGGCGCTCACGCAGAGCGTGATGTGCAGGCCGTCCACGAAGGCGTGCCGGGCCGCCTGGTACAGGGCCGCGCCCGCCGTGCCGCCGAGCTGGTCGGCGACCAGGTAGGCCTCGCCGAGGGAGTTGGACGCGGCACTGCTCGCCGCCGTCGGCACACCCGGGACGGAGTCGAGACCGGGCGCGTACGCGGCGTTCATGACGCTGCCGAGCAGCGCGATGCCCATGCCGGCACCGAGCTGGTACGAGGTCTCGCCGATCGCGGCGGCGCCGCCCGCACTCCGCTGCGGTGCCTCGCTGAGCATCGACTCGTACGCCGAGAAGAGCGTGGTCTGCAGGCCGAAACCGAGCAGCACGAAGCCCACCGTGAGCAGCAGCGGCCGGTCGTCCTGCCCCATGAGGGTGAGCAGCAGCACCGCGGCGGCGGTGAGCACGAAGCCCCAGCCGACCATCCGGCGCGGGCCGATCCTGCGCAGGGTGTACGAGCCGGTGGCGCCGGCCGCCATGGCGGCGAAGGTGAGCGGCAGGAGCCGCAGACCGGTCTCCAGTGGGCTCAGCCCGAGAACGAGCTGGAGGTACTGGACGGCGATGAGTTCCAGGCCGACGAGCGCCAGCATGGCGAGGACGATGCAGCCGACCGAGGTGGTGAAGGCCGCCCGGGAGAAGAGCCGCATGTCGATCAGCGGGTGCGGGCGCCGATTCTGCCGGCGGACGAAGAGGACGAGGAGCGCGACGCCGACGAGCAGCGGGCCCGCGGTCGGCAGGGCGAGCAACGGCTCGCCGGCCCCGGCGCGCTTGACCCCGAGGACGCAGCCGAGGACTCCGGCGGCTGCCATGAGGGCGCCGAGGACGTCCCAGGGACCGTCGGAGTCTCCGCGGGACTCGGGGAGGAGCCGGCGGCCCAGCGGCAGGATCAGCGCCATGAGCGGGATGTTGATGAGGAAGACGGAACCCCACCAGTAGTGCTCGACGAGGAAGCCGCCGAGCACCGGTCCGGTGGCGGCCCCGATCGCGGCGACCGCGGTCCAGACGCCGATGGCGGTGGCACGTTCCCTGCGGTCGGGGAAGACCGCCCGGAGGATGGAGAGCGTCGCGGGCATGATCATGGCGCCGCCGACACCGAGCAGCGCGCGGGCCGCGATGAGGACCCCCGGCTCGGTGGCGAGGGCGGCGACCGCCGAGGCGACACCGAACAGCGCGTAGCCGAGGAGGAGGACGCGCCTTCTGCCGATCCGGTCGCCGAGGGTGCCGAAGAGGATCAGCAGCGAGGCACAGATCAGTGGGTAGGCGTCGACGATCCAGAGCAGCGCGGTGGAGCTCGGGCGCAGGTCCTCGGTGAGCGAGGGGACGGCGACGTGGAGGATGGTCGCGTCGAGGGCGACCAGGAGAAGGCTGACGCAGAGGACGACCAGGACGACCCAGCGATTGGTTCCGCCGTCGGCGGCACGCTCTCGTGCTCGGGCCGTGATCGTCCGCGACATGTACGTACCTCCCAGTGAAGCTCTCGCGCTCGGCAGGCGCCGACCAGGGCGTATGCCCCTGGGGCGGCCCGACATCGACGGGCGAGTGAGCCGTCAGCGTACGCGAGTTCACGCCCCGAGCGCGTGGTGCAGCTCTCACCCCGACAGGCCTCCGGGTGTGGCGTACGCCACTCGGCGGGGGCCGCGCGTCGCATGGAATTCCGTACGTATATCTGTTTGAAGCAATTCCCTTGCGTTCAAACACTCTTCCGGAAAGAGCCACGCCGCCAATAGGGCTGAAGGTCATCGGATATACCGACGGACGTCGGGAATGGTCCGGCGACTGAGACCTACTCCACATCACATGGTCATCACGAAGACAGCGGATCGACCGGGACGGCTTCTCACTCCCTGTAACGTCGATTGGGTGCGTACCGACATCTTTGCCCGGCTGGACCGGGAGCCGGAACCGCCGAAGATAGAGGTCCCTCGGATGACCCGCACGCGTCTCGCGCTCTTCGGCGGGACGTCGGCGTTCTATCTGGGCATTGTCGTCGCGGTGCTGCTGTCGACCTGGCTGGTGACCCTCGACTGGAAGATCATGTTGTTCCGGCCCTATCAGCAGTGGCCGGGGATCCATGGCTTCCTCGACTACTACGTCGTCCTCGGTCAGCGCGGCCCCACGGCCGTCATGGTGGCCGCATGGCTGGGCTGGCGCTCCTGGCGCCAGCACACCCTGCGGCCACTGCTGTGTCTCGGCGCGGCGCTGTTGTTGCTGAACGTCTCGGTCGGCGCGGTCAAGCTCGGCCTCGGCCGTCTCGGCCCGCACTACGCGACGCAGGTCGGCTCCGCCGAACTCTTCGCGGGCGGCGATATATTCCCCTCCGGCCACACCGCGAACGCGGTCGTGACCTGGGGCATCCTCGCCTATCTCGCGACCACCCCGCGGGCCAGGCGCTACCTGTCGGCGCTCTCCGCCGTGGTCGCGCTCGGCGTCGGTCTCACCACCGTCTATCTGGGCACGCACTGGCTGAGCGACGTGCTCCTCGGCTGGGCCGCCGGACTCCTGATCCTGCTCGCCCTGCCCTGGTGCGAGCCGGCCCTCGCGGTGGCGGAGTCCTGGATCCTCGCGCTGCGCGACCGGCTGCTCGACCGGCTGCGCGACCGTCGCCGGCTGGTGCCCTCCCTGCCCGTGGCCTCCGGCGGCCCGCGCCCGGGCTTCTTCCCACAGCGTCCCGCCGGGGCCGAGGAGCCCGTCCGCGAGACCGTGGGAGTGGCCCGCGGTCGCGCCCCGGCGACCCGCGGCTGACCCAGCGACCCGCGGCCGACCCGCCCCCGCGTCGGAGAAGAGAAGGGCCCCGACCGTCCTCGGCCGGGGCCCTTCCCCTGTCCGCCCCCGCCCTGTCAGCCCAGCCAGCAGCGGGTGACGGCGCCGTCCTCCACCTCGAAGTTGATGCGCCCCGACAGGTATTCCATCGTGATGATCGAGCCGGGCGGCAGGGACCTGACGACCTTCCAGCCCCGTGTCCTGGCTAGCCGCTCGGCACCGCCCGAGTCGAGTCCCACATAGGACTCGGGAGCGTCGCGGGGCGGTTCGGGAGTGCGTGATGTGGGTGACATGGGACTCACGTTAGCCTCTTTGCGGTCACGCTTGTGTCACAAGTTCTCGACATATGTTTGACACGCCCACGGTCACTCGATGGGACACTTTCCGGCCGATTCTCCAGCAATTCCGAAGACCCTCCGGCAGTTCACACGAAGAGGATCACAGCGCCGATAAGTCCCGGGGAATTCCCTGTTCCCCCACGTCGCACGACGAATTACCCGGACCTCGCACGCCGCACCCTCACGCTTCCCTTACACAATGCTTACGCGGACTCCGCCGGGGCAGTGTCCGCCGACCGGAGCAGCCGCCCCTTCCGCCTCCCTCTCCCGTCGGCCCGCCGCACGCATCATGTCCGGACGCCCGACACCCCTGAGGGCAGGCGGAGGCAGCGATGGGCACCGAGACAGCGACCGTGACCGTCGAATCGGCCCGGCAGAGGCACGGCCGCGTCCTGATCGACTGGGTCACCACGACCGACCACAAGAAGATCGGCCACCTGTACCTGGTCACCTCGTTCGCCTTCTTCCTGCTGGCCGGGCTCATGGCGATGCTGATGCGGGCCGAGCTGGCCCGCCCGGGGCTCCAGCTCGTGTCGAACCAGACGTTCAACCAGGCCTTCACGCTGCACGGCACGATCATGCTGCTGCTGTTCGCCACGCCCACCTTCGCCGGCTTCGCCAATGAGCTGGTGCCGCTGCAGATCGGCGCCCCCGACGTCGCCTTCCCGCGGCTGAACATGTTCTCGTACTGGCTGTTCCTCTTCGGCGGCCTGATGGTGATCGGCTCGCTGCTCACCCCGAGCGGCCCCGCCGCCTTCGGCTGGACCGCCTACGCCCCGCTCAACAGCCTGGAGCGGTCACCGGGCATCGGCGTCGACCTGTG
The DNA here is from genome assembly GCF_042717315.1 of Streptomyces sp. NPDC058650. NCBI lineage: Bacteria > Bacillati > Actinomycetota > Actinomycetes > Kitasatosporales > Streptomycetaceae > Streptomyces > Streptomyces sp. NPDC058650. Next base: position 81,835 of record NZ_JBHXRL010000025.1, read on the forward strand.
GATCATGGGGCTCGCGCTCTCGGGCTTCGGCACGATCCTGGCCTCGGTGAACTTCCTCGCCACGATCGTCGGGATGCGGGCCCCCGGCATGACCATGTTCCGGATGCCGATCTTCACCTGGAACGTCCTCTTCACCGCGGTCCTGGTGATCGTCGCCTTCCCCGTCCTCGCGGCGGCGCTGCTCGTCCTGGAGGCGGACCGGCGCCTCGGTTCCGTGATCTTCCAGCCCGAGAACGGCGGGGCACTGCTGTGGCAGCACCTCTTCTGGTTCTTCGGCCACCCCGAGGTCTACATCATCGCGCTGCCGTTCTTCGGGATCGTCAGCGAGATCATCCCGGTCTTCGCCCGCAAGCCGATCTTCGGCTACACGACGCTGATCGCGGCCACCATGGCGATCACCGGCCTCTCGGTGGTGGTCTGGGCGCACCACATGTTCGCGACGGGCGCGGTGCTGCTGCCGTTCTTCTCGCTCCTGTCGTTCCTGATCGCGGTGCCGACCGGGGTGAAGTTCTTCAACTGGACCGGGACGATGCTGCGGGGCTCGCTCTCCTTCGAGACGCCCATGCTGTGGTCGGTCGGCTTCCTGGTGTCGTTCCTCTTCGGCGGGCTGACCGGGGTGATCCTCGCCTCGCCTCCGATGGACTTCCAGGTGACCGACTCGTACTTCGTCGTGGCCCACTTCCACTACACGGTCTTCGGCACGGTCGTCTTCGCGACCTTCGCCGGCTTCTACTTCTGGTGGCCCAAGTTCACCGGCCGGATGCTCGACGAGCGGCTCGGGAAGGTCCACTTCTGGACGCTGTTCGTCGGCTTCCACCTGACGTTCCTGGTGCAGCACTGGCTCGGCGCGGAGGGCATGCCCCGGCGGTACGCCGACTACCTGGACGCGGACGGGTTCACGGCGCTCAACACGGCGTCGACGATCGGCGCCTTCCTGCTCGGCGCCTCCACGCTGCCGTTCCTCTACAACGTGTGGTGGACCCACCGGTACGGCGCGAAGGTCGACGTGGACGACCCGTGGGGCTTCGGGCGCTCGCTGGAGTGGGCGACCTCGTGCCCGCCGCCCCGGCACAACTTCGAGGCCGTGCCGCGGATCCGCTCCGAGTCGCCCGCCTTCGACCTGCACCACCCGGAGTTCGCGACCTACGAGTGGATGCGGATCACGAGCCCCCCGCCGTCTCCCCCGCCGTCCGGCCGTCCGACCGACGGTCCGTCCGATCAAGAGCGCGGGACAGCCGGTCCCTGAGCTCGCGGACCCGTTCCGTCAGCTCCGGCGGTTCGATCACCTCGAAGTCGAGGCCCATGAGCATCACGTGCACCACCGCCACATGGAGGTTGTGCGCGCCCGCCCGCAGCAGGCAGCTCCCTTCGCCCTCGGGCTCCAGGACCCCGTCCATCGGGCCGACGATCGCGGCGGCCTCGTCGAGCGGGACGAACAGCCGGACGGTGACCTCCGTCGCGTAGGCCGCGCCTGACACCCCCTTCGACACGTACGCGGCGAGGTCGTCGGCAGGCGGTTCGCGGGGCGGGAAGCGCGGGCCGTGCGGCGGCTTGGGCTCGATGCGGTCGGCCCGGAACGTCCGCCAGTCGTCGCGGTCCACGTCCCAGGCGACCAGGTACCAGCGCCGCTCGGTGCAGACCAGCCGGTGCGGTTCGACGGTCCTGCGAGTGGCGGTGCCGCCGTGGTCGCGGTAGGCGAAGCGGAGCCGCTCGCTGTCCCGGCAGGCGTTGGCCAGCTCGGTGAGCACCTCCGGGTCCACCCGTTCCCGAGGGGTACGGAGCATGGGCACGGTGAACTCGGTGAGCGCGCCGACCCGCCGCCGCAGCCGGGCCGGCAGGACCTGCTCCAGCTTGGCGAGGGCGCGTACGGAGGTCTCGCCGATGCCCTCGACCCCCTGGCCGGCCGCGGTGCGCAGGCCGACCGCCACCGCCACGGCCTCCTCGTCGTCGAGGAGCAGCGGCGGCAGCTCGGCCCCGGCCCCGAGCTGGTAGCCGCCGCCGGTCCCGGGGCTGGCGTGCACGGGGTAGCCGAGCTCGCGCAGCCGGTCGACGTCGCGCCGTACCGTACGCGAGGTCACCCCGAGCCGGTCGGCGAGATCGGCACCGGACCACTCCCGGTGGGCCTGGAGCAGCGAGAGCAGACGCAGCAGCCGTGCGGAGGTCTCCAACATGCCCCGAGTCTCTCAGCCCTCGCGGACAGTTACGGTCCTCGATACGACGGCGGAGGCGATGGACGAAGGCCGTCAGCGGACACGCCGGAGTCGCCGGAGCAGGCCGCGGACCAGGCGGCCGGCCTTCGCCTTCAGGACGTAGACCGCGTCGACGGCCCGCCCGATGTCGCGGTGCCGCTTCGCGCGCCCCGCCGCGTACGTGCGCCGGCTCGCGCCCCGGTCGACGAGTTCCGTCCAGAGCGCCTCGTGGCGGGCGGCGATCCGGACGGGGTCGAAGCGTTCCGAGGAGGCCAGTGCCGCCCGCGCGGTCTTCGCGCGCAGTTCGTCGTCCTCGACGAGACCGCGCAGGGCGCCCGCGACCGCGGCCACGTCGTCGACCGGCACGAGCCGCCCGTCGACCCCGTCCTCGATGATCTCGCGCGGCCCGTTCGGGCAGTCGGTCGAGACCACCGGCAGCCCGCAGCGCATCGCCTCCACGATCGCCATCCCGAAGGACTCCCGCCGCGAGGTCACCGCGGCGATCGAGCCCTTGGCCCATTCCGGTTCCATCGGATGGACGGCGCCCATGAGGAAGACCTGCCGACCGAGACCCCGTTCCTCGATCTGCCGGGCCAGCGCGCCCGTGAGGTCCTGGACCGCGTCGCCGGTGCCGTAGATCCGCAGGGTCCACTCCGGGTGGTCGGCGGCCACCTCGGCGAAGGCGTCGATGAGCACGTCGTACCGCTTGACCCGGGTCAGCCGGCCGGCCGCCACGACGGTCCGCGCCGCGGGGTCGGCGGGCGGCGTGACGGGCGCGGGCACGCTGTTGGGCACGGCCTCGATCCGTACGCCGGGCAGCCCCAGCTCCCGGTAGGCGCGGGCGTCGGCCTCGGTGACCGTCGTGACGGCGTCGAGGAGCCGGTACTCGTGCCGGATGTCCCGCCGGAGCCGGCGGCTGTGGCCGGCCAGGACCAGGTGCTCCTGGCCGACGAGGACCGGCCCGCGCCGGGCCTGCCGGGCCAGGTGCACGTTGAGCCCGGGGCGGGTGCCGACGAGGACGTCGGCCTGGACCCCGCGCAGGTACTCCCCGATCCGGGCGTCGGTGAGCGCGCTGTACTGCTTCCAGCGACCGTCGCCGCGCGGGAAGACCTCGGCGGGCCGGTGGAGGTCGGGGTGGTCCCCGTCGTAGCCCGGGCTGTCCGCGCGGAGGTCGACGAGATGACGCAGCGTCACGTCCGAGGGGAGGCCGAGGAGCGGCCGGTCGCGGTGGCGGAACACCGAGACGATCTCGACCTCGTGGCGCGTGGCCAGTTCCTCGGCGAGCGTGAACGTCGTCCGGATCGTGCCGCCGTAGTGGTAACCGTTGTGAAGCAGAAAGGAGATACGCATCGCGCTGCCCGTTCCCCCCGGTCGGTCTGTCGGTCGGTCGGTCGCGCCGACTGTACTGCCGGGACGGACGTCCGTTTCACGGCCGATGTTCCCCGGACCCCCGTTTCACGGCCGGTGTTCACGGCCCCCGTTTCACGGGCGGTTGCCGAGCTGGGGCACGGTCGCGCACTTCTCCGTCATGTCGCCCCGGCTCACCCGGCCCCGGCCGTCCTCCCGACGGGCCACGGACGGACAGGTGTGACGGGTCTCGGGCGGAGCGGTGAGGTGCTCGAAGCGGACGGGCAGCAGCAGTCCCCGCGCGCCGGCTCCCGGTCACCCACAGGGCGCTCAGGCAGCCGGAGGCGCGGGCGTAGTCGCGGGCGACGGACGAGGACCCGTTCTGGACGTTGGTGGCCTTGGCGTCGAGGCGGACCCCGAGCGCCTCCATCGCCTCGCAGAGCCGCACGTCGCCGTGGGTGTCCATCGCGTCGAAGAGCGGGTCGAGTACGCCGGAGGCACGGCGGCCTGACGTCAGAGCGGCGCGATCCGCAGCATCGTGCCGACGACGATCCGGTTCGGGTCGGGCCCGATGAGGCTCCGGTTCGCCGCGTAGAGCGCCTGCCAGCCGCCCTTGACGGCGAAGCGCCGGGCGATCGAGCCGAGCGAGTCCCCCGGCTGGACGGTGTGGACGCGGCCGCTCAGCCCGTACCGCTTGGAGCAGACGGGCCAGGCCCCCCAGCCCTGCGTGCGCAGGACCTCCTCCGCGATCGTGATCTGCTGCGGGCGGGTGGCCAGATCGGCGCGCGGGGCGTACTTCGTCCCGCCGTGCTCGACCCAGGTCGGCTGCCAGAACTGGAGCCCGCCGTAGAAGCCGTTACCGGTGTTGACGTGCCAGCGGCCGCTGCTCTCGCACTCGGCGACGCATCCCCACGGCCATTGGTCGGCGGCGCAGGCGTAGCCGGGCACCGCGGCCGCCGCGCGCACGGCGTCGGCGGAGGAGGAGACCGCTCCGGTGACCGCCTCGGCCACCACCCCGGCCACCGATTCCGCCACCGGCTCCGGCACGGCCCCCGGCGCCGCTCCCGCCACCGCCCCCGCCGTCGGCGCGACGGCGGTCTCCCACGGCCCCTCGGACGCGTCCCGGGCCTGCGCGGAGACCGGCGTGAGAGTGATCAGCGCCGCCGCCGCGGCCACCGCGGGACCGGCCGTCCAAAATCGGATCTTCGACATCGGGGCAGGCTAGGCAGCCGCCCGGCACCCCCGGCCCGTGCCGCGCGGAACACTGTTCACACCCCACCCGGTCGGAGTCACGGGCCCCGCCGCAAGAGCCAACGGCAAGTTGCCTCGCTTCCACGCGTGACCCCGGCCGATCCTGACCCGTTGAGCTCGGCATGAGACGCCCGGGATCGGCCCGGCGTCCCCCCGTACCGAGTCCAGGGAGCCCCCCGTGCCGCGCATGCTCGACGTTCACGAGGACGTACGCGCCGAGATCGGCGACGAAGAAGCCGACCGGCTGCTTGCCGGCGACAACGCCCCGGGCAGCTACGACTGCACCTCCTGCCGCACGCCGGGAGACTCCGAGCAGGAGCGCACCAGCACGGTGCTGTTCGTCGGTGAGGAGACCGCGGTCCTCGCGTTCGCCCACGCCAGCTGCATCCCGTCGCAGGTCGTCAAGGTCGCCGAGGCGCAGCTCCAGGGCGCCGTCGCCTCGATCACGGCGTCGGACGCCGCCGACGCGCTGTCCGCCGCCCACCCCGAGCAGGCCGTGCTCGGCGTCACCAGCGGTCTCGTCCTGATCGAGGGCGAGCTGCACCCGGCGCTGGTCGTGGAGCCGACCGCCCCCGTGGCCCGCCCGGGCACGGACGGCCTCGTCGACGAGTTCCTGCCGCTCCTCGCGGAGCAGGGCTTCCGGCCCGTCACCGACCTCAACGAGAAGCCCGCCGCCCTGCCGGGCTGGTCGGTCCTGGTCGCCATGGGCCAGCTGCACTCCGTCCTCCAGCCGGGGCCGAACGGCGCCGGTCAGGCCGCCTGGTGGCAGGCGCACCAGCCCCTCCAGGTCACCGAGGGCTGGCGCGCGGCGGCCAACAAGTCGCACACGGTCCTGGTCTTCGCCGCCCCGGTGGGCTCCATCGGCCAGCAGCCGCGCGAGGACCTGCTGCGCGACGCCCTGGAGAAGGCCGCGGCGAACGGACGCCTGGTGGCGGCCGCGATGCCGCTGGCCGGTACCTGATGGACGACGGCCGGCCCGGCATAGGGCCCACGCGGGCCCCGAACGGACCGGCGAGGCTGAACGGACCGGCCGGGCTCGGCGGACCGCCGGGGCTGAACGGACCGGCCGGGCTCGGCGGATCACCCGGGCTGAGCAGTCTGACCGGGCTGAACGTACCCGCCGGGCTCAGCGGACCCGCGCGGCCGAGCGAATCCGCCGGGCTGAGCGGACCGTCGGGGCTGGCCGGATCAGCCGGGCTAGGTGAATCACCCGGGCTGGCCGGACCACCCGGGCTCAGCGGTCTGACCGGGCTGAACGCACCCGCCGGGCTCAGCGGACCCGCGCGGCCGAGCGAATCCGCTGGGCTGGCCGGACCGCCGGGGCTGGGCGGATCAGCCGGGCTAGGTGAATCACCCGGGCTGGCCGGACCACCCGGGCTCAGCGGTCTGACCGGGCTGAACGCACCCGCCGGGCTCAGCGGACCCG
>NZ_JBHXRL010000025.1:88143-139769 GCF_042717315.1 Streptomyces sp. NPDC058650
CCCGCGCGGCCGAGCGAATCCGCCGGGTTCAGCGGATTCGCAGGGCTGGACGGGCCGCCAGGGTTCAGCGGGGCGTCAGGATCGGCATCGGCCGGGCCCTCGGCGGCGGGCGGTCCCCTCGGGGCCGCGGCGCCGAGGACCGCCGGGGGCGCCGCGGTGCCGGAGGTTCCGACCGTGCCGCGCCCCCGGCGGGCGTCTCTTTCGGAGAGCCGCCCGCATCCGACCGGCGGCGGTGTCGTTGGCACGTACGTGCACCCATACGACCCTTTCCTCCAGCCGTATCCGAGCCAGATCCCCTCCATGCGCCCGGCGCAGGACGTCACGGCGGGCCAGTCGGCCACGCCGATCTACGACGCCCTGTTCTCGGAGTACCGCCGGTCGTTCCGCACACTGCCGGGTGATCGCAGCGGCGAGGAGGAGGTGACGTTCCGGGCCTTCGGCACGACCACGAGCACGGGCCTGTACGGCAACGGCCAGGGATACGGCACCGGTCACCGGTACGCCTCCGCGCATCCGCCGATGTGGACGGCGCAGCACCACACCCCGGCGGCGCTCCCGCCGGGACCCCGCCGGGGCTTCTGAGTCCGGCGGACACCACAGCGGACCCGTCCGCGACACGGCAGAGGGCCGGGGCTTGTCGCCCCGGCCCTCTGCCGTGTCCGTCACACCACGCTGCCGACTACTTCTTCCGGCCGCGCTTCTCGCGCACGCGCACCGAGATGTGGATCGGGGTGCCCTCGAAGCCGAACTCCTCGCGCAGACGGCGCTCGATGAAGCGCCGGTAGCCGGCCTCCAGGAAGCCCGAGGCGAAGAGGACGAACCGCGGCGGCTTGGTGCCCGCCTGCGTACCGAAGAGGATGCGGGGCTGCTTGCCGCCGCGGATCGGGTGCGGGTTGGCCGCGACGATCTCGCCGAGGAAGGCGTTCAGCCGGCCGGTGGGGACGCGGGTCTCCCAGCCGGCGAGGGCGGTCTCGATGGCCGGGACCAGCTTCTCCATGTGGCGGCCGGTCTTGGCGGAGACGTTGACCCGGGGCGCCCAGACGACCTGCTGCATCTCGGTCTCGATCTCGCCCTCGAGGTAGTAGCGGCGCTCCTCGTCGAGCTCGTCCCACTTGTTGTAGGCGATGACGATGGCGCGGCCCGACTCGACCGCCATCGTGATGATGCGCTGGTCCTGGACCGAGATCTTGTCGGTGGTGTCGATGAGGATGACGGCCACCTCCGCCTTCTCGATGGCGGCCGCGGTTCGCAGGGAGGCGTAGTAGTCCGCGCCCGACTGGAGATGGACCTTCTTGCGGATGCCGGCGGTGTCGACGAACTTCCACGTCACGCCGCCGAGTTCGATGAGCTCGTCGACCGGGTCGCGGGTGGTGCCGGCCAGCTCGTTGACGACGACCCGGTCCTCGTTCGCGACCTTGTTGAGCAGGGAGGACTTGCCGACGTTCGGGCGGCCGATGAGGGCGATGCGGCGCGGGCCGCCGACGGCGTTGCCGAAGCGCTGCTCGGGGGCCTCGGGCAGCTTCTTCAGGACCTCGTCGAGGAGGTCGCCGGTACCGCGGCCGTGCAGCGACGAGACGGGGAACGGCTCGCCGAGGCCCAGGGACCAGAGCATGGTGGCGTCGGCCTCGCCGGACTGTCCGTCGACCTTGTTGGCGGCGAGGACGACCGGCTTCCCGGCGCGGCGGAGCAGCCTGACGACGGCCTCGTCGGTGTCGGTGGCGCCGACGGTGGCGTCCACGACGAAGAGACAGGCGTCGGCGGCCTCGATGGCGAACTCGGCCTGGGCGGCGACGGAGGCGTCGATGCCCAGGACATCCTGCTCCCAGCCGCCGGTGTCGACGACCTTGAAGCGGCGCCCGGCCCATTCGGCCTCGTAGGTGACGCGGTCGCGGGTGACGCCCGGCTTGTCCTCGACGACGGCCTCGCGGCGGCCGATGATGCGGTTCACCAGGGTCGACTTGCCGACGTTCGGACGGCCGACGACGGCGAGGACGGGGAGGGGGCCGTGCCCGGCCTCCTCGATCGCGCCCTCGATCTCTTCGGCGGCGAAGCCTTCTTCCGAGGCGAGCTCCATGAACTCCGCGTACTCGGCGTCGCCAAGTGCCCCGTGGTCGTGCTGGTCGTTCATGAAGTCCGTTCCTTGATCATTCGTGGTCGGTGGGTCCCCATGCCGCGGGGCCCACTACTGAAAGTCTCGCTCAGCACCCGGTGAGGCGCCTGGCGTTTTCCAGGTGAGCGGTGAGCTGTCCCTGGATCCGTACGGTGGCCTCGTCGAGCGCCTTGCGGGTGCGTCGCCCTGATCCGTCGCCCGCCTCGAAGGCGTCGCCGAAGACGACGTCGACGCGGCCGCGCAGCGGAGGCAGTGCCTTGACCAACCGTCCGCGGCGCGCCGGTTCTTCCCGACCGTCCCGCCCGGTGGTCCCCAGCACCGCGACCGGGACGATCGGAGCGCCGCTGCGGACGGCGAAGTAGGCGAGGCCGGCGCGCAGCGAGGCGAAGTCGCCCTCGCCCCGGGTGCCCTCGGGGAAGATCCCGAGGACGCCGCCCTGCTCCAGGACGCCCAGGGCGTTGCCTATCGCGTTCCGGTCGGTGCTGTCGCGGTCGACCTTGACCTGCCCGATGCCCTTCAGGAAGGGCCCGAGGGGCCCGACGAAGGCTTCCTTCTTGATGAGGAAGTGCACCGGGCGCGGTGCGGTGCCCATGAGCATGGGACCGTCGATGATGTGCGCGTGGTTGACGGCGAGGATGACGGGGCCGGAGGCCGGCACCCGCCAGGCGCCGAGGACGCGCGGCTTCCAGAAGCCGTACATCAGGCCGATGCCGATGCGTCGGCCGACGACGGCGCCCTTCGCTGAGGGCAGGGTCACTTGGCGCCCGCCCTCTTCTCCTCCACCAGGGTGACGACGCACTCGATGACCTGGTCCAGGGTGAGGTCGGTGGTGTCGACCTCGACGGCGTCGTCGGCCTTCGCGAGCGGGGAGGTCTTGCGGCCGGAGTCGGCCGCGTCCCGCTTGATCAGGGCTTCCTTCGTCGCCTGTACGTCGGCGCCCTTGAGCTCGCCGGAGCGGCGGGCGGCACGGGCCTCGGGCGAGGCGGTGAGGAAGATCTTCAGGTCGGCGTCCGGCAGGACGGTGGTGCCGATGTCCCGGCCCTCGACGACGATGCCGTGCTCGGCGCCCTTCGCGATGGACCGCTGGAGGTCGGTGATGAGCGCCCGCACCTCGGGGACGGCGCTGACGGCGCTGACCTTGGAGGTGACCTCTTCGGTCCGGATGGGACCGGCGGCGTCGACACCGTCCACCGTGATGGTGGGGCGGCCCGGGTCGGTGCCGGAGATGATGTCCGGCTTGGCGGCGGCGTTGGCGACGGCGTCGGCGTCGGTCACGTCGACGCCGTTGCTGATCATCCACCAGGTGATCGCCCGGTACTGGGCGCCGGTGTCGAGGTAGCTCAGCCCCAGCTTGGCGGCGACCGCCTTCGAGGTGCTCGACTTGCCCGTGCCGGACGGCCCGTCGATGGCGACGATCACGGATTCCACGGTGGGAACACCTTCCTGGGGGAGCGGTAGGGCCTCGGCGGAGATGCAAGGGGCCCCCACAAGGTTACCGAGTCCCACGCACCCGTTCGGCCCAGCCCACGTCGGAGCCCCTGCGGGGCGGTGCCGGAGGCCTGCGGGAGGGGCTCCCGGCGAGCTCTCCCGTACCGTCGGCGGCCCGTACCGGCAGCCCGTCCGCGTGGCTGCCGGCTCCGTCGGCGTGGCTGGCCGGCCCCGTCCGCGCGCTGCCCGGCCCCGTCCGCGCGCCGTCAGGGCGTCCGCAGCGCCCAGCCGCGTTCCTGGAGGGCCGCGCTCAGGGCCGGGGCGGCCGCGGGGTCGACCATGAGCTGGACCAGGCCCGCCTGCTGGCCGGTGGCGTGCTCGATGCGGACGTCCTCGATGTTGACGCCCGCACGGCCCGCGTCGGCGAAGATCCGGGCCAGCTCGCCCGGCTGGTCGCTGATGAGGATGGCGACGGTCTCGTAGACCGTGGGGGCGGCGCCGTGCTTGCCGGGGACGCGGGCGCGGCCGGCGTTCCCGCGCCGCAGGACGTCCTCGATGCCGGAGGCGCCGTCCCGGCGCTTGTCCTCGTCGACGGACAGGAGGGAGCGCAGCGCGCGGACCGTCTCGGCGAGGTCGTCGGCGACGCCCGAGAGGACGTCGGCGACGGGGCCCGGGTTGGCGGAGAGGATGTCGACCCACATGCGCGGGTCGGAGGCGGCGATCCGGGTGACGTCACGGATGCCCTGCCCACAGAGGCGTACGGCCGACTCGTCGGCCTCCTCCAGGCGCGCGGCGACCATCGACGACACCAGCTGCGGGGTGTGGGAGACCAGGGCGACGGCCCGGTCGTGGGCGTCGGCGTCCATGACGACGGGCACGGCCCGGCAGAGGGCGACGAGCTCCAGGGCGAGGTTCAGGACCTCGGTGTCGGTGTCACGGGTCGGGGTGAGGACCCAGGGCCGTCCCTCGAAGAGGTCCGCGGTCGCCGCGAGCGGGCCCGAGCGCTCCTTGCCGGCCATCGGGTGCGAACCGATGTACGTGGTGAGGTCGAGGCCCAGCGCCTCCAGCTCCCGCTTCGGCCCGCCCTTGACGCTCGCCACGTCCAGGTAGCCGCGGGCGAGGCCTGCGGACATCGCCTCGGCGAGGGTCGAGGCGACGTGCGCCGGGGGCACGGCGACGATCGCGAGGTCCACGCGGCCCTCGGGTGCCTCGTCGGTGCCCGCGCCGAGCGCGGCGGCCGTCTGGGCCCGTGCCGGGTCGTGGTCGCGGAGGTGGACCGTGACACCGCGGCCCGCCAGGGCGATCGCCGCGGAGGTGCCGATCAGGCCGGTGCCGATGACGAGCGCTGTTCTCACTGGGCGATGTCCTTGCGCAGGGCGGCCGCGGCGCCGAGGTAGACGTGCGCGATCCGGGACTTGGGCAGATCGGTCTCGACGTGGGCGAGGAGCCGGACGACCCTCGGCATCGCGCCCTCGATGTCGAGCTCCTGGGCGCAGATCAGGGGTACGTCGACGATGCCGATCCGGCGGGCCGCGGCGGCGGGGAAGTCGCTGTGCAGGTCCGGCGTGGCCGTGAACCAGATGCTGATGAGGTCGTCGGCGGTGAGTTCGTTGCGCGTGAGGACGGCGGTGAGCAGCTCCTCGACCTGCTCGCGCATGTGTCCGGCCTCGTCCCGCTCCAGCTGGACGGCGCCTCGGACCGCTCGTACCGCCACGTCGTACTCCTTCGCCTGCGTCGAGTGCTCCGTTCAGCCTAGTCAGCGGTGGAAGGACGCGTCGCGGCGCCCGCCTTCCGAGACGGAGGGCGGGCGCCGGCGAGATCCTCTAGAGCTGCTGCCGGCGGATGAGGTCCTCCAGGGAGCCCTGGGGCACCGCGCCGTCCGGGGTCAGCCTGTCGACGGCCTGCGGCAGGGACTGGGCGATCTGGTCGGCGGCCTCCCGCGGGCTGACGCCGGCGTCCTGGGCGACCTTCTGGAGGGTGTCGTCCGGGAGGGCTTCGGCGATCTCGGCGCCGCTGACGGGCTTGTTCTCGCCGGTGCCGACCCAGGACTGGGCCTGGTCGACGAGACCGGACCTGGTCAGCATGTCGAGGAGTCCGCCGAGCGGGTTCGCGGCGTCGGCGCCACCGGCGCCCTTGCCGCCCGCGAGGGCGCCGAGCAGGGAGCCGAGGATGCCGCCGGCACCGCCGGCGCCGCCGCTACCGCCCTGGCCGCCGCCTCCGCTTCCGCCGTCGAGGAGGCTTCCGAGGAGACTGCCGAGGTCGTTTCCCGCCATCGCTCTGCCTTTCGTCCGGTACGAATCACGGACAATCTCACCCATATCACCTCATTCCGCCACTCGGTGTACACACCCCGGACGCGGTAGAACAGTCGGCATGCTGCTGCACGTCGTACCGCAGGCCGACTGGGCCGCCGACCCCGCCGACCCGACCGCCCCCTACGCCCCGCCGTCGCTGGCCGCCGAGGGCTTCGTCCACTGCTCGGCCGACGAGCCCTCGGCCCTCGCGATCGCCGACGGCCCCTACCGGTCCGCAGCCGGCCCGCTCCTGGTCCTCGTGATCGACGAGTCCCGGCTGAGCGGCGAGGTCCGCTGGGAGGGCGCGGAGGGCCGGCTCTTCCCGCACGTCTACGGAGCGATCGAGCGGTCCGCGGTGACGGCGGTCCTGGAGGTCCGCCGGGACGCGGGCGGCCGTGCGAGGGAGCTGACGCCCCGCCCGTAGGCGTGTTGCGGGTCCCTGGGCCGGGGCACCGCCAAGCTGGCGCCATGACTTCACGCGCCACGCACCGCCGTACCGTCCTGTTCGCCGCCGCGGCCCTGACGACGGGCTGCGGCTCGGACGGCGAGGGCGACGGCGGTACGACCACCAGCGCCCCGGCCACGCCGAGCGCCCCCGCGGCATCCGCCACTCCTGAGACGCCCGCCACATCGGCCACGTCGCCCACCTCCCCCACGACGACGGCAGCTCCCCCGCTGGCGACGACCTCCGAGATCCCGGTCGGCGGCGGCACGGTCTTCACCGAGGCGAAGGTGGTCGTCACGCAGCCGACCGCAGGCGAGTTCAAGGCCTTCTCCGCGGTCTGCACCCACCAGGGCTGTCTGGTGAACAAGGTCGCGGACGGCACCATCGACTGTCCCTGCCACGGCTCCAAGTACCGCATCGCCGACGGCTCGGTGGCGGCGGGACCGGCTCCCCGTCCCCTCCCGGCCGAGCAGATCAATGTCTCGGGGGATTCGATCACCCTCGCGTAGCCTGACCGGCATGACCCCGGACGAGCTGGTGCGCGACCACACGATCTACTCCTGTGTGATGGGCTCGCACGCCTTCGGTCTGGCGACCGAGGGCAGCGACACCGACGTGCGGGGCGTCTATCTCGCCCCGACGCCGCTCTTCTGGCGGTTCGACAAGCCCCCGGCCCATGTGGAGGGCCCGGGCGAGGACCAGTTCAGCTGGGAGCTGGAGCGCTTCTGCGAGCTGGCCCTGCGCAACAACCCGAACGCCCTGGAGTGCCTGCACTCCCCCGTCGTCGAGCACGTCGACGACACGGGCCGCGAACTCCTCTCCCTGCGCGGGGCCTTCCTCTCCCGGCAGGCCCACCAGACCTTCGTCCGCTACGCCGGCGGCCAGCGCCGCAAGCTGGACGCGGACGTCCGCCAGTACGGGCAGCCGCGCTGGAAGCACGCGATGCACCTGCTGCGGCTGCTGACGAGCTGCCGCGACCTGCTGCGCACGGGCGAGCTCCGCGTCGACGTCGGCGAGGAGCGCGACCGCTTCCTCGCGGTCAAGCGGGGCGAGGTGCCGTGGCAGGAGGTCGAGTCCTGGATGAACCGCCTCCAGGACGAGGCGGACCGCGCCCACGACACGAGCCCGCTCCCCGCCGCCCCGGACCACACCCGCGTCCAGGACTTCCTGATCCGCGCCCGCCGCGCGTCGCTCTGACGCCCCGGCGCCCCGGCCGGACGTCCTCCGGCAGCTCGCGGCGCCCCGGTCAGGCGTCCCAGAGCGCCCCGAACGTCAGCAGTTCGCTCCGGTACTCGACGCGCTCGGCCCACTCCTTCGGCCAGGCGTCCGCGCCCAGATGGGCGCCGGCGAAGGCGCCCGCGAGGGCGGCGATCGAGTCGGAGTCGCCCCGGGTGCAGGCCGCCCTGCGCAGGGCGGTGAGGGGCTCACCGGGGAAGAGGAGGAAGCAGAGCAGGCCGGTCGCGAAGGCCTCCTCGGCGATCCAGCCGTCACCGGTGTACTCGCAGGGGTCGAGCTCCGGGTCAGCCGTGCGCTGGACGGCGTCCAGGCGCTCCAGGACGGCCAGGCACTCGTCCCAGCCGCGCTCGACGAAGTGCCGGGCGGAGGGGTCCTGGGAGCGGGTCCAGAGGTCGCCGAGCCAGTGCTCGTGGTAGCGGGAGCGGTTCTCGTACGCGTACGAGCGCAGCTGTCCGACGAGCCCGGCCGGGTCCACGCCCTGGGCGAGGAGGTACACGGCGCGGGCGGTGAGGTCGGAGGCGGCGAGCGCGGTGGGGTGGCCGTGGGTGAGGGCTGCCTGGAGCTGGGCGGCGCCCGCGCGCTGCTCCTCGCTCAGCCCGGGGACGAGGCCGATCGGCGCGACCCGCATGTTGGCGCCGCAGCCCTTGGAGCCGATCTGGCTGGCGTCCTGCCACGGCCGGTCGCCGTCGAGGAGCAGGCAGGCGCGCAGGCAGGTGTTGCCGGGGGCCCGGTTGTTCTCCGGGGAGTGGTACCAGTCGACGAACTCGTCCCGGACCGGCCGGGCGAGGCGCTCCGGGGCGAGCGCGCCCCGGTCCATCGCCGTGCGGATGCCCCGGGCGAAGGCGAGGGTCATCTGGGTGTCGTCGGTGACGTACGCCGTCCCGCGCGCGAGCGGGAGGTCCGTCTCCCGCCAGGGGCCGAAGGCGGCGAGGATCGCCGGCACGTCCTTGAACTCGGTCGGGAAGCCCAGCGCGTCGCCGAGCGCGAGGCCGACGAGGGATCCGGTCGCGGCCCGCTTCACCGCGGTACGGGTCGGGGGCAGGGTCATGAGGGTCGTCCTTCCGGTCGCAGGAGCGGCGGGTGGAGGGCCGTGGCCTCGCCCGCCCGGTAGAGAGCGGCCGGTTTCCCCCGTCCGCCGGTGCGGCGCGGCGGCCCTTCCACGGCCCGGACGAAGCCGGGTGTGGTGAGGACCTTGCGCCGGAAGTTGGGGCGGTCGAGTTCGACGCCCCAGACCGTCTCGTACACCTGCCGGAGCTCGCCGAGGGTGAACTCGGGCGGGCAGAAGGCGGTGGCGAGGCACGTGTACTCGAGCTTGGCGCCGACGCGTTCGCGGGCGTCGGCGAGGATCCGGTCGTGATCGAAGGCCAGCGGCCCGTACGAGCCGTAGGGCAGCCACCGCGCCTCGGCCGCGTCGCCGCCGCCGCGCGGCTCGGGCAGGCCGGGGACGAGCGCGGTGAAGGCGACGGAGACGACCCGCATCCGGGGGTCCCGGTCGGGGTCGCTGTAGGTGCGGAGCTGTTCGAGGTGGAGTCCCGCGACGGTGGCCCCGGGCAGCCCGGTCTCCTCGGCGAGCTCGCGGCGGGCGGCCGTGTCGGCGGACTCGCGGGGCAGGACGAAGCCGCCGGGCAGCGCCCACTCCCCCGCGTACGGCTCCTGGCCCCGCTGGACGAGGAGGACGTGCAGGCGTTCCTCGCGGACGGTGAGGACGGCGAGGTCGGCGGTGACGGCGAAGGGCTCGAAGGCGTACTTGTCGTAGCCGTCCGCCGCGGGCGGGGCGGTGTTCATCGGCGCTCCGGCAAGGGGTCGGCGAGGTGGCTGCCCTCGGCGAGGAGCGCGTCGACGGCGGCGACGGCCGCCGCGAGCCGCTCCTCGTGCGGGCCGCTGAGGACGGCCGTCCGGCGGCCGGTGCGGGTGAGCTGGGTGAGGAAGCGTGCGGTCATCCAGGGCCGCAGGTGCTCCCCGTCGCGCAGCGCCGTACCCTCTGTGCCCTCGGCGTTCGCGCTGTTCTCGGTGTTCTCGGTGTTCTCGGTGTTCTCGGTGTTCTGGCATGCGACGCCACGGTGATCGGTGAGCAGCCAGAGGTGCCGGCGGCCGTGGGCGGCGACCTCCCCGGTCTCGGCGCTCACGGTGCCCGTGTACCGCTCGTGCCAGATGGTCGCGGCGAAGGCGTCGGTGTCGCAGAAGAGCACGGGCGAGCCGTCCCGGGCCGCCTCCTCCTCCAGTTCGGCCTGCCGCCGCGCGATGACGGGGAAGTCGGAGGAGCGGACGGTGACGTCGGCCCAGGTGGCGCCGGGGCGTTCGGCCCGGAGTTCGGCGAGCTTGAGCTCGCGGTACTCGCGCCCGTACTCCGGTACGCACCGGGTGCGGGCCCAGACGCCGCCGCGCCGCCGGTAGTGGTCGGCGAGGGCGAGGGCCATGGTGGTGGTGCCGGTGGACTCGGCGCCGAGGACGACGACGCGCCGGGTGAGCGCGGCACGTACCGGCGGCTCCAGGTAGTCCCAGGAGCCGGCGAGGTCGGCGCGGACGGCGGCGCCGGAGACGGGGAAGCGGGTGCGGTCGGGGTCGACGGTGACGGACTCCGCGCCGAGGCGGCGGCCGAGCTCGTCCCCGTACGACTCCCCGTACGGCTCCGCGACGAAGACGGCGTCGACACGCTCGGGCACGGCGGCCCGCAGGCTGACGGGGCTGTCGTCGACGGCTCCGACGACGAGGGCCTCGGGGTGGATCTCGCGCATCAAGGCGACGCGGTCGGCCAGGGGCAGGCTCTCGGTCGAGAAGCCGCAGACGAGCACGGTGAGACGCTCGCACCGCTCGCGCGCGGTGCGGACGAGGTGGTGGTGGCCGGCGTGCGGCGGAGAGAAGCCGCCGACGACGAGGCCGTGGCCGTAGTGGTGCACGTCGCCTCCCTCCTTAAGAGTCACTCTGACTATAAATGGAGACGCGCCCCGGCCACAAGCATGAGAAGGCACGGAAAAGGCCCGTGACCGACCTGCGGTCACGGGCCTCTCGCGGAGAGGGGGTGGGAACTACATCCCGACTTCCTTCATCAGCATGCCGACCTCGGTGTTGGTCAGACGGCGCAGCCAGCCCGACTTCTGGTCACCCAGCGAGATCGGGCCGAAGGCCGTACGGACCAGCTTGTCGACCGGGAAGCCGGCCTCGGCCAGCATCCGGCGCACGATGTGCTTGCGGCCCTCGTGCAGCGTGACCTCGACCAGGTAGTTCTTGCCGGTCTGCTCGACGACGCGGAAGTGGTCGGCGCGGGCGTACCCGTCCTCCAGCTCGATGCCGTCCTTGAGCATCCGGCCGACCTCGCGGGGCAGCGGGCCGGTGATGGCGGCGAGGTAGGTCTTCTTCACGCCGTACTTGGGGTGCGTGAGGCGGTGGGCCAGCTCACCGTGGTTGGTGAGCAGGATGATGCCCTCGGTCTCCGTGTCGAGCCGGCCGACGTGGAAGAGCCGGGTCTCACGGTTGTTGACGTAGTCGCCGAGGCACTGGCGGCCTTCCGGGTCCTCCATGGTCGAGACGACGCCGGAGGGCTTGTTCAGCGCGAAGAAGAGGTAGGACTGGGTGGCGACGGTCAGGCCGTCCACCTTGATCTCGTCCTTCTCCGGGTCGACGCGCTTGCCCTGCTCGATGACGATCTCGCCGTTGACCTCGACGCGGGACTGCTCGATGAGCTCCTCGCAGGCACGCCGCGAGCCCACGCCGGCGCGGGCGAGGACCTTCTGCAGACGCTCGCCCTCCTGCTCGGCGCCGGGGAAGGTCTTGGGGGTCTTGATCTCCGGCTTGCCGGCGTACCGCTCCCGGTTGCGCTCCTCCGTACGGGCGTCGTACTCGCGCGAGCGGGACGGCTCGGTACGGCCGCCACCGCGCTGCGGGGACTGCCGGGGGCCGCCCTTGGCGCCACCGCGCGCGGAGGCGCCGCGGCCGCTCTTGGGGCCGCCGGCGGAGCCGCCGAGGCCGGGGACGTCGTACTGGCGCTCTTCGGGGCGCGGGTTGCGCGGCCTGGCGCTGCCGCCACCCTGCCTGTCGTCGCGGCCGCCGCCGGCGCCGCGGTAGCCACCGCCACCGCCACCGCTGCCGCCGCGGCCACCGCCACCGCCGCTGCTGCCACCACGACCGGCGCCGCCGCCGCTGCTGCCGCCGCGGTAGCCACCGCCACCGCTGCTGCTGCCGCCGCGGCCACCGCCGCTGCCGCCGCGGCCGCCGCTGTTGCCACCACGGCTCCCGCCGTTGTTTCCGCTGCTGTTCCTGCCGCTGCTGCTTCGCATCAAATTTCCGTCTTGTCGTCTACGTCTGCGTCCGGATCGAACGACGGGACGCCTTCCAGGGAGTCCGGCTCGACCGCCTCCGCCTCGGGGAGGAAAGGCGCGAGCTCGGGGAGTTCGTCCAGGCCGCGCAGGCCCATCCGCTCCAGGAAATAGTTCGTCGTCCTGTACAGGATCGCACCTGTTTCGGGTTCCGCGCCCGCCTCCTCCACCAGACCCCGCTGGAGAAGGGTCCTCATGACCCCGTCGCAGTTGACCCCGCGGACCGCGGAGACCCGGGAACGGCTGACCGGCTGGCGGTACGCGACGACCGCGAGGGTCTCCAGGGCCGCCTGGGTGAGCCGGGCCTGCTGCCCGTCGAGCACGAAGGCCTCGACGGCCGCGGCGTGGGCGGCTCGCGTGTAGTAGCGCCAGCCGCCGGCCACCCGCCGCAGCTCGAAGCCGCGGCCCTGGGCGGTGTACTCGTCGGCCAGCTCGTGCAGGGCGTCGGCCACCTCGCGCGGGGTGCGGTCCAGGACCTTGGCGAGGTGCTGCTCGGTGGCGGGCTCGTCGACGACCATCAGGACGGCTTCGAGGGAGGGCTTGAGGTCGCTCATGCGGCGGTCTCCTGGTCGAACTCGTCGGTCACGGCCCCGGACGGATCCGCCTCCCCGCCGGTCCAGGAGACCGTGAGGTCCCCCAGGGCGGTCTCCTGGTCGAGGGCGACGGCCTTCTCCCGGTAGAGCTCCAGGAGGGCGAGGAAGCGGGCGACGACGGTGAGGGTGTCGTCTCCGACGTCCTCGATCAGCTCCCGGAAGAGGGCCGTCCCTCGCTCGCGCAGCAGCGCGACGACCACGGCGGCCTGCTCGCGGACGCTGACGAGCGGGGCGTGGATGTGGTCGACGTAGACCTGGGGCTCGGGCTTGGGCTGCATGGCCTTGACGGCCAGCCTGGCGAAGCCCTCGGCCCCGATGGAGATGACGACCTCGGGGAGCAGCTCGGCGTGGTGCGGTTCGAGTCCGACGGTACGGGGGTGGCGGCGGCCCTCGGCCTCCCAGCGGTCCCGGAAGATCTCCGCGATCCGTTTGTACGCGCGGTACTGGAGGAGGCGGGCGAAGAGCAGGTCGCGGGCTTCCAGGAGGGCGAGGTCGGCCTCGTCCTCCACCTCGGCGGCGGGGAGCAGCCGGGCGGCCTTGAGGTCGAGCAGCGTGGCGGCGACGACGAGGAACTCGGTGGTCTGGTCGAGGTCGCCGTCGGGGCCCAGGGCGCGCAGGTGCGCCATGAACTCGTCGGTGACCTGGGAGAGGGCGACCTCGGTGACGTCGAGCTTGTGCTTGGTGATCAGCTGGAGGAGCAGATCGAAGGGCCCCTCGAAGTTCGCGAGCCGCACCGTGAACCGCCCGTCGCCGGGCTCGGCGTCCATCGGAGGAGCGGCGAGAGCGGTGGGAGCTGCGGGAGCTGCGGGAGCTGCGGGAGCTGCGGCTACGGGCTCCCCCACCGGAGGCCCCTCCGGCGCCGTCTCGCCCGGGCCGCGGCCCAGGGGGCGGCGGCCCGGCGGGCGGGACGATTCGTCAGAGACGTGGTGCATGGGGATCCAGGAGGTACGGAGAGCTCGGCAGCCCGCAGGCTACCGTCAGCGGCCGCGCAGGCGGCGTACGAGGATGCTCGCGTCGCCGCGGGACTCCAGGTCCGCCAGGACCACGGCGACCGCCTCCCGGACGATCCGGCCCCGGTCGACGGCGAGACCGTGTTCGCCCCTGAGGACGAGCCGGGCGTGCTCCAGGTCCATGAGCTCCTCGGCGGAGACGTAGACCGTGATCTTCTCGTCGTGGCGCTCACGGCCGCTGGGCCGCCGGTTCGGGGCACGGCCGCCGCGCCGCCGGGCCGCCGGGGCCGGCACCGCCGCGTTCACCGGCTTCGGGGCGGCGCTCTCCGGCTCCGCCGTCCGGGCGCGCGGTTCGGCCGCCTCGGAGCCCGCCGCCGTGTGTTCCGCGGAGCCCTCGGCCGCCGCCGTGTCGCTCTCACCCGCCGGAGCCGGGACGGCCCGGCGGGGTGAGGACGACTGGAGCGCCGTCCCCCCGGTCGTACGGAAGAGTTCGTCGGCGCCGGGCAGACTCACTCGGCGTGACACCGGGCGAGCACCTCCCTGGCGAGCTGGCGGTAGGCGGCGGCACCCACGGAGTTCGAGGCGTACGTGGTGATGGGCTCGCCGGCGACCGTGGTCTCCGGGAAGCGCACCGTCCGCCCGATGACCGTGTGGTACACGTGGTCGTCGAAGGCCTCGACGACGCGCGCGAGCACCTCACGGCTGTGCACGGTCCGCGAGTCGTACATCGTGGCGAGGATGCCGTCGAGCTCCAGGTCGGGGTTGAGCCGCTCCTGGACCTTCTCGATCGTCTCGGTGAGCAGCGCCACTCCGCGCAGGGCGAAGAACTCGCATTCCAGCGGCACGATGACCTTGTGAGCCGCCGTCAGGGCGTTCACGGTCAGCAGGCCGAGCGAGGGCTGACAGTCGATCACGATGTAGTCGTAGTCGTTCATCAGCGGCTTCAGGGCGCGCTGGAGCGTGGACTCGCGCGCGACCTCGCTGACCAACTGGACTTCGGCGGCCGAGAGGTCGATGTTGCTCGGCAGCAGGTCCATGTTGGGAACGGCGGTCTTGAGGAGCACCTCGTCCGCCGACATGCCCCGCTCCATGAGCAGGTTGTAGACGGTGAGGTCGAGCTCCATCGGGTTCACGCCGAGGCCGACCGACAGGGCTCCCTGTGGGTCGAAGTCGACGAGCAGCACCCGTCGTCCGTACTCGGCGAGCGCGGCACCCAGGTTGATGGTCGACGTGGTCTTGCCGACGCCGCCCTTCTGGTTGCACATCGCGATGATCTTCGCGGGTCCGTGGTCGGTCAGGGGACCCGGGATCGGGAAGTACGGCAGCGGCCGTCCGGTGGGGCCGATCCGCTCGCGACGCTGGCGGGCAGCGTCGGGTGCGAGGGTGGCCGCGTACTCCGGGTCGGGCTCATACTCGGCGTCGGGGTCGTAGAAGTGCCCCTCGGGCACCTCGTCAAAGGCGGCGAAGTGGGTGGACTCTCGGCCCATCTCGTTGCCGGCCGTGGCGTTCACGTGTAGGCCGTCCATCGTCTTCATCGTGTGGGCTGTCGTCATGGGCTGGTGCGTCGCGAAGGTCCGCACCGCGACGGAGCCGATCGGGGCACCTGGCGCACCGCTCCCGGGAGTAATTGTCGACTCATTCACAAGTCGTCTTACCTCCTTGGATGTCACCAGGAACATTTATCGATAGGTCAGCGTGGCACCATGCCGACGGTTGGCGACTCTATGGCGTGTCACCGCTCCGCAGCAACACAATCCGCCGTTCCCGGCCGGATGTGTCGGCAACCGAACACGTCTCTGTCAAGGGTGCGCAGGCATGCATCCACACGTTTCAGGGGTGCGCGAAACGGTTAAAGGGTTACGTTCGAGGCGAGTTGCGCGGGCCCCGGACGGGGCCGGACGCACAGCCGGCCGGACCTTGTCGAACAAGGTCCGGCCGGGTGTGTGGCATTGACGGCACCGGTTGACGGCGGCGCCTCGAAGGTCAGCCCAGGAGGGTGCTCAGCTCGACGTGGTCGAGGCCGTGCGCCTCGGCGACCTCCTTGTAAACCACCTTGCCGTCATGGGTGTTGAGACCCAGGCCGAGCGCGGAGTCGCGGCGCAGCGCCTCGACCCAGCCGTTGTTCGCCAGCGACACGATGTAGGGCAGCGTGGCGTTGGTGAGCGCGTAGGTGGAGGTGTTCGGGACCGCGCCCGGCATGTTGGCGACGCAGTAGAAGACCGAGTTGTGGACCTGGAAGGTCGGCTCGGCGTGGGTGGTCGCGTGGGAGTCCTCGAAGCAACCGCCCTGGTCGATCGCAATGTCGACAAGGACACTTCCGGGCTTCATCTTGGCGACGAGCTCGTTCGTGACCAGCTTCGGGGCCTTGGCGCCCGGGATGAGGACGGCGCCGATGACGAGGTCGGCCTCGACGACGGCCTTCTCCAGCTCGAAGGCGTTGGAGACGATCGTCTTCACCTTGGTGCCGAAGATCTTGTCGGCCTCACGGAGCTTGTTGATGTCGCGGTCGAGCAGGGTCACGTGGAAGCCCATGCCGACGGCGATCTGCGTGGCGTTCCAGCCGGAGACGCCGCCGCCGATGACGACGCACTCGCCGGCGTGGGTGCCGGGGACGCCGCCGGGGAGGACACCACGGCCGCCGACCGAGCGCATCAGGTGGTAGGCGCCGACCTGCGGGGCGAGGCGGCCCGCGACCTCGGACATCGGGGCGAGCAGCGGCAGGGCGCGGTTCGCGGTCTCGACGGTCTCGTAGGCGATGGCGGTGGTGCCGGACTCCAGCAGCGCGTCCGTGCACTCGCGGGAGGCGGCGAGGTGCAGGTACGTGAAGAGGGTCTGGTCCTTGCGGAGGCGGTGGTACTCCTCCGCGATGGGCTCCTTGACCTTGAGCAGCAGGTCGGTGGTGGCCCAGACCTCGTCGGCGGTGGCGAGGATCTCGGCGCCGGCGGCGACGTACTCCTCGTCCGTGATCGAGGAGCCGACACCGGCGTTCTGCTCGATGAAGACCTGGTGGCCGTTACGGACGAGCTCGTGGACACCGGCAGGGGTGATGGCCACGCGGAACTCGTTGTTCTTGACCTCGCGGGGGATGCCGACCTTCATCGTCGATCACGGTCCTTGAATCTGAGGGGGGACAACTGGGGTACTGCGATATATACCCGGATGCACTGCGGCGCACCGGGGCAGACCACGTTCGAACGCGGCGGACCCAGTCTAATGAAGGAGTTCCCGGTGTCTAGCCTTTCAAAGTACTAATCTTTCTCGAACCCACTGCGGATTTCGTAGGCTGTGGCTTCCGTTTCCAGCAATCGCTCGGCTGCGGCCCTGTGCAGCCTGGCGGCGGCCGGGTCGCCGAGCCGGTCGAGGGTGTCGGCGAGCCGCAGCTGGAGCGCCGCCTGGAGCCGGGTGTCCTGCGCCCGCCGGGCCCACTCCACCGCCTCCTCGCAGGTCCGCAGCGACTCCTCGGGGCGTCCCGCGTACTCCTGGACCCGGGCCGCCTCGCTCAACGCCCGCGCGTGGCCGGGGAGATCGGCGAGCCTGCGGTAGCCGGCCGCGGCGGCCCGCCAGTGCCGCAGCGCCTCGCCGTACCGCCCCGCGTAGGTCTGCACGGCGCCGAGGCGGCCGTACAGCCGGGCCTGGTCGGGGCGCTCGTCCCGGGCGAGGCGCTGGGCGAGCGCCCGCCCGTACCAGTCGCCGGCCCGCTGCCAGTCACCCAGCTCCTGATACGAGCCACCTACGGATTCCATTGCGCGACCGGTGGCATACGGATCATTTGCTGCCCTTCCGGCATCCAAAGCCAACCGATATCGCAGCAGAGCGTCCTTCGTCCGTCCGGTCTTCGCGTCGAGATCGGCCAGGTTCAGCAGGGCGGCCGCCCGCTCTCGGTGCAGTCCGCGCCGCTCGGCCACGTCCAGGACCAGCTGGTGGAGGCCGTACAGCTCGGGCGCCGCCGCCTCGGCGCCCCGGTGCGCGGCCAGCGCCCTGACCAGGGAGGCGATCAGCCGGCGGGCCAGGGTGTCGAGCTCCCCGTCGGCGACGGCGAGGCGGGCGGAGGCGAGCAGGACGGGCTGCCGGGAGCGGAGCCAGTCGGCCCCGGCGTCCCGGTTCGGGAACCGCAGGGCGCGCGGCAGACCGGCCAGTTTCAGCCGGGCGGCCGAGCCCTCGGGTTCGGTGACCGCACGGCACGACTGGAGGAGCCGTACGGTCCGCTCCAGCATCCGGGCCCGGGCGAGCTGCACCTCGGCGGGCCGGTCGCGCTCCTCCAGCTGAGCGCGAAGGAGGGGGACGAGATGGCCGGGGACCTCGTACTGCCCGTCCTGACCACCGGAGACGAGACCCAGGGCGGCGAAGTCGGCGAGGGTGGTGGCCGCCGCGGAGACCGAGCAGCCGGCCAGGGCGGAGGCGGTGTGGGCGTCGGCCCGGCCGAGCGGGGCCAGGGAGAGGAATCGCAGTATCCGGGCGGCGGTCGCGGGCAGCGCCTCGTGGGCGAGCAGGAAGGTCCTGGTGAGCGGGTCCCCGCTCAGCCCGCGCAGCTGCTTCGCGAGGTCGGCGACGGAGGCCTTGGGACGGGCGGCGAGCCAGCCCCCGGCGAGGACGACCGCGCCGGGCATCCCCCCGCACTCCTCGACGAGGCTCTCGGCGGCCTGCGGGTCGACGGTGATGCGGACGGAACCGGTGAAGGCGGTGAGCAGCTCGATGGCCGACTTGGGGTCGAGTCCGCCGAGGGTGCAGGGCCGTACGTCGGGGATGCCGGTGAGCGGCCCGCGCGACACCCCGACGACCAGGGTGTCGGGGTCGTCGGGGATCAGCGGGTCGGCCTGCTCGGCGTCGACGGCGTCGTCGAGGATCAGGACGGCCCGGCGCCCGGCGAGGGCGTGGCGGACCAGCTCGGTCAGCTCGTCCTCGCCGGCGCCGGGCGGCTCGGCCACGCCGAGCGCGGCCAGGAGTTCCTGGGCGACGCGGGCGGTGGGCACGGGGTCGCCGCCCGGCTCGGTGAGCCGGGCGCGGAACACCCCGTCGGGGTAGCGGTCGGCGAGCCCGTCCGCCAGCTCCTCGGCGAGGGCGGTACGCCCGGAGCCGGGCTTGCCGGCGACGAGCAGGACCCGGGCCCGGGGTGCCTTGCGACCCGTGAGGGTGTCGAGGCCGGTCCGCTCGATGTCGGCGCGCAGGGCCTTCAGCTCCCGCTGCCGGCCGAAGAACCGCCGGCCCACGGCCGCCGCCACCGCCTGATCCGTCACGGGCCACGCTCCCGTCCACCTGCGCACGAGCCGATCCCGCGGGGTCTCCGCACGGGTGATTCCGAGCGTAGTTCAGGGCGCGGCACGTACCCGGTGGAGCGCGGCGGGCACATCCCCCGATCGGATCAGCCGATGGTCACACCGCTACGACGCGAACGGGCGGGCCGGCCAGGGCGCCTCCGCCGGGCGCAGCGCCTCGACGCCTTCGCCCGCGCGCGCGGCGGCCAGCGACAGGACACCCACCACCAGGCAGTTGTTGTGCAGCTCGCCCGCGAGGACCCCGCGCACGAGTTCCGCCAGCGGCACCCGCGCGAGCTCCATGTCGGCCTCCTCCTCGGAGACCTCGAAGCGCTCGCCCTCCGCCTCCGCGAGGTCCCGCGCGAGGAAGATCCGTACGGCCTCGTCGCAGCCGCCGGGGGTCGTGTAGACGTCGGTCAGGACCCGCCAGTCCCCGGCCTTGACGTGGGCCTCCTCGTACAGCTCGCGCTGGGCGGCGTGCAGCGGGTTCTCGCCGGGCACGTCGAGCAGCCCCGCGGGGATCTCCCACAGCTTCTGCCGCACCGGATGCCGGTACTGCTTGAGCAGCAGGACCCGGTCCTGCTCGTCCAGGGCCAGGACGGCCACCGAGCCGGGGTGGACCTGGTAGTCGCGGCGGGCGACCGTGCCGTCCGGCATGACCACGTCGTCCGTGCGGACGCTGGTCTTCTTGCCCTGGAAGGGGGTCGTCGTCGCGACGACCCGCCACTCCTCCGGGGTGTCCTGCAACTCCATGTGCTGTCCTCCCACATACGAAAGCCGGGGTACGCGTCCGTGAGGACCCGTACCCCGGCAACGTTAACGCCCGGCGGTTACTTGGCCGGCTTGCCCGTCTTGCGCTCGACCGCAGCCTTGACCAGGCCCGCGAAGAGCGGGTGCGGGCGGGTCGGTCGGGAGCGGAGCTCCGGGTGCGCCTGGGTGGCGACCAGGTAGGGGTGGACCTCGCGCGGGTACTCGACGTACTCCACGAGCTTGTTGTCCGGGGAGGTGCCGGAGAAGACCAGGCCGGCCTTCTTCTCCAGCTCCGCGCGGTAGGCGTTGTTCACCTCGTAGCGGTGGCGGTGGCGCTCGTCCACGTACGGCTGGTCGTCGTAGACCTCGCGGACGATCGAGCCCTCGGCGAGCTTCGCCGGGTAGAGGCCCAGGCGCATCGTTCCGCCCAGGTCGCCGGCGCCCTCGACGTACGCGAGCTGCTCCTCCATCGTGGAGACGACGGGGTGCGCGGTGGCCGGGTCGAACTCGGTGGAGTTGGCGTCCGGGATGTCCGCGAGGTTCCGCGCGGCCTCGATGACGATGCACTGGAGGCCGAGGCAGATGCCGAGCAGCGGCACCTTGTTCTCACGGGCGTACTGGATCGCGCCGATCTTGCCGTTCACACCGCGGTCGCCGAAGCCGCCGGGGATGAGGATCGCGTCGACGTCGCCGAGCTGCTTCGTGGCGCCGGCCGGCGTCTTGCAGTCGTCGGAGGTGACCCACTTGACCTTGACCCGGGCCTTGTTGGCGAAGCCGCCGGCCCGCATGGCCTCGGTGATCGAGAGGTAGGCGTCGGGCAGGTCGATGTACTTGCCGACGAGCGCGACCGTGACCTCGTGGTCGGGGTTGTGCACGCGGTCCAGCAGGTCGTCCCAGGTGGACCAGTCGACGTCGCGGAACGGCAGGTCGAGCTTGCGGACGACGTAGGCGTCCAGGCCCTCGGTGTGCAGGACCTTCGGGATGTCGTAGATCGACTTGGCGTCGATGGCGGCGACGACCGCGGCCTCGTCGACGTCGCACATCAGCGAGATCTTGCGCTTGATGGCGGTCGGGACCTCGCGGTCGGCGCGCAGGACGATCGCGTCCGGCTGGATACCGATGTTGCGCAGGGCGGCGACCGAGTGCTGGGTCGGCTTGGTCTTCAGCTCGCCGGAGGGGCCGATGTAGGGCAGCAGCGAGATGTGCACCACGAAGACGTTGTCGCGGCCGACCTCGTGGCGGACCTGGCGGACGGTCTCCAGGAACGGCAGGGACTCGATGTCGCCGACGGTGCCGCCGACCTCGGTGATGACGACGTCCACGTCGTCCGTCGCCATGCGGCGGATCCGGGACTTGATCTCGTTGGTGATGTGCGGGATGACCTGCACGGTGTCGCCCAGGTACTCGCCGCGCCGCTCCTTGGCGATGACCTGCGAGTAGACCTGGCCGGTGGTGACGTTGGCCGAGCCGTCGAGGTCGACGTCGAGGAAGCGCTCGTAGTGGCCGATGTCCAGGTCGGTCTCGGCGCCGTCGTTGGTGACGAACACCTCGCCGTGCTGGAACGGGTTCATCGTGCCCGGGTCGACGTTCAGGTACGGGTCGAGCTTCTGCATCGTGACCCGCAGGCCGCGGGCCTTGAGGAGCGCACCCAGGCTGGAGGCGGTCAGTCCCTTGCCGAGGGAGGAGGCGACACCCCCGGTGACGAAGATGTGCTTGGTCGTCGTGGTGTTGGGCGGCATCGCCAAGAGGGGGCTCCCGTGGTCGCGTTCTGGAGGTGCGTACCGGCGTCCCCTCCGGAAGAATCGGGGGGTGCCGTCGCTGCGGTTTCGGGGTCCTCGGCTGTCGCCGTTTCCCACCGGTCCACGGGGTACCAGGGTATCAGCGACATCGGGAGGGCGCTTCCGGCCACACGCGGCAGTCGGGTGTACACGGACGGCGACAGAAGGGGGTGGGGCGGGATTCGTGCGGCGGGGTGATCGGCGGGGTCACGGGCCTGTTCACCCGATCGGAGCAGCGACGTTACCCGCGTGATCACCGGGTCACTAGGGTGCGACGTATTCTGCTCGGACATTGCCCACCGAGCAGAACGGCCGGCGGCACCACCCCGCCCCTCGGCCGGCCCGAGAGCTCGTCGACGATCCCTTGACCGCTGAGACAACCAGACCCGGCTGACACCCAGCCGGCGCATTCGAGCAAGCGCCCCACGGGGCGGACGTGGCCGTTCGACTGGAGTGAAGCACGTGGCCGGGCGCATCGAGGATTACGCACTCATCGGAGACATGCAGACCGCCGCCCTGGTCTGCCGGGACGGCAGCGTCGACTGGCTGTGTCTCCCCCGCTTCGACTCCCACGCGGTCTTCGCGGGACTGCTCGGCACCGAGGAACACGGATTCTGGCGGGTGGGTCCCACCGTGGCCGAGGACGCCGAGCCGCCCCCGGCCGACCGGCGCCGCTACCGGGGCGACTCGCTGATCCTGGAGTCCGAGTGGGACACCCCGCGCGGCACGGTCCGGGTGACGGACTTCATGCCTCCGCGCGACGGCGCCCCGCAGATCATCCGGGTCGTGGAGGGCGTCTCCGGCCGGGTCGCGATGCGCTCCGCGCTGCGGATGCGCTTCAGCTACGGCCGGATCGTGCCCTGGGTCCACAAGGTCGGCGAGCGCACCGTCGCCGTCGCCGGGCCCGACTCGGTGTGGCTGGACACGGACGCGGAGACGCACGGCGAGGACCTCACCACGTACTCCGAGTTCACCGTCTCCCCCGGTGACCGGATCACCTTCACGCTCTCCTGGCAGCCCTCCCACAAGGAGCCTCCGGCGCTGCCGGACCCGGAGGGATCGTTGGAGGCCACCGCCGACTTCTGGCGCGAGTGGGTCGAGCACTGCACGTACCACGGCCCCTACCGGGAGGCCGTCGTCCGCTCACTGATCACCCTGAAGGCGCTGACGTACGCGCCGACCGGCGGGATCGTGGCCGCGCCGACCACCTCGCTGCCCGAGGAGATCGGTGGCGTCCGCAACTGGGACTACCGCTACACCTGGCTGCGGGACGCGGCGATCACCCTCTCCTCGATGCTGCGCACCGGCTACCGCGAGGAGGCCCGCGCCTGGCGGGACTGGCTGCTCCGCGCGGTCGCGGGTGACCCGGAGAACCTCCAGATCATGTACGGCATCGCGGGCGAGCGGGAGCTCGGCGAAGCGGAGCTCGACTGGCTCCCGGGGTACGAGAACTCCGGCCCGGTCCGGGTCGGCAACGGCGCCGCCAACCAGCTCCAGCTGGACGTCTACGGCGAGGTCACCGAGGCCCTCCACCTCGCGCACATGACGGGGCTCTCCCGCAACGACTACGCCTCGCTGCTCCAGCTGAAGCTGATCAGGTACCTGGAGACGCACTGGGACCAGCCCGACGAGGGCATCTGGGAGGTCCGCGGCCCGCGCCGCCACTTCACCCACTCCAAGGTGATGGCCTGGGTGGCCGTCGACCGCACGATCAAGCTCATCGAGTCCGGGGACGCCGACGGCCCGCTGGAGCGCTGGCGCGAGCTGCGCGACGAGATCCACCGGGACGTCTGCGAGAAGGGCTACGACCCGGAGCGGAACACGTTCACGCAGTCGTACGGCTCCAAGGAGCTCGACGCCTCGCTGCTGCTGATCCCGCAGATGGGCTTCCTGCCGCCGGACGACAAGCGGGTCATCGGCACGATCGAGGCGATCCAGCGGGAGCTGTCCACGGAGGACGGCTTCGTGCTGCGCTACCCGACGGCCGGCGAGGAGGCCGGTGTCGACGGCCTGGAGGGCGACGAGGGCGCGTTCCTCGCCTGCTCGTTCTGGCTCGCCGACGACCTGGCGATGATCGGCCGGGTCGACGAGGCCCGCACGCTCTTCGAGAAACTGCTCTCCCTCCGCAACGACCTCGGGCTGCTCGCCGAGGAGTGGGACCCGCGGCTCCAGCGCCAGGTGGGCAACTTCCCGCAGGCGTTCAGCCACGTCCCGCTGATCGACACCGCGCTGCGCCTGACGGCCAGCGGGGCGTACGGCGGCTGAGGCGCGGCGCGCGGCCCGCCGGAATACGCTGAGAGGGTCCTGTCCCCCCGAGGAAAGGGGGGCCCTCCCATGGCTCCCCCGCACAGCGTCCCGCAGGCCGCGCTCACCGGGCTCCGGGAGGATCTCGCCGGTGTGGTGCTCGTCCCCGGCGATCCCGGTTACGACGAGGCCCGGGCGATCCACAATGGGATGATCGACCGCCGGCCGGCGGTCATCGCCCAGTGCGCGACCGCGGAGGACGTCTCGAACGCGATCCTCTTCGGCCGTGGGACGGGTCTGCCCATCGCGGTGCGCGGCGGCGGGCACAGTGTCGCGGGCACGTCCGTCGTCGACGACGGCCTCGTGGTCGACCTGCGCCGGATGCACACGGTCGTCGCCGACCCCGAGCACATGACCGTACGGGTCGACGGCGGCGCGACGATGAGTCATCTCGACCACGCGACCCAGCCCTTCCGGATGGCCACGACCGGTGGCCGGGTGTCCACGACCGGGGTCGGCGGGTTCACGCTGGGCGGCGGTTCGGGCTGGCTGGAGCGGAAGTTCGGCCTCGCGAGCGACAACCTCCTCGCGGCGGAGCTGATCACGGCCGAGGGCAGGCACGTGCACGCGGACGCGGAGCGGAACCCGGAGCTCTTCTGGGCGCTGCACGGCGGCGGCGGGAACTTCGGGGTCGCGACCTCGCTCACGCTGCGGCTGCACGAGCTGCCGGCGATGAGCATCGCGATGCTGTTCTTCATGCCGGAGGCGGCCCCCGGAGTGGTGCGCACCTTCCGCGATCTCCTGGCGTCCGCCCCCGACGACGTGGGCGGCGGGGTCATCTACTTGCCCGCGCCCCCCGAACCGTTCGTCCCCGAACACCTCGTCGGCGAGCTGCTCTGCGGGACGCTGTTCACGTACGCCGGTCCGGTCGCCGAGGTCCGCGAACTCGCGGCGCCGCTGTTCGCGCAGAAGCCCGTGATCGAGATGGTCACGGACATCGCCTACGCGGATCTCCAGTGCATGCTCGACGACCCCCCGGGCCTTCGGAACTACTGGTCGGCGGAGTACCTGAAGACGTTGCCGGACGCGGCGGTGGACGCCTACTGCGCCCGCGCGGAGCGCATCCCGCCGCCCACCTCCTGCCAGCACGTGCTGTTCCCGCTGGGCGGCGCGGTGGCGGCCGGGCCGGCCGACCACCCGATCCCCTGGCGTTCCGCGCCCTGGGCCGTCCATCCCTTCGCGACCTGGTCGGACCCGGCCGACGACGAACGGGCGATCCAGTGGGTCCGGGACGTGCGGGCCGATGCGAGGCCGTGGTCGACCGGAGCGGTGTATCTGAACTTCATCGGCTCCGAGGGCGAGCAGCGGGTGGTCGAGGGCTTCGGCGCCGAGAACCACCGGCGCCTGGCCCGGGTCAAAGCCGCCTTCGACCCCGACAACGTCTTCCGCTTCAACCACAACATCACACCGGCCGCCTGAGACTCACCTCAGGGCGTCGATCACCTCCTTGGCGGCCCGCTCGCCCTCCGTGGCCCCGCCCTCCATGAAGCCCTGGAAGTCGTAGCTGCAGTGCTCGCCGCCGATGTGGACGTTCCCCTGTGCCGTGCCCTCGTACCCCGCGTACTTGTGGAGGTAGCCGACGGGCCAACAGGAGTACGCGCCGAGGACGTACGGGTTCTTGTGCCAGGCGGAGACCTGGGCCCGGCCCGTGTACGCCCTGGAGGTGCCGGGGAAGAACGCGTCGATGCCCGCGAGGTAGCGGGTGACGAGGCCGCGTACGTACGGATCGGACTCGGTGGAGAACGGCCCGGCCGGGTTGAGGTTCCTGGCCAGGCTGCCGCCGCCGTACTGGATGAGGATGCCGCCGGTGCCGCCCTGGACCTTGGTGGTGTCCCAGGTCTGCTGGACCTCGCTGTCGGTGAAGCAGTCTCCGGCGGAGACCCCGGGCCAGGGGCCGGTGCCGCGCCAGGGGCGGGTGCCGAACTGCATGTTGAGCTTGGTGCAGTGGCCCATGCGGGCGTCCCGCAGCAGGTTCCGCATGAGCGGGTCGAAGCCCGCCTGGGTGAGGTCGAGCTGCTTGAGGATCGGCAGCGGGAGACAGAGGATCGTGTGGTCGGCGGTGACGGTCCGGGTGGCGCCGGCCTCGGTGAAGGTCAGCGTCTGCGTGCCGTCGGCGTTGGCCCGTACGGCGGTCAGGGACCAGCCCCGGCGCAGGGTGCCGGGGGTGAGGGCCCCGGCGATGGCGTTCGGGAGCTGATCGTTGCCGCCGACGATGTGGTACCGCTCGTTGGACAGGCCCCAGATGTTGAAGTTGCCCGGATTGGTCTGGTAGCCCATGAGCAGGACGAGGGCGAGCGAGGACTGTTCGGTGGTGTCGGCGCCGTACTCGACGTTGTAGGCGACGTCGATGAACTTGCCGAGGGGCGAGGAGTGGCCGCCGGGGACGCGGGTCTCGATCCACTCGTACACGGACAGGTTGTCGAGGGCGGTGCCGGTGGACGTGGTCTGGTTCCAGAAGACCTCGCCCGCCTCGGAGAGGTCGCGGCGCAGGGCCTGGTAGACCCCGTTGAAGTCCTCGTCGGCCTGGTGGCGCGGGTAGTAGGCGCCGTCGAACCAGAGGACCTCCTCGGCTCCGTTGGGTCCGCCGCCGAGGAAGTCCTCGACGTCGAGGTCGAAGCGGCGGCAGAGCTCCAGGATCTTCTTGTGGCCGGTGTCGATCAGCTCGCCGCCGATCTCGGAGGTCTGGCCGTACGCCCAGTGCGTGCGCTGGGTCCACATGCGGCCGCCGACCCGCGAGGGGTCGGCCTCGTAGAGGACGGGGCTCAGGCCGGCGTCCTGGAGGGTGAGCGCGGCGGTGAGGCCGGATATCCCGGCCCCGACGACGGCGACCCTGGCGGTGCTCCTGACGGGCGGGTCCGGGGTGGCGGCGCGGGCGGGAACGGCCCCGCCCAGGCCGGCGGCCCCGGCGACACCGACGGCGACACCGGCGGCGGCCGCGTAGGTGAGCAGGGAGCGGCGCCCGAGGGCGTCGGCTCTCATGCCTCTGAGTTCGTCGACGGGTAGGGACAGCCGCCGGGCGTCGGCGTGCTCGGCGGCGAGACGCTTCAGGAGGTGCATCGGGTTGGTGCGTGCCATGGAGCGCTCCTGGGAGAAGGGGATCGGCTCTGCGGTACGACGAGATACAGCTCTGAGGTGGGAGGGGATTCAGCTCTGGGTTACGGCGGCGGGAGCGAGGACTTCCTCGGCGGGGCGCTCGGCCGCGTCCTCCAGGACGATCCGGCCGATGATCTCGTAGCGCTCGGGCCGCTTGGCCTTGAGGTAGAAGCCGAGGCCGAGGCCGCCGAAGAAGACCACGCCGACGATCCACGGGATCGCCTTGAAGAAGAGGGAGTCGGCGGCGAGACCGGCCGCGGTCTCCATGTTGACGACCAGCAGGACGACGACGGCGATCATGCCGATGCCGCCGAGGAGCGGGGCGGTGAGGGTCCTGAACCAGTGCCGGTCTTCGGGGTGGTTCTTGCGGAAGTAGCCGATGACGGCGAAGGAGCAGAGGGTCTGGACGATGAGGATCGCCATCGTCCCGAGGATCGCGAGCAGCGTGTAGAGGTGGATGTAGGGGTCCTGGCCGGTGAGCCAGAAGGCGACGACGAGGCCGACGGCGATCGCGCTCTGCACGTAGGAGGCGATGTACGGCGAGCCGTACCGGGCGTGGGTGCGGCCGAGCGCCGGGTGGAGGAAGCCCTCGCGGCCGATGGCGTACAGGTAGCGCGAGGCGCACTGGTGGAAGGCCATGCCGCAGGCGAAGGAGCCGGTCAGCAGCAGCCACTGGAAGGCGTCGACGGCCCAGGCGCCGATGAAGGACTGGGTGGGGGCGAAGAACAGGTCGAGCGGCGCGGCGGAGGCGGACAGCTTCACGGACCCGGCGAGGCCGTTTCCGGCGATCGTCATCCACGACACGTAGATGTAGAAGAGGCCGACGCCGATGACGGAGATCAGCGTGGCGCGCGGGATGACCTTCTTCGGGTTGCGCGACTCCTCCCCGTACATCGCGGTCGACTCGAAGCCGACCCAGGACCAGAAGGCGAAGAAGAGTCCGAGCCCCGCCGAGGTGCCGGTGAAGGCGTTCATGGGGTTGATCGGCTCGACCGGGATGCCGTCGGGTCCGCCGCCGGCGATCAGCACGGCGGTGGCGACCGCGAAGAGGACCGCGATCTCCGCGATGAGCATCACGCCGAGGGCCTTGGCGGTCAGGTTGATGTCGAAGTACGAGAGGACCGCCGTCACGGCCAGCATGACCGCCGCGTACAGGATCCACGGAATGTCGACGCCGAGCTGATCGGCGACCGTCGTCTTGGCGAAGTACGCGAAGACGCCGACGATCGAGGCCTCGAAGACGATGTACGCGAGGACCGCGAGCATGCCGGAGGCCATGCCGGCGATCCGGCCGAGACCGTGCGAGATGTAGCCGTAGAAGGCGCCCGCGGCCGTGATCCGCTTGGCCATGGCGACATAGCCGACGGAGAAGACGGTCAGGACGAGCGTCGCGAAGAGATAGCCGGCGGGTGCGCCGGTGCCGTTGCCGAAGCCGACGGCGATGGGGAGGTTACCGGTCATCGCGGTGATCGGGGCCGCGGTGGCCACGGCCATGAAGACGACGCCGACCAGACCGACGGAGTTCGCCTTCAGCCGGTGGACCTCTGGGGTGGAGTTCTTTGCCATGGCGCGAGAGCATCCTCGCGTGTGACGCAGGCCACAATCGACATGCGGTCGCACAATTCCCGCCATGGGGCGACGAGTTGTCGCCCCGATGTACGAAGTGTCCGGTCCCGTAACCGTGGGGTGATGTCACCGGAACGCGGACGCGGGGTAGCGTCCGGGCCCATGGACAATCAGGGCGGGATCACCGTGCAGCGGGCACTCGAACTCCCGGGGCTGCGCGGCGGGCTCCCGGAGGTCGTCGCCGGCGCGGACCGGCTGCACCGGACGGTGCGCTGGGTGCACGCCGGCGAGGTGCCGAACATCGCGTCGCTGCTCAAGGGCGGCGAACTGCTCCTCACGACGGGCCTCGGCCTGGGCACCCGCCCGGCCGAACAACGGGCCTTCGTCCGCCGGCTCGCCGACCGGGGCATCGCGGCGCTCGTCGTCGAACTGGGCCCGCGTTTCGCCCGCCTCCCGGCGACGATAGTGGAGACCGCGCGGGCGGCGGGGCTGCCGCTCGTCCAGCTCCACCGCGAGGTCCCCTTCGTGGCCGTCACGGAGGAGATCCACACCGAGATCGTCAACGGCCACTACGCGCTCCTCCGCCAGGCCGAGGAGGTCCATCGGCAGTGCACGGAGGCCTTGCTCGGCGGCGGCGGGATCCCGCAGGTCCTGCGCATCCTGTCCGACTTCGCCGCGAACCCGGTCTTCCTGGAGACCGCCGACGGCCAGCTCCTGTACGCGGCGGGCACCGAGTCCGGCCCTGCCGACCCGCTCCAGGTGTGGGACGGGCTGCGCGGCCAGCGGGCGGCCCGCGAATCCGGCCCGCCCACCGGTACGGTGCTCGTCGACGTGCCGGGTGGCGGCCCCGGTACGGGCTCGGTACGGGCCCGCCTGGTCCTTCTCGCGGTCTCCGGCGCCCTCTCCCCCGTCCACCGGATGGCGGCCGAGCGGGCGGCGGGCATCCTCGCGGTGGTCCTCATGCAGGCGCGCCAGGAGGAGGAACTGGCCGCACGCGGCCGGGGCGACTTCCTGACGGACCTGGCGGAGGGCCGGATCACGGCGGAGGCCGCCCCCGCCCAGGCCCGGGTCCTCGGCTTCAAACCGGGCGACGGCCCGCTGCTGCCGGTGGTCATGCGCCTGGCCTCGGAACTCTCCCCGTCGGGCAACTGGGCCCTCCTGGCCCGAGCGGTCCTCGAAGAACTCTCCTCGGTAGGCGTCCCCGTCCTTCTGGGCGTCCGCCCGGTGGAGGGACGTGTCCCCCTCCTCCTGGGCCTGCGCTCGGAGTCGGAGCGCACGGCCGTCGCGGACCGGGTCGCGGCGGCGCTCCGCGCGGGCGTGGAGCGGGCCGGCCTGGAGCGCGCGGGCGTCCACCCGCCGGTGGTCGTCGTGGGCGTCGCCGGAAGCTGGGCGGCGGCGTCGGCGGGTCTGCGGCACGCGGCGGAGACTGCGACGGCCGCGCAGGGCCTCTCGGACCGCCCCTGGTACGACGCCCGCCGCCTCGACATCGACCTCCTCCTCTGGCGCCTACGGGACCACCCTGACCTGGCCGCGTTCGTGGACCGCGCGATCGGCCCCCTCCGCGACCACGACGGCACCTCCCGCCCGCCGCTGCTCCCGACCCTGGAGACGTACCTGGCGCACGCGGGCCGCAAGGCGGAGACGGCCCGCGAACTCCACCTCAACCGCCAGACCCTCTACAACCGTCTGGCCCGCATCTCCGAACTCCTGGGCACGGACCTGGACGACCCCCAAACGGTGCTGGCCCTCTCCCTGGCCCTGAGAGCCCGCCGCCACACGACGTAAGACCACGAACAAGCCGACGCAAAGCTGCCGCGGGGCGGGCACGAAGCCCGAAGCTCCCCGCTCGACACGAAACGGCCGCGGGGGGCGAACCCGGAACTCGCCGCCCGGCGCGCGCCGAGGGCGCGGACGCAAAACCCGGCACGCGCCACCCGGCGCGAAGCCGCCGCCGAGGGCGCGGACGCAGAGCCCGAAGCCCGCCACCCGGCGCGAAGCCGAGGGCGCGGACGCAAAACCCGGAACTCGCCACCCGGCGCGAAACCGCCGCCCAGGGCGCGGACGAAGAGCCCGGCAAGCGCCGAACGGCGCGAAGCCGCCGCCGAGCGGGCGGGTGCAGAGCCCGAAGTTCGCCTGTCGGCCCGCGCGAGGCCGTCGCCCCGGGGGGTCGGGGGCGGAGCCCCCGGTCTCGTCAGAGTTTCGGGAAGGGGCGGGGTGCGGCCTCGGGGAACATCGGTACAGCGGTTAACGCTAAGCCGTTGATCAAGGGTTCCGATGCAGGTCAGGAGTGGGGCTACCGCAGCTTGGCGTTCGGATGGGGCTGAGCCTGGAGTCGTTCGCGCAGGTCGATCTCCTCGGCGGTGAGCGGGTCCCCGGGCCGGCGGATGCGTACAGGCTTGGGCCGTCGCGGCAGGCCGTCGTCGGACGCGGCTTCCTCTGCTTCCGCGAGGGCCCGGTAGAGCGAGGCGACCGAGGGGTGCTTGCCCGCGTTCTTCCCGGTCTTGATGGTGAGCTTCTTCGCGATGTCGGGGACGGGCACGCCCTTGTCCTTGAGCGCGACGGCGAAGGTGAGCATGTCGTCGTCGATGACCTTCGGCCGGCCGCCGTGGTTGCCCTTTGATGCGGCGATGACCTGCCCTTCGAGGGTCTTCTCCCGGATGTAGTTGCGCTCGATTTGCCCGGCCACGGCGAGGACGGCGAAGAACATGGCGCCCATGCCGTTGGGGTCGTAGATCCCGGTGAGCGGCCCGGTGAGGAGTTCGAGCTGGATGCCGCCGGCCTGGAGCTCGGCGGACAGCGTCATCAGCTCGGCGGCGTTCCTGGCGAGGCGCTTGAGCTCGTGCACCGTGAGGATGACCGGGGTCTCCGGCGTGGCTTCCTTGAACTGGTGGGCCAGGGCGAGCGCCTTCTCCAGCTCGGGCCGGATCCTCACCCGGGTGCTGATCTGCTCCTTGAACACCTTGTGGCACTGGGCCCGGTGAAGGGCTTCGAGCTGGCTCGCCAACTCCTGCCGCGCGGTCGACGTCCTCGCGTACCCGATCCGGACCGGCCGCTCGGTTCGGGGCGCGGGCACGATGGCGAGCGCTGGGCCCTGCTTCCACGCGTGGCCGGGGTGGCGGTCGGCGGGGACGAGGACTTCGAGTTCCTCGCGGAGCGCGGGAACTAGGACGAAGCGGGGGGTGTGGTACTTCGCGGCGGTCTTCCCACCTCGGGTGCGGCAGGCGGAGCCGGCGGGCACGTCACAGTTCGGGCAGTCGTGCCGCTCTACCGCCAATGCGGCCCGATCGGGCGTGAGATCCATGCCGGGAGTCTCTCAGAAGTGCCTCGCACAACACGCCGGTTTCGAGAGGACTTTTGCGAGCAGCGACCTGCGGAAACGTGATCACTGCGGGGGCTCTCGCAGAACTCTCACAGATGACCGTTTATGAGAATGACTTGATGCCTCACCTCCCGAGTGGATCGCGCTGGATCTGGTGAGCGATGGAGCGGGGTACCGATGCTGACGTGGTGGGGGTCTTCGGAGGGGAGGGCGGAGCCGCGGCTGATCTTGTCGTACGCCGATTGTCAGAGACTGCTGGCAGTATCGCCGCTGTGAACGTCACCCGTACCACTCCACCACGGCCGTTCGACGTGGCCGCGGCCTTCCCTCAGCTCGCTCCGCTGGCCCGCACGACGACCCGGCTGCATCCCCGCCCCGGCTCTCCGTCCCCATACGAGAGTTCGGTCGGCGGGCCGCTGTTGTGGCCCTCCAGTCAGCCATGGCTGTACTGCGACAAGTGGCATGAGGGTCCAGTTTCCCCCCTTCTGCCAGTGGCCCAGCTGTACACGCGCGACGTGCCCTTGCTGCGGCCGCCCGGACGGACCGATCTGCTCCAGGTGCTGTGGTGTCCCTCAGAGCACCCGCCGGAGCACAAGCCTACGACCGAGCTGTTCTGGCGAACCGCCGCCGACGTCACCCACGTCCTCGCCTCACCGCCCAAACCGACCGAGGCGCAGTACGGCTACACGCCGGAGCCGTGCGTGCTCGCACCGGAGCAAGTCACCGAGTACCCCAATTTTCTGGAGTTGGGCGAGGGGTTGCAGCAGCAGCTGAGCGACTGGAGCCTGTGGCAGGCGGCCGGAGTCGAGATAGACGATCGCTATGAGGCCGCTCCGCAAGAGTTCTACATGAACGAGCTGTCCGAGGCCCCCGGCTGGAAGGTCGGTGGATGGGCACCTTGGGGCCTCACCGATCCCATCGCCCGGTTCTGCATCAACTGTGGCGCCGCGATGAACCCGCTGCTGACCATCGCCTCAGACGAATGCCGTGACTACAGAAGGGGTTGGGCCCCGCACGAGGACCAAGCCATCGCCGTGCTCGACAACGACCCCGTGTCGAACCCGCCCGGGATCCAGGTCTCCGACGCGAATCATCTGCAGCTCTACGTTTGCCCGACGTGCTACACACATACCGACCTGATCCAATAAGTCAGTGCTGGAGCCCCCCGCGACGGCTGGGGCAGGCGGCTCTTCCAATAGCCTGGCCACTCAGCCAAACGAGGACACGGCCGTTCCGGATGTACCGCCTGAGGGACAGTTGCCCCGAGCTCCGTTGTCAGAGTCACTTGGCAAGATCGCGGCTATGAACAGCACTCCGACGACGCCTCCCCGACCGTACGACGTCACCGCGATCTTCCCTCAGCTCGCTCCGCTGGCCCGCACGGCCACCCGGCTGCACCCCCGCCGGGGGACCCCGTCACCGCAGGACAGCTCCATCGGCGGACCGCTGCTGTGGCCCGCCGGCGAGCCGTGGCCGCACTGCGAGGGACCTCATGTGGTGGACGGGAACGACCTGGCCCCGTCGCCGGCGGACATGAGGCTAAAGCGGCGAATCACTACCGCCTCCCGCGGACGGATCCTGACCGAGCAGGAACGAGAAACCCTGGAGCGGATCACCCCTCCTCGGAAACACCCCGTGAAGGTCGCGATCGGTCCGTATGAGGGTTCCATCGCGATGCTGCCGGTCGCGCAGCTGTACAAGCGGGACGTGCCCGATCTGCCCATACCCGAAGGAATGGACCTGCTCCAGGTCCTGTGGTGCCCCTTCGACCACCCGATCATGCCCAAGACCGCGCTGTTCTGGCGGTCGGCAGCCACGGTCACCGACATCCTCGCCACGCCCCCCCGAACCGCCCGCGATGCAGTACGACAGCTACCTGCCCGAGCCGTGCCTGCTCCACCCGGAGCAGGTCACCGAATACCCCGACCACCTGGAGGTGAGCAAGGAACTGCAGGAGCAGCTGGGGAACCTGAGCGTGTGGCAGGCCGCCAACGTGGAGATGGACAGCGAAGAACTTCCGTGGCCGGAGGAGTTCTACGACAAAGAATTGGCCGGCGCGCCCGGCTGGAAGGTCGGCGGCTGGCCACGGTGGACTACCACCGACCCGGGCCCCCGGCCCTGCCCGGCCTGCGGCAGAGACATGGACGCCCTGCTCACCATCGCCACGTACGAGGACAACGACGACAGCAGTTGGCTCGCGCACCAGGAACCGGAAGATGCATCACTTCCAGGCTTCGACCCCTACGAACGGAGCCAGCCCACTGCCGTCCAGATCGGCCGCGGCTACGACCAGCAGCTCTACGTCTGCCCTGCGGCGCCCGAGCACCCCCACTCCGAGCTGATGCACTAGCCATCTACACGAGACCGGGTCTGTCCCTCCCTACCCGTCGTCGTCCTCGTCGAGCTCGACCGCATCAGGGTCCCGTAGCGGCCGCAAGCCGCCGGCGGCTGGAGTGGAGGCGGTGAAGCTGTAGCGGCCGAGGACGTTGAGGTTCGCATGCTTGAGCGGGGAGAGCCGGGCGATGTCCTCGTCGCGGATTTCTTGGCCCTCGGCGCGGAGCTGGGCGACAGCGGCGTCGATGTACTTCGTCGTCCACAGCACGATGGCGTTGAGGACCAGGCCGAGCGCGCCGAGCTGGTCCTCCATGCCGTCGCGGTACGCCTGGTGGATGGTGCCGCGCTTGCCGTGGCACACGTCGCGGGCGAGCTTGTGGCGGGACTCCTGGACGGTGAGCTGGCGGTTCATCTGCCGGTGGTAGGTGTCGTCGACCGGGTCGACCATCCGGAGCAGGTGCTCGGTCTTGCCGATCCGCCCGTACTCGGCGAATGCCTGCCCCAGCGGGGTGGGGTGGCCCTCGCGGCCGAACATCCGCAGCAGGTCGTAGGCGCGGACCTGGTTGGTGACCAGGGACCCGGCGACGCGGAGCATGTCCGGCCACCACATCTCGATCTTCTTCAGGTTGACCCGGTTGCGCGCGAGCGGCTCCAGGACGCCGTACGTCCCCGTCTGGACGCCGGGCATCGTGGCCCGCCAGAACCGCTGGTCGTCCAGGTCCTTGAACCGGGGGCTGAAGTTGTAGCCCAGGATCTTGAAGATC
This sequence comes from Streptomyces sp. NPDC058650, assembly GCF_042717315.1. NCBI lineage: Bacteria > Bacillati > Actinomycetota > Actinomycetes > Kitasatosporales > Streptomycetaceae > Streptomyces > Streptomyces sp. NPDC058650. The sequence continues at coordinate 122,673 of NZ_JBHXRL010000025.1, forward strand.
CCGAACACGATGTCGGAGTACGAGGCATGGTCGGTGGCCACCATCTCCGGCTTGCGCCCGCCGTCCAGGTTCAGCAGCGCGTCCAGGATGTGCAGGGAGTCGCGCGGGGTGCCGGGGACGACCATCTGCCCGATCCCGGCGACCTGGTCGTTCACGGCGTTGAGCCAGGTAATGCCGCGCTTGAACCCGAAGTACTTCGGGGACGGCGCCGCGTTGATCGTCCGCACCGGGACAACGAACCGCAGGCCGTCGACCGAGGCCAGCAGACCATCGCCCCAGAACTGCACGATCGGCACCTTCGACTGGGCCTCGATCAGCATCGCGTTCGCCGCGGCGATCGTCTCGCCCCGGAGATAGAACTGGTCGACGTGGACCAGGCGGGCGCGGGTGAGGGCCTCCTGGCCGGGGTTGGTGACCGGGGTCATGCCGATGTTGCACGCCTCCGACACCAGCAGCGCGACCACCGAGGTGGCCAGGTCCTTCATGCGGGTGGTGCCGTCCCCAAGGTGGACGAACGCGTCCAGGAACCCGGTCCAGGAGTGGACCTCGAACAAGAGGTCAGGCAGGTCGATCTTCGGGAGCATCTTCCCGACCCGCCCCCGCAGCCACGCCAGGGACTTCGGCTCACCGACCGCGCCGAGCTTGGCCACGTTCAGCTTCACCCGGCCGCTCGGCAGGACATCCAGCGACACCCGCGCGTCCTTGCCCGCCGACTGAAGACGCTCCGCCATCTGCTTCCAGCCCACATCCAGGGCCCGCACCAGATCCGCCAGGTGCTCGGTCACGGGCATGTCCAGGCTCAGCCCGGCCAGCACGTCCTCTCGCACCGCCTCCCACGCCGCCCCGTCCAGGAGCCGGGCCCGCGGGCGGACCAGCGGTGCGAGGGAGAGGCGAACACGTCCCGGCGCTGAAGGGCCCGGTGCAGCTGCTCCAGCACGCACACCACGTACGCGTCCCGGTCCACCGCCCCCTGCGGCAGCTCCGCGTTCGCGTACACCGCCTTGCGCCACGCGGCCGGCACCAGCTTCTCGTCGACCTCCCGCGGCAGCAGCGGCTTGTCCTTCACCCGCCGCCGCGCCAAAGCAGGCAGCCGCTTCACCCCGGCCAGCACCCGCGCCCCGCCGGTCGCCGCCGCAAGCGCCTTCGACTCGCCCAGCAGCGCCAGGAACGGCCGCACCGTGTTCTAGCGGGTGGTCAGCGCCGCCCGCATCGCGACGTCGCCCGAACCCTCGTCCTCGGGCACCAGCGCAACCACCAACGCGGCCGCGCTCATCACCGCCGCCCGCGGCGCGACCTCCTCGACCGCCGCCCACAACGCAGCCGTGTCCATGTCGGCGCCGTGCGTCTCGACCAGCTCCAGCTCCTCGAACAGCACCTTCGCCGCCCGTGCGAGCGTCCGTGACGCCTTCTCCAGCTGCGGCAGCGTCGACAGACGCTCCTTCTCCGTCTTCCGCTTCGCCGTACTGATCAGCCGGGTTGCCATCAGCACCTGGAACAGGTCCAGGGCCTCGTCGATGGCCTTTGCCTCCAGGTGCCGCATCACCGCGGTCAGCATCGCCGTGCGCTTAGGCTCCTCGGCCCGCTCCAGGCTCGACGACTTCGACCCCAGCCCGTACCGCGCCAGCGCGGCCAGCCGGTTCGGCGGAACCTGCGACAGCCGCACCCGCCTCAGCTGGAAAGCCCCGATCTCATCGACCCGCTCCAGCGACCGGGCGAACGCCGTGCCCGTCGTCCGCGTCGGCGGCCGGCCCAGCCGCTCCAGCTCCGAGAACCGGGCCCCCTCCGGCCTCACCAGGGTGGCCACCAGGTCCCCGGGCAGCGCCGTGTCCGCGCGGTGCGCGGCCCGCGCGACGGTGGCGTGCAGCCGCTTCTCCGCGACCGCCCGGACCTCCGACACCTTCCGGGCCAGCACCGACACCCCCGGCAGCAGCACCCGGTGCCGACGCAGCCAGCCCACCGCCTGGTTGAACAGCGCCACCGGCCCCTCGGCATGCGTCCACGCCCGGCCGTGCAAGAACGTACGAAACTTCCGCCCCCACTGGGCATCCTCGTACTCGTGGTACTCGTACGCGTCGCGGATCTCCCACGCGTGCTCGTACGCCGTCGGCTTGCGCTCGGTGTACTGCTTCACGCAACTGGCGTCCTCGATGCCAAGCTGCTCCGCGAGGTACTCCACCACCACCCACGGCACATCGAGCGGATCGTCGGGGAGGAACCGGCCGATGTAGCGCACGGTGCACATCTGAAGCGCGAACCCGAGCCGGCTGTGGTCACCGCGGCGCTTCGCGATCAGCTCGCGGTCCTCGTCATCGAGGAAGAAGAACCGCTCCAGCTCCGGCCGGGTCGGCTCCTCATTGAACTTCCCGTACGAAGCCGCCTGCTCGTCGGTCAAGAACTCCACTGGCATGGACCTGACGCTAACGACGCCCGCAGCCGCTCAACGATCTTCCGGCGAACCCCGTAACCAGGCTGATCACCTGTGCTAACAGCTCATGATCACCGGCTTAGCGTTAACCGCTGTACCGATGTTCCCCGAGGCCGGGGTGGGGGAAACACCCCACCCCGCCACCCCGTCAGCGCCCCGCCAACTCGTCGTACACGCTCAGCACATGCGCCACCGTCTCGTCCTCCGTCGGCCACGTCCCCGCCTGCACCCGCCCCGCCGCCGCCAGGTCCATCCGCCGGTCCGCGTCCTCCAGCAGCCCCCGCACCGCCCCCGCGAGCGCCGCCGCGTCCCCGTACGGCACCAGTTCCGCCGCGTCCCCGACCAGTTCCGGCACCCCGCCGACCGCCGTCGCGACCAGCGGCACGCCGAGCCGCAGCGCCTCCTGCGCGAGCAGGGAGCGGGCCTCCCGGCGCGACGGGAGGACCGCGACGTCCGCCGCGGCCAGCAGCTCCGCCACGTCGTCGCGCCGCCCGATCAGCCGCACCGCGAGCCCCTCCGCGGTGATCCGCCGCTGCAGCGCGGCCCGTTCGCGCCCCTCGCCCGCGATGACGAGCAGCGGCTGCGGATCGAGGTCCCGCCACGCGCGCGCCGCGTCGAGCAGCGTCCCGTACCCCCGCCCTCGTTCGAGCGCCCCGACGGCCATCAGCAAGGGCCGTTCGACCGCGCCCAGTTCGGCACGGGCCTTGCCGTCGTGAAGACAGACGGGCCCCCGCGCGGCCGGCACCGTCACGGGCGCGAGCCGGGCGTCCCGCGCCCCCCGCCGCCGGGCCCGGTCGACGAGTTCGGACGACGTACCGAGGACGACGGACGCGGCCCGTACGGTCCTCCGCTCCAGGAGCCGCTGCACCCCGCCCCGCGCCCCGTCGAGGTGGTTCCGGCTGTGCCAGGTCGTGACGAGCGGCGTACGCCCCCCACCGGACGCCGGCCCGCCGAGGGCCGGCCCACCGGACACCGGCCCACCGCCGGAAGCCCGCTCCCCGCACGGCGCCGACAGCGCGAGCGCGGCCCGCACGGAGGCCTGCAACCCGTGCGCGTGGACCACGTCCGCGCCGATGCAGGCGTTACGGAGCGCGGTGACGGTCGCGGGGTCCCCGAGGCGCGGCAGGGGCACGAAGTGCGCGCCCGCGCCGAGGTAGTCGTAGAGACGGTCGAGTTCCGCCGGGGCGCACACGGTCACCCGCACGCCCCTCGCCACAAGCCCCGAGGCGAGTGATCGGACGTGGGAGCTGCTGCCCGCGCTGCCGCCGCCCAGCACTTGGACCGTACGGAGCTGTGTCACGCGCCCAAGGATGCCAGCCCGTACCGCCGACCGTACGCACGTTCCGGCACCGAAGTGGCGTCGTTCCCTTGCACGGAGGGCGTCCGCCGCCCCGGCCCGCCCCAGGGTTCACCCACGTGGACGAGCGCCCGAGGCGGCCTCGCGCTCCCCCCACACCGCGGCGGCGACCAGCCCCACCGCGTGCGAGGCGAGCCCCAACCACCCGTTCCCCGCGGCGATCGCGCCACCGACGGCCGCGCCGAGGGCGTGCGCCCCGGTGTCACCGAGCATGGTGCGCTCCCCGAGGGCCTCGCCGAGTACCGCCGACGCTGCCCCCATCGGGGGAGGGCGGAGAGCGACCCGCGCAGCAGCCCGGGCGCGCCGAGCGCGAGCACGGTCAGGCCCGCCCGCCCCGGCCGTACGTCCACGAGGGTCACCAGGGCCAGGTGGGCGCTGCCGGGCGATGACGACCCCGGCCAGGACCGTGTCCACGGGCCGTTCCTTGAGCAGTGCCCCGGCCGCCGGCGAGGCAGCGCGATGCCGAGGAGCTTGACGGTCCCGCTGGTCACCTCGCCGTCCCGCAACGCCGCCAAGTGCGCCCGGAGCCCGTGTCGGTGATCACCCTTCACATCGTCGTACGCCCCGCACGCCCCCGCCGCCGGCACGGCGAACGCCACGGGCCCACTGCCGCTGGCGGCCGCCGCCCCGAGAGCGGTCGCGGCCCCGGCGTACAGGCCGACGCTCCGCCCGGCGTGGTTGACCCGCGTCCACCGCGCACCACGCAGCTCACCCGCGCCACCCGACGACCGACGCGCAACCACCCACAGCCCCCGCAGCCCCCCGTACACCGCCCGGGTCACCCTGCGGCGACCCCGAAGGAGACGAGACGCCTCACGCGTCCGCCCGGGCCGTCGCGAGCAGCTCCTCCGCGTGCGCCCTGGCCGTCTCGGAGTCCTCCTGGCCGGCGAGCATCCGGGACAGCTCCCGCACGCGCTCCTCGCCCTCCAGGACGGTGACACCGGACCGGGTCACGGAGCCGTCGTTGGTCTTCTCGACGAGCAGCTGCCGATCGGCAAAGGCGGCGACCTGCGGAAGGTGGGTCACGACGACGACCTGCGCGGTCTTGGCGAGCTTGGCGAGCCGCCGCCCGATCTCCACGGCCGCCTTGCCGCCGACGCCCGCGTCGACCTCGTCGAAGAGGTACGTGGGCACGGGGTCGGTCCCCGCGAAGACGACCTCCACCGCGAGCATCACGCGCGACAGCTCACCGCCGGACGCGCCCTTGGCGATCGGCCGCGGCGGCGCGCCGGGGTGCGGGGCGAGCAGCAGCTCGACCTCGTCGGCCCCGGACGGGCCGTACGCGACGCGCCGGCCGCCGACCTCGACACCCTCGGGGTCCTCGGTCTGGCTGATGTCGAAGGACACGCGCGCGTGCGGCATGGCGAGCGAGGCGAGCTCGGCGGTGACCGCCCCGGCGAACCGGTCGGCCGTCTCCGTGCGGGCGTCGGTGAGCCCCTGGGCGAGGACGGACAGTTCGTCGCGCAGCCGGTCCCGCTCCGCGGTCAGTTCCTCGACGCGGTCGTCGTCGCCGTCCAGCTCGCCGAGCCGGGCCGCGCCGTCCTCGGCCCAGGCGAGGACGGCCGTGATGTCCTGGCCGTACTTCCGGGTGAGCTGGGTGAGGGCCGCGCGCCGCTCCTCGACGGCGGCGAGCCGCAGCGGGTCGGCGTCCAGGTCGTCGGCGTATCCGGCGAGCTCCCCGGCGACGTCCCCGAGCAGGATGGAGATCTCCCCCATCCGGTCGGCGAGCGAGGCGAGCGCCGCGTCGTGCGACCGTACGGCCTCCAGGGCCCGGCCCGCGCCCGCGACGAGGGTCGTCGCGTCGACGGCCTCGGGGTCCTCGGGGTTGCCCGCGAGCGCGCCGTGCGCGAGCGCGGCCGCGGAGGCGAGGGCCTCGGCGTGCCCGAGCCGCTCCGCCTCGGCGGCGAGTTCGACGTCCTCCCCGGCGCGCGGGGCGACGGCCTCGATCTCGGTGAGCCCGAAGCGCAACAGATCGGCCTCCTGGGCCCGTTCCCGGGCCCGGGTGGTGATCTCCTCCAGCTCGCCCGTGACGGCCCGCAGCCGCTTGTACGCCTCGCCGTATGCGGCGAGTGGCACGGCGACGGCCTCGCCCGCGTACCGGTCGAGCGCGCCGCGCTGCCGGGCGGGCTTGAGCAGGCCCTGCTGGTCGGTCTGGCCGTGGACGGCGACGAGGTCGTCGGCGAGCTCGGCGAGCAGCCCGACGGGCACGGAGCGCCCGCCGAGGTGGGCCCGTGAGCGTCCTTCGGCCGAGATGGTGCGGCTGACGAGGAGCACGCCCTCGTCGAGCTCCGCCCCGGCCTCCTCCGCGCGTACGGCGGCCGGCGCGCCCGGGGGCACGCTGATCCGTCCCTCGACGACGGCCGAGGCCGCGCCGATCCGCACCAGAGCCGGGTCGGCCCGTCCACCGAGCAGCAGGCCCAGACTGGTCACGACCATGGTCTTGCCCGCGCCGGTCTCACCGGTCACCGCGGTGAAGCCGGGCGACAGCTCGACCACCGCGTCGTCGATGACCCCGAGCGACCGTATCCGCATCTCCTCCAGCACGCCCCAGACCATACGAGGTTTCTCTGGTCCGATGCGACATCGCCCCGGGCGTAACTCTCCGGCGCGCCGATCGTTCGCGCACCGGGAGCCCCGGCCGGGGCTCCCGGGAGCGCGTCAGTGCGGAGCGCCCCGCCACCCCGACACCGGCAGGGCGAACTTGGCGACCAGCCGGTCCGTGAAGGAGGCGTGGTGCAGACGGGCCAGCCGGACGGGCACGGCGCCGCGCCGCACCTCGACCCGCGCACCCGCCGGAAGCTCCACGGTCCGCCGCCCGTCGCACCACAGCACGCCGTGCGGGGTGTGCGGCTCGACCTCGACGGCCAGCACCGACTCGGGGGTGGTGATGAGCGGCTTGGCGAACAGCGCGTGCGCCCCGATGGGGACCATGAGCAGGGCCTCGACCTCCGGCCAGACGACCGGTCCGCCCGCCGAGAAGGCGTACGCGGTGGAGCCGGTCGGTGTCGCGCAGATCACCCCGTCGCAGCCGAAGCCGGTCACCGGACGGCCGTCGATCGCGAGCACGACCTCCAGCATCCGCTCCGGGGACACCTTCTGGACGGCCGCCTCGTTGAGCGCCCAGTCGCGGTGCAGGACGTCGCCGTTCTCGTACACGACGACGTCGAGGGTCATGCGCTCCTCGACCTCGTACGCCTTCGTCACGACCCGGTCGACGACCTTGTCGAGGTCGTCCCGCTCGGCCTCCGCGAGGAAGCCGACCCGGCCCAGGTTGACGCCGAGCATCGGCACCCCGGAGGCCCGGGAGAACTCGGCGCCGCGCAGCAGCGTGCCGTCGCCGCCGAGGACGACGAGGAGTTCACAGCCGTCGAGGGCGTCGGAGCAGGCCTCCGGCACCTTCTCGACGGACGGCGGCAGCGGCAGGTCCGAGGCCTCGGCCTCCAGGACGCGGACGCCGATGCCGCAGCGCAGCAGCCCCAGGACGACCAGTTCGGCGCTGCGCACGGCGGCGGGCCTGCCGGTGTGCGCGAGCAGGAAGACGGTGCGTGATGTTCCCGATGGTGCTGCCGTTGAGCTCAACGAGGTCCCTCCGCCACGGCGCGGTCGACGTCCGCCGGATCGAGCGCGGGTGCGCCTGCCCGCAGCCACAGAAAGTACTCGACGTTCCCTGACGGGCCGGGCAGCGGGCTGGCGGTGACGCCGAGGACACCGAGTCCGAGCTCGGCCGCGCGCCGGGCCACGTTCTTCACGGCGTCGGCCCGGAGTTCGGTGCTCCGCACGACCCCGCCCGTACCGAGCCGTTCCTTGCCCACCTCGAACTGCGGCTTCACCATCAGGACGAGGTCGGCGTCGGGCGCGGTGCACGCCACCAGGGCGGGCAGGACGAGGCCCAGCGGGATGAACGACAGGTCGCCGACGACCAGGTCGACCGGGACGCCGTCGATCGCTTCGAGCGTCAACTCGCGGACGTTCGTCCGGTCCTTCACGGTGACGCGCTCGTCGCTCTGCAGCGACCAGGCGAGCTGCCCGTAGCCGACGTCGACGGCGACGACGTGGGCGGCGCCCGCGCGCAGCAGCACGTCGGTGAAGCCGCCGGTCGAGGCCCCGGCGTCCAGGGCGCGCCGGCCCTCGACGAGCAGGCCCTGCGGGACGAAGGCCTCGAAGGCCCCGGCGAGCTTGTGGCCGCCGCGCGAGACGTAGTCGGGGTCGGAGTCGTCCAGGACGACGACGATGGCCGCGGCGGTCTCGACCTGGGTGGCGGGCTTGGTGGCGACGGTCTTGCCGACGGTCACCCGGCCCGCGGCGATCAGCTGGCTGGCGTGCTCGCGCGAGCGCGCGAGCTTGCGCCGTACCAGCTCGGCGTCGAGACGGCGGCGTGCCACTCCTGCCACGTTCGGTTCAGCTCCTGTTGTCGTGCGGACGGGGGTCGGGGTGCGCGTCGAGCGAGGTCAGCTCGGCGCGCAGTCCACGGTGTACATCCTCGTACACCTCCAGGTGTCCGTCCGCCGGGAGGTGGTCCACCTCGCCGAGACGCGCCAGGTGGGCGTCGACGGCGGCGTGGCCGGTGAGCTCCCGGGCGACGCCGAGCGGCGCGGGCGCGGCGGGCTCGTGGTCCACCGTGGTTTCCGCCTCGATGGGTGCCGGCTCCGTCGTCGCATCGCTCATCCCCCGACGCTATCGCGAAGGCCTGGGGTACGGTCGACCGCGATGGCGACGATCACTGAGTGCCGCGGCGCACTGGACAGACTTTCGGACAATCTCGCGCGGGCCGACGGCGGCGTGCGGGGTGCGACCGCGCTCGACCGCACCCTGAGCTGCCACATCACGGACCTCGACACGACCTTCACGGGCCGTCTCGCCGACGGCCGGATCGAGGTCGTGGACACGGTGCCGGGCCCGCCGCCGACGAAGGCGCAGATCCGGCTCGCGATGACCGGCGACGACCTGGTGGCGATGGTGGGCGGCGAGCTGAACTTCGCGAAGGCCTGGGCCTCCGGCCGGGTCAGGCTGGAGGCCGGCTTCCGCGACCTGCTGAAGCTGCGCTCGCTCCTGTAGCACCGCCCCAGACGGCCCTACTTCCGCAGCACGGCCACGCCCTCGGCCTTCCGGGCCCGCGCCTTGCGCCCGGCCGGCACGACCAGCGGCGTACCGGTCTCCGGGTCCTCGATGACCTGGCAGGGCAGTCCGAAGACCCGCTCGACGAGCTCGGCCGTGACGACCTCGGACGGCGGGCCCTCGGCGACGACCTCGCCGCCTCGGACGGCGATGAGGTGGGTCGCGTACCGGGCGGCGTGGTTGAGGTCGTGCAGCACGGCGACGAGCGTCCGGCCCTGCGTCTCGTGCAGCTCGGCGCAGAGGTCGAGGACGTCGATCTGGTGCTGGATGTCGAGGAACGTCGTCGGCTCGTCCAGGAGCAGCAGCGGTGTCTGCTGGGCGAGCGCCATGGCGATCCAGACGCGCTGGCGCTGCCCGCCGGAGAGCTCGTCGACGTACCGCTCGGCCAGTTCGGCGACGCCGGTCGAGGCCATCGACTCCTGGACGATCCGCTCGTCCTCCGGCGACCACTGGCGCAGCAGTCCCTGGTGCGGGTAGCGGCCGCGGGCGACGAGGTCGGCGACGGTGATGCCGTCGGGGGCGATCGAGGACTGGGGCAGCAGGCCGAGGGTCTTGGCGACCTTCTTGGCGGGCAGGGAGTGGATCGACGCCCCGTCGAGCAGGACCCGTCCCTCGGTGGGCTTCAGCATCCGGGAGAGGGCGCGCAGCAGGGTCGACTTGCCGCAGGCGTTGGGCCCGACGATGACGGTGAAGGAGTTGTCGGGGATCTCGACGGACAGGTCGCGGGCGATGACCCGCTGCTCGTACGCGAGGGTGACCGATTCCGCGCTCAGACGCTGCTTCTGCCGACCGGCCATACCCGTACTCCTGTTGTCCTTGTTCGTGGTCATATCCGGCCCGCCTTGCGTTCGGTGACGAGCAGCCAGAGCAGATAGCAGCCGCCGAGGATGCCGGTGACGACGCCGACCGGGAGCTGGCGCTCGCCGAAGGCGTTCGTGGCGAGCCAGTCGGCGCTGAGCAGCAGCGCCGAGCCCATGAGGGCGGAGGCGGCGAGGTTGGGGCCGGGTGCCCGGGTCAGGCGGCGGGCCAGCTGGGGCGCGCTCAGCGACACGAAGACGATCGGCCCTGCGGCGGAGGTGGCGACGGCGACGAGCAGGACGGCCGAGGCCATGAGAATGATCCGGGTCCGCTCCACCTTCACCCCGAGGGCGTACGCGGCGTCGTCGCCCATCTCCAGCATGCGCAGGGCCCGGCCGTGGCCGAGGACGAGCGGCAGCAGGGCGCAGCAGACGGCGAACAGCGGCCAGAACTGGGACCAGTCGCGCCCGTCGAGGGAGCCGGTCATCCACACGGTGGCGCGGGTCGCGTCCACCAGATCGGCCTTGGTGATCAGGTAGTGGATGACGGAGGTGAGCATGGCGGCGGCGCCGATGCCGACGAGGACGAGCCGGTAGCCGTGCACGCCCTTCTTCCACGCCAGCAGGTAGATCGTCACACCGGTGACGAGCCCGCCGACGACCGCCCCGCCGGCCGCGGCGGCGGCGCTGCCCTGGAAGAGGACGATGACGGTGAGCGCGCCGACGGTGGCGCCCTGGCCGAAGCCGATGACGTCGGGACTGCCGAGCGGATTGCGGGCCACCGACTGGAAGACGGCCCCGCCGACGGCGAGCGCGGCGCCGACGAAGACGGCGACGAGGACCCGCGGCAGCCGCAGGTCCATGACGGCGAACTCCTGGACGACGGTGCCCTTGCCGAGGAGGGTGTCGACGACCTCGCCGGGCGACATGGGGAAGTCCCCGGTGCCGATGAGGACGACGGAGACGGCGACGGTGACCACGAGCAGGCCGAGGACGGAGAGCGCGGCCCGGGGCTCGTACCGTACGGAGAGTCCGCCGCCGGCCCGCAGGGTCTTGGTGGTCACAGCTGGGCCATCCTCTTGCGGCGGACGAGTCGGATGAAGACGGGCCCGCCGATGAGGGCGGTCACGATGCCGACCTGGAGCTCGGAGGGCCGGGCCACGAGCCGCCCGACGACGTCGGAGCCGAGCAGCAGGACAGGCGCGAGGACGGCCGCGTACGGCAGGATCCAGCGCATGTCGGGCCCGGTGACCGCCCGCACCATGTACGGGACCATCAGCCCGAGGAACACGATGGGCCCGCAGGCCGCGGTGGCGGCTCCGCACATCAGGGTGACGGACACCATGGCGATGACCCGCGTCCGGTTGATGTTCGCGCCGAGCGCCCGGGCGGTGTCGTCGCCCATCTCCATGGCGTTCAGCGGCCGCGCGATGAGGAGCGCGAGGACGGCGCCGCCCAGGATGAAGGGGGCGACCTGCCGGATGGTCGCCATGTCGGCGGAGGCGAGCGACCCGACGGTCCAGAACCGCAGCCGGTCGAGGGCGGCGGAGTTCAGCAACTGGACGGCGTTGACGTATCCGTAGAGCGCGGCGGTGGCGGCGGTACCGGCGAGCGCCAGACGCACGGGAGTGGCACTGCGGCTGCCCCCGAGCAGGTAGACGACCACGGCGACGACGGCGGCTCCGACGAAGGCGAACCAGACGTAGTCCTTGACGTCGGACACCCCGAGGAACGCGATCGCCGAGACGACGGCGGCGGCGGCCCCCGCGTTGACCCCGAGCAGTCCGGGCTCGGCCAGCGGATTACGGGTCAGCCCCTGCATCACGGCCCCGGACAGCCCGAGGGCGAGCCCGACGAGCAGCCCGAGGAGAGTACGGGGGACGCGTACGTCATGGATGACGACGTCGTTGCCGACACCGCTGTTCCGGAACAGCCCGTGCCACACATCCCCGAGCGGCACCGGCTTGGCACCGATCATGATGCTCAGGACACAGACCAGCAGCAGGACCGCGACGGCCACCGCCAACCCGACGGCACGCACGGAATTCCGGCGCTTCGGAGACTGGGCGGCGGGCGTCGGCTCCGCGCTCGCTCGGGAGGGACTCTCAACCAACACGGAGTTAGGTTAGCCTACCCAATTATTTCGCCTCCGCGGGGAGCCTCACCACCCCAACGACGCCAGCGCCTTCCCCGCGTCCGCCCCGCACACCCCGTCCCCCGCGGCCGACCACGCAGCCCCGCACAACGCCCGCACCCCGTCCATCACATCAGCACCCGCCTCAAGCACCGACTCGAGCACCAGCTCACCCCCACGCACCGACGCCCGCCACCCCCCACACACCACGACTCCCCCGGCCCCCGCGACGACCTCCGGCTGCGGCACCAGCAGCCCCCGCAGATCCGCCGCCACATACGTCGGCCGGTGCTCCGGCGCCGCCGTCAGCAGCCGCGCCACATCCGTCACCCCGGTGAGGACGAGCAGCGAGTCCACCCCGCCGTTGAACGCGCCCTCGATGTCCGTGTCCAGCCGGTCCCCCACGACCAGCGGCCGCTCGGCCCCCGTCCTCAGCACCGTCTCCCGGTGCATCGGCGGCAGCGGCTTCCCCGCGACCTTCGGCTCCACGCCACCCCCGGCCGCGATCCGTACGACCTCCACCGCCGCCCCGTTCCCCGGTCCGATCCCCCGCGCGCCCGGAATCGTCAGGTCGGTGTTCGAGGCGTACCACGGCACCCCCCGCTGCACCGCGTAGGCCGCCTCCGCGAACCGCCCCCACGGCAGGTCCGGCCCTCCGTACCCCTGGACGACCGCCGCCGGCTCGAAGTCCGCCGACTCCACCGGCACGAGGCCCCGCTCGCGCAGCGCCACCCGCAGCCCTTCCCCTCCGATGACCAACACCCGCGACCCCGGAGGCACTTCGTCGGCGATCAGCCGCGCGACCGCCTGCGCCGAGGTGACCACGTCCCCGGCCACCGCCGGCACGCCCAGCTCGGTGAGGTGCGTCGCGACCTCCTGCGGCGTCCGCAGCGCGTTGTTGGTGACGTACGCCAGGTGCATTCCGCCGTTCCGTGCCACCCCGAGCGCCTCGACGGCGTACGGGATGGCCTCCCCGCCCGCGTACACGACACCGTCCAGGTCGAGGAGCGCCGTGTCGTACGCCGCGCTCAGCGCCACCGCGCTGCTCCCCGGAAGCGCCCTGCCTCCACCGTCCTGCTGCCCCTGCCCGATCCGCACCGTCACCGCGTACTCTCCTCGCCTCGCCGGGTGAAATTCGCCCGCTCCCCCGATCATCGCTCATGCCCGTGCACACATACGATGTCGAGATGAACACCTCAGGTCACGCGGCCGACGCTGTCCGCGACGACGCCGCAGGGCTGCGCCTGGCCCCGTTCCGTGGACTCCGTTACGTCCCCGAGCGGGTGGGCAGCCTCGCCGCCGTGACGTCCCCGCCCTACGACGTCGTCGTACGACCTGACGGACTTCTCCATCTGGAGTCGGCCGACCCCCACAACATCGTCCGGCTGATCCTCCCGCAGGCGATCACCGCCGGCACCCGCCACCGCAAGGCCGCGGTCACCCTCGACCGCTGGCTCGCGGACGGCGTCCTCGCCCCTGACCCGGAGCCCGCGCTCTACGTGTACGAGCAGAACGGCGACGGCATCCTCCAGCGGGGCATCATCGGCGCCCTGGAACTCTCGACCCCGGACGAGGGCGTGGTCCTCCCTCACGAGGACGTCATGCCGCACGTGGTCGAGGACCGCGCCGCCCTCATGCGGACCACTGCCGCCAATCTGGAACCCCTGCTCCTGACCTACGTCGGAGAGGACGACGGCGGCGCCGACGCCGTCATCGAGCGGACCGTACGCCGCGAGCCGCTGCTCTCCACCACCACGGAGGACGGCTTCCAGCACCGCCTCTGGGCGGTCACCGACCCGGCCGACCAGGCCACCGTCGCCCAGGAACTCCGCCGCCACCAGGCCCTCATCGCCGACGGCCACCACCGCTGGGCGACGTATCTGCGTCTGCGCGAGGAGCACACCGCTCCCGGCCCGTGGAACTACGGCCTGGTCCTCCTCATCGACACCGCCCGCTACCCCCTGCGGGTCCGCGCCATCCACCGTCTCCTCAACCGCCTGCCGGTCGCGGACGCCCTGGCGGCCCTCGGCGACTCCTTCCGCGTACGCCGGATCGAGTGCCCCCTGCCGGTGGCCCTGGACGCCCTGGCCACCGCGGCGGCCGAAGGCAACGCGTTCCTCCTCGCGGGTGACGGCGCCTTCCACCTCCTGGACCGCCCGGACCCCGCCCTCCTCGACCGCACGATCCGCACGGACCGCCCGGAGACCTGGCGCACCCTGGACGCGACGGTCCTGCACTCGACCCTCCTGGACCACGTCTGGCACATCCCGGACGCCCCCGAGGACATCGCCTACATCCACGACACGCAGGCCGCGGTCGCCCAGGCGGAACGCCGCGGCGGTACGGCGGTCCTCATGCATCCGGTACGGGAGGAGGTCGTACGGGACCTCGCGCGGCAGGGCGTGACGATGCCCCGCAAGTCGACCTCGTTCGGCCCGAAGCCCGCGACCGGCCTGGTCCTGAGAAGCCTCGCGCTGGACTGAAGCCCGGAAAACGAAGAAGGGCGGCACCCCGAGGGGTGCCGCCCTTCTCACCTGTTCACCGGATCAGCGGTCGTCGCCGTCGAGGTCGTCGGCGTCATCGATCTCGTCGTCGTCAACGTCGTCAACGTCGACAACAACGTCAACGTCAACGTCATCGACGTCGTCCTCGACACCATCGATCCCACCCTCGACGACCTCGTCCTCGGAGTCGTCGAAGGCGTCCACGAACTCGACACCGTCCAGCTCGGCGAGCCGGTCCGAGGCGTCCGTGACCCCGTCCTTGTCGGCCTCCAGGGCCTTGGCGAACCAGTCCCGCGCCTCGCTCTCACGACCGGCGGCGATCAGCGCGTCGGCGTAGGCGTACCGCAGGCGCGCGGTCCACGGGTGAACGGCGCCGGACGCGAGCTCGGGGCTCTGCAGCGTCACGATGGCGGCGTCCATCTGGCCCAGGTCACGACGGGCACCGGCGGCCACGAGCCGCATCTCGACCTGTCCGGCCTTGTCCAGCTTCTGCACCTCGGGCTCGCCGGCCATCGCCAGCGCGCGCTCGGGACGGTTCAGGCCACGCTCGCAGTCGGCCATGACGGGCCACAGCTCGACGCCACCGCTCATCCGCCGCGCCGCCCGGAACTCGGCCAGCGCCTCGGAGTACTTCTGCGTGGCGTACGCGGCGAAGCCGGCCGCCTCGCGCACGGCCGCGACACGCGACGCGAGCCGCAGGGCGATCCGGGAGTACTCGTACGCCCGGTCCGGCTCCTCGTCGATCAGCTGGGCGACCATGACCAGGTTGCGGGAGACCTCCTCGGCCAGCCCCTTGGGCAGGCTCATCAGCTCCTGGCGCACGTCCGGGTCGATCTCGTCACCGGTGACCTCCGGCGGGATCGGCAGACGCTTGATCGGCGCACGGTCGCCGCGGTCCCGGTCACGGTCGTCACGCGCCCCGTAACCACCCCGGTCGTCCCGCCCACGGAACCCACCACGGTCGCCGTCCCGCCGGTCGTCCCGCCCACGGAACCCACCGCCGGTGCCACCGCCACGGTTGTCGTCACGGCGGAAGGGGGGCCGCTCGTCGCGACGCTCGTCGCGGCGGAAGCCACCACCGGTACCGCCACCGCGGTTGTCATCACGGCGGTCGTCACGCTGGAAGGAGGAAGGCCGCTCATCACGACGGAACCCACCGCCGGAGCCACCGCCACGGTTGTCGTCCCGCCGGTCGTCCCGACGGAAGCCGCCACCGGTGCCACCGCCACGGTTGTCATCACGGCGGAAGCCACCACCGGAACCGCCACCGCGGTTGTCGTCACGGCGGTCGTCACGCTGGAAGGAGGAAGGCCGCTCATCACGACGGAACCCACCGCCGGAGCCACCGCCACGGTTGTCGTCACGGCGGAAGGGGGGCCGCTCGTCGCGACGCTCTTCACGGCGGAAGCCACCACCGGAACCGCCACCACGGTTGTCATCGCGACGGAAGCCACCACCGGAACCGCCACCACGGTTGTCATCACGGCGGTCGTCACGCTGGAAGGAGGAAGGCCGCTCATCACGACGGAACCCGCCACCGGAGCCACCGCCACGGTTGTCGTCCCGCCGGTCATCCCGACGGAAGGGAGGACGCTCGTCACGACGCTCTTCACGCCGGAACCCACCGCCGGAACCGCCACCACGGTTGTCATCACGGCGGAACCCACCACCGGAACCGCCACCACGGTTGTCATCACGGCGGAAGCCACCACCGGTGCCACCGCCACGGTTGTCATCGCGACGGAACCCACCGCCGGTGCCACCGCCACGGTTGTCATCGCGACGGAACCCACCGCCGGTGCCACCGCCACGGTTGTCATCACGGCGGAACCCACCGCCGGTGCCACCGCCACGGTTGTCATCACGGCGGAACCCACCGCCGGTGCCACCGCCACGGTTGTCATCACGACGGAACCCGCCACCGGAACCGCCACCACGGTTGTCATCACGACGGAAGCCACCGCCGGTGCCACCGCCACGGTTGTCATCACGACGGAACCCACCACCGGTGCCGCCACCACGGTTGTCATCACGACGGAACCCACCGCCGGAGCCAACACCACGGTTGTCATCACGACGGTCGTCACGGCGGAAGCCACCACCGGAACCGCCACCACGGTTGTCATCACGACGGAAGCCACCACCGGTGCCACCGCCACGGTTGTCATCACGGCGGAACCCGCCACCGGAACCGCCACCACGGTTGTCATCACGGCGGAACCCACCGCCGGTGCCACCGCCACGGCTGTCGTCACGGCGGAACCCACCGCCGGTGCCACCGCCACGGCTGTCGTCACGGCGGAACCCGCCACCGGAACCGCCACCACGGTTGTCGTCACGGCGGAAGCCACCGCCGGAACCGCCACCGCGGTTGTCATCGCGCTGGTGGGAAGGGCGGTCGTCGCGACGGAAGCCGCCACCGCCGCCGCCCCGGTTGTCGTCACGGCGCGGCCCGCGGAAGCCGCCCCGGTCGCCACCGCCACCGTCGTTGCGACGCGGCTCGCGCTCCGGACGGCCGTCGGGAGAGTTGGTGGACATGTGGGTGACTCCTGTCTTCGGGTACTGCAGTCATTCTCGCGCAGCCGGCACTCTGCCGCGCATCGGGAAAATCAAGCAAAAACAAAAGGACCCCTGGTCCAGCGTGAACGCTGGGACCAGGGGTCCTGAAATATTGTTCGGCGGCGTCCTACTCTCCCACAGGGTCCCCCCTGCAGTACCATCGGCGCTGAAAGGCTTAGCTTCCGGGTTCGGAATGTAACCGGGCG
>NZ_JBHXRL010000026.1:0-119495 GCF_042717315.1 Streptomyces sp. NPDC058650
CCGACGCTCCGCGTCGACTCCCTCCTCCGCCTTGCGATGCACGCCACCAGACGCCGCTCCCTGATCCGGCCTGATCCAAACGACAGACCCTAGGTGGTGGCCGTGCGCAGTTCCAGCGTGCAGCACTTGACGCTGCCGCCGGCCTTGAGGAGTTCCGAGAGGTCCACGCCGATGGGGTGGAAGCCCCGGGCGCGCAACTGCTCGGTCAGGCCGGTGGCGTTGTGCGGCAGGACCACGTTGAGGCCGTCCGACGTCGCGTTGAGTCCGAAGACCGCCGCGTCCTCGGCCGTGGCGATGAGGGCGTCGGGGAACAGCCGCCGCAGCACGGCGAGGCTGCCCGGCGAGAAGGCCGCCGGGTAGTACGCGATCGTCCGCTCGTCGAGCACCGTCAGCGCGGTGTCGAGGTGGTAGTACTCCGGGTCCACGAGCGTCAGCCCGATGACGGGGCGGCCGAAGAACTCCTGCGCCTCGTCGTGCGAGCGCGGGTCGCTGCGGAAGCCCGTACCGGCGAGCAGCCAGTCGCCGGTCAACAGGTAGTCGCCCTCACCTTCGTTGACGACGTTCGCGGTGCGCAGGTCGGGGAATCCGTTGTCGCGCAGCCAGTCGTGGTAGGCGGGGCCCTCCGCGATGCGCTCGGCGTCGCGGAACCTCGCCACGAGCGCCCGGCCGTCGATCACCGTCGCGCCGTTGGCGGCGAAGACCATGTCGGGGAGGCCGGGGACGGGGTCGATCGTGTCGACGGTGTGCCCGAGGCTCAGGTAGACCTCGCGCAGCTTCTCCCACTGGGTGATGGCCAGTTGGGTGTCGACGGGCTTCGCCGGGTCCATCCAGGGGTTGATGGAGTAGACCACGTCGAAGTGGGTGGGCCGGCACATGAGGTAGTGCCGAGGCCGTGCGGTACGCATGGTGAGGGTCCTCGTGGTCAGGGGCGGCTGGTGAGGTAGCCGCCCATGGAAGTGAAGTACTCGGCCGCTCCGAGCTCGCGGCCGTCGTCCGTCCGTACGCGGGTGATGGCGAGGCCGTGGTTGCGGCCGGTGCGCGCGTCGGCTCCGGCGACGATGACGACGCCGTCGCCCTCGCGGTAGAAGATCCGGCCGGGGGTGCCGCCGTACCGGCCCGTGGAGACCACGGCGGAGAGGATTTCCAGACGCCTGCCCCGGTGGAACGTGAAGGCGGCCGGATACGGGTCGGACTGGGCGCGGACCAGGCGCTCGAGGACCTCGGCGGGCCAGCTCCAGTCGATCCGGATGTCCTCTTCGGCCCGCTTGTGGAAGAAGCTGGCCTGCGACCTGTCCTGCCGGGTGAACTCGGTCTGCCCGGAGGCGATCAGGCCGAGGGCGCCGATCGTGACCGGGGCGATGAGATCGACCGTCTTGTGGAAGAGGTCCGTCGCCGTGTCGGTGGGCTCCACGGTGACCGCGTCCTGCCGGACGATGTCGCCGGCGTCGAGCACCTCGTCCATCATGTGGGCGGTGACGCCCACTTCCGGTTCGCCGTTGATCAGCGCCCAGATCAGGGGCGAGAAGCCGGCGTACTTCGGCAGCAGCGAGTCGTGGATGTTCAGCGTGCCGTGGCGCGGCAGGGTGTAGATGCGCGGCGGGATCCACGTACGCCAGTTGTTGGCCACGATGATGTCCGGATCGGCTTCCTTGAGCCGCTCGAACAGCTCCTCGTCGTCGGGCCGGTTGCGGATGACGACGGGGACGCCGTGCTCCGCGGCCAGATCGGCGACCGAGTCGCTCCAGATCTTCTCGTAGGCGTGCTCGCTCTTGGGGTGTGTCACGACCAACACCACGTCGTGCTCGGAGTCCAGGAGCGCTTGGAGGGTGCGATGGCCCCAGGTCTGATAACCGAACATGACGACCCGCATGGGCTTCCTCCTAGGAAGAGCGATTGATCGACGCAAGTAAAGCAAGGCTTACCTAACATGACAACTGGGCCATGTTTCAAGGCTGTTCGAAGCCATTGTTTCGCCATCGATCGTCGCGGGCCGTCGACAGGCGGAGTCAAATCAGGTTAGCTTTACCTAAGTTCCGCTCGGGTCGCCCTCTCCGGTGTGCCCCGAACACCCTGTTCCAGGCCACGCCCCCCACAGGCGGCACGCACGATGGGAGTCACATGTCTCAGGTTCTTCCTGGTGACACACCTCTGGTCCACGACCTCATTGGAATCGGCTTCGGGCCGTCCAACGTGGCCATGGCGTTGGCGCTCAGCGAGCACAACGCCCGCGTCGGCAGGGAGGAGGCGGTGACCGCGCACTTCTTCGAGCGGCAGCCGTGCTTCGGCTGGCACCGCGGCATGCTGATCGACGACGCGACCATGCAGGTGTCCTTCCTCAAGGACCTCGTGACGCTGCGGAACCCGTCCAGCGAGTACAGCTTCCTCTGCTACCTGCAGAGCAAGGGCCGGCTGATCGACTTCGTCAACCACAAGAACCTCTTCCCGCTGCGCGTGGAGTTCCACGACTACTTCGAGTGGGCGGCGGCGAAGGTCGACGACATGGTCTCGTACGGTCACGAGATCATCGCCGTCGAACCCGTCGTCCAGGACGGCGTCGTGGAGTACCTGGAGGTCACCGCCCGCGCCGGCACGGAGCTCGTCGTCCACCGCGCCCGCAACCTCGTCCTCGGCACCGGACTGCGCCCCCGCATGCCGGAGGGCATCGAGCGGAGCGAACGGGTCTGGCACAACTCCGACCTGCTGGCCAAGGTGGACAGTCTGGAGGGCACTGCCCCCGAGCGGTTCGTCGTCGTGGGTGCCGGGCAGAGCGCCGCCGAGAACGTGGCCTATCTGCACCGCCGGTTCCCCGACGCCGAGATCTGCGCCGTCTTCTCCCGCTACGGCTACAGCCCCGCCGACGACAGCGCCTTCGCCAACCGCATCTTCGACCCCGAAGCGGTCGACGAGTACTTCACCGCGCCCGACGACATCAAGCGCAAGCTGATGGAGTACCACGGCAACACCAACTACTCCGTGGTGGACATCGACCTCATCGACGACCTGTACCGGCAGCAGTACCAGGAGAAGGTCCTCGGCACCGAGCGGCTGCGCTTCCTGAACATCTCCCGGCTCATCGGCGTCGAGGACGGTCCGGACGGCGCCCGCGCCACCGTCAGGTCCCTGGTCAGCGGCGAGGAGACCACGCTCGACGCCGACGTGGTCGTGCTCGCCACCGGCTACAGCCCCGCCGACCCGCTCGGCCTCCTGGGCGAGGTCGCCGAGCGCTGCCACCGCGACGAGCAGGGCCGCATCCGGGTCGAACGCGACTACCGCGTCGCCACCGACCCCGAACTGCGCTGCGGCATCTACCTCCAGGGCGGTACGGAGCACACCCACGGCATCACGTCGTCGCTGCTCTCCAACACCGCGATCAGGGTCGGAGAGATCCTCGACTCGGTCGTCGGCCACCGCCCGGCCACCGCCCCTTCCCCGACCTCCGTCCCCGCCCCCTCCTCAGGTGAGGGCCGGCCGGTCGTCGACGGTGTGGGTACGGCCCGCTAGGCCCCGCACCGCACCCCACGCACCTCTCCGCGCCCCCCACGCAACACCCGCCGCTCCCCGTCGGGCAGATGTCCCGTCCCGGCGGGCGCGGCACGCACTGTGAATCCCCCTGAAAGGAACGTCTGTGTCAACTGGTGCACGTCCCGCCCTCGCGCGGTTCGCCAGATCCGCTCCCCGTGTGGCCGTCCTCGCGGTGGCGGCACTCGCACTCGCCGCCTGTGGGGGCGGGACGGAGAAGTCCGGCTCGGCCTCCTCGCCCTCCGGCTCGGCGTCGGCGGACGGAGCGGGCAAGCCCGCCGCGTTCCCCGTCACCGTCGCGCACAAGTACGGCAGCACGACGATCGACAAGGAGCCGAAGACGATCGTCACGCTCGGCCTCTCCGACCAGGACGCGGTGCTCGCGCTCGGCGTCAAGCCGGCCGGCTCGGTCGACTGGTTCAAGGAGCAGCCGTACGGCAAGTGGCCGTGGACGAAGGACAAGTGGGGCTCCACGAAGCCGGTGATCGTCGGCGAGCGCGACGAGTACAACATCGAGAAGATCGCGGAGCTGAAGCCGGACCTGGTCATCGCCCAGTACTCGGGGATGAAGAAGGAGCAGTACGACACGCTCTCCAAGTTCACCAAGGTCGTCGCCCAGCCCAAGGAGCACCCCGACTACGGCGCTCCGTGGCAGGTCATGACCCGGCAGATCGGCAAGGCGCTCGGCAAGGACGCCGAGACCGAGAAGCTGATCGCGGACATCGACACCCGCTTCAAGGCCGTCCGGGCGAAGCACCCCGAGTTCGCGCAGAAGACGCTGGCCGTCGCCGACTCCTTCGAGGCCGGCAAGTACTCGGCGTTCACCAAGACCGACCCCAAGGCGATCTTCTTCTCCGAGCTCGGCTTCAAGCTGAAGCCGGAGATCGACGGCCTGGCCAAGCCGGGCTGGAACGTCGCCGAACTCAGCGCCGAGAAGCTCAACATCCTCGACGTCGACCGGCTGGTCTGGGTCACCTCCAGCACCGAGGCCAACGACCGCATCAAGGCGGAGCCGCTCTACAAGAAGCTGAAGGTCAACCAGGAGAAGCGCGACCTGTTCGTGCCCTACCAGGACCCCGACATCGGCGCCGCGTTCTCCTTCAACACCGTCCTGTCGATCCCGTACGCCATCGACGAGGTCACGCCGCTCCTCGCGGCCGTCAAGTGACGACGCACCGCTGACCCGCACGCCGCTGACGCGGCGCCAGGGGGGCGTCGATCGAACCGACGGCGTGGCGGTCCCGCCACGCCGTCGGCGTTCGAGGCGCACCCCGCGCACGGAGGGGTGCCGAGCCACGCCCGGGACCACCCCACACCGACGCACCTCCAGGGAAAGGCCACTTCGTACGATGTTTGACGTCGAGTCGGACCGGACGTCCGCTTCCGGGATCCCCCTCACCGGCGGGCAATCCGGTATCTGGCTGGCCCAGCAACTGGAGCCGGACAGCTCTGCCTACAACATCGTGTTCGCGCTCGACCTCCGCGGCGGCCTCGACCTGGACCGGCTCGCCGCGGCCGTCCGCCGGGCCGTCGAGGAGGCCGAGTGCCTGCGGGTGAACGTCGCCCCCGGGAGCGACGGGCCACGCCAGACGCTCCGGGACCTCCCCGCCGCCCTCGCCGTCGTGGACCTGCGTGCCGCCGCCGACCCCGAGGAGGCCGCCGCCGCGTGGACCGCCGCGGACCGGGACCGGCCCGTCGACCTGGCCCACGGACCGCTCACCGGCCACGCGCTGCTGCGGCTCGCCGACGACCACGTCCTGTGGGTCCAGCGCTACCACCACATCGTGATGGACGGCATGGGCGTCGCCCTCGTCACCCGGCGCGCCGGCGAGCTCTACACGGCGCGGGAGCAGGCACCGGCGCCCGGCGACCGCTCCCTCGCCCGCCTGGTCGCCGCCGACCGCGCGTACCGCACGTCGGACCGGCACGGGAAGGACCGCGCCTGGTGGGCCGACCGGATGGCCGGCCGGACCGAGCCCGTACGCCTCGTCGAGCGCGGCGCGTCCCCGATGACCCGTCGCCTGCGGCGTACGACGGAACTCGACCCGCAGGCCGTCGACCGGCTGCACGCCGCCGCCCGGAGCGCGGGCGTCCGCCCGTCCCGCGTCCTGCTCGCCGCCGTCGCCGCCTACCTCCACCGCGTCAGCGGCGAGCAGGACCTCGTCCTCGGCCTGCCGATCGCCGCCCGCCAGGACGAGGTCTCCGCGACCGTCCCCGGCATGGTGTCCAACATCGTCCCGCTGCGCCTCGCCGTCGGGCCCGCCGTCACCGGCGTCGCGCTCGTGGCGCACGTGCGCGACGCGGTCGCCGACGCGGTCGCCCACGGCCGCTACCGCGCCGAGGACCTGGCCAGGGACCTCGGCCTCGTCGACGGCGTACCGGAGCTCGTCGGCCCCACCGTCAACATCCTGCCGCGCCCCGAGGGCCTGCTCTTCGCGGACGGCGGAACCGAGCACGCGGCCGAGCTGCGCCCGGAATGGCTCGGGCCCGTCAGCGACCTCGCCGTCAACTTCGCCGAGACCCGGCACGGTCAGGGCCTCACCGTCCACCTCGACGCCGACGCGGACGTCTGCGACGAGGCCGCGCTCGCCGACCACGAACGCCGCTTCCTCGCCCTGCTGCACGCCTTCACAGCGGACCTCGACCGCCCCCTGGGCCACCTCGACCTCACGTCGGCCACCGAACGCGCCCTGGTACTCGACGAGTTCGGTGTGGCGCCGTGCGAAGCGCCGGAACTCTCCTGGCCCGCCGCCTTCGAGCGGCAGGTCCGCCGCAGGCCCGACGCCGTCGCCCTCGTCTGCGAGGACCGCGAGCTGACCTACGCCGAGCTCAACGCCTCCGCGAACCGCCTCGCCCGCCTCCTCGCCGCCCGTGGCGTGGGCACCGAGGACGTCGTCGGCGTGGCCCTGCCCCGCTCGCCGGAACTCGTCGTCGCCCTGCTCGCCGTGATGAAGGCGGGCGCCGCCTACCTGCCGCTGGACGCGGACCACCCCCGCGACCGCATCGCCTACATGCTGTCCGACGCCGGGGCGCGGACCGTCCTCACCGTGGGCGACCTCGCCGGTGAACTCCCCTCGTCGGAGGGCGTCACGCACCTCCTGCTCGACGACCCGGCGACCGTGGACGCCCTCGCCGCCCAGGCCGCCACCGACCCGGGCGTCCCGGTCGCCCTCGACCAGGCCGCGTACGTCATCTACACCTCCGGCTCGACCGGCCGCCCCAAGGGCGTCGTCGTCCCGCACGACGGCGTCGGCAGCCTCATCGCCACGGCGACCGAGCGGATCGGCATCACCGCCGACAGCCGGGTCGTGCAGTTCGCCTCCATCGGCTTCGACGTGACGGTGTGGGACCTGATCATGTCGCTGTGCGTCGGCGGCCGGATCATCGTCGTCCCCGCCGAGCGCCGCGTCGCCGGCCCCGCGCTCACCGACTACATCGCGCGCCACCGCGCCACCCACATGATCCTGCCGCCGTCGCTCGTCTCCGCGCTGCCGCAGGAGTGCCAACTGCCCACCGGCGCCGTGCTCGTCGTCGGCACCGAGGCGGTGCCGAGCGAACTGATCGCCCGCTGGGACGGCAGGCTCCGGGTCGTCGTCGCCTACGGCCTCACCGAGGCGAGCGTCAACTCCACGCTCTGGATCGCCGACCCCGACCGGCCCGGCCCCGCGCCCATCGGCCGCCCCGACCCCAACACCCGCGCCTACGTGCTCGACACGGCACTCCGCCCGGTACCCGCCGGCACGGAGGGCGAGCTGTACGTGGCCGGGCGCGGCCTCGCCCGCGGCTACCTGGGCCGCCACGGGCTGACCTCGGAGCGGTTCGTCGCCGATCCGTACGGCGAGCCGGGCACCCGGATGTACCGCACGGGCGACCGGGTCCGCTGGGGCGCCGACGGCAACCTGGAGTTCCTCGGCCGCGCGGACGGCCAGCTCAAGATCCGCGGCCACCGGATCGAACCCGGCGAGATCGAGAGCGCCCTGATGGCCTGCCCGGGCATCGCCCAGGCCGCCGTCCTCGCCCGCGAGGACCACCGGGGCGCGAAGCGCCTCGTCGCCTACCTGGTCGCGGAAGCGGACGGCGCGGCGGCCGAGGCCGCCGTGACGGTCGCGCGCGCCCACGTGACCGACGCGCTGCCCGACCACATGGTCCCGTCGGCCGTCGTGCTCCTGGACGGCCCGCTCCCTCTCACCCCCAACGGCAAGCTCGACACCAAGGCCCTGCCCGAGCCCCGGTGGACGGCCCTGACCGGTGCCGACACCCCGGGCACCCCGGCCGAGGCCGCGCTCGCCGCGCTGTTCGCCGAGGTCCTCGGCCTGCCGTCGGTGGGCGTCCACGACAGCTTCTTCGAACTGGGCGGCGACAGCATCGTCGCCATCCAGCTCGTCAACCGCGCCCGCGAGGCCGGTCTCGCCATCACCCCGCGCGAGGTGTTCCGGAACAGGACCGTGGCCGCGCTCGCCCGGATCGCCGGCGAGACGGCCACCGCCCCGGCTCCCCGGGTGGAGCTCGACGCGGACGCGCTGCCCGTCTCCCCGCTCCAGGAGGGTTTCTTCTTCCACGCGGAGTTCGACGACCGCGCCGCCGACCTCTACGTCGTCCAGGAACTCCTCGACCTCACGGGCCCCGTCGACCCCGACCGGCTGCGCCGCTCGCTCCAACTGCTCCTCGACCGGCATCCGTTGCTGCGCGCGTCGTTCCGCCAGCTGCCCGGCGGCGAGATCGTCCAGCGGCTCGCCGACCGCGTGATCCTGCCGTGGCGGGAGGCCGACACCGCCACCACCGGACTCGACGCGCTCCTGCGCGCCGACCGCGCCCAGCGGTTCGCCCTCGACCGGCCGCCGCTGCTGCGCGCCACCCTCATCAGGGACGGGCAGCGCCACCGGCTCCTCCTCACCCTGCACCACATCGTCGCCGACGGCTGGTCCGTCTCCGTCCTGCTCCGCGAACTGACCGCCGCGTACGAGGGCGTCGCGCTACCGGAGCCGGTCGCCCCGGAGCCGTACCTGTCCTGGCTGGCGGGCCGGGACCGGGACGCCGCGCGTGCGGCGTGGGGCGAGGCCCTCGCCGGGCTCGCGGGACCCACGCGCCTGCCGGAACTCGCCACCGCGGCCACCGCGGCCACCGCGGCCGCCACCGCCTCCGGCGTCGACACACCGGCCCGGCACGAGCACGTCGACACCCGCCTTCCCCAGGACCTAGCCGACGAGCTGACCGCCTACGCCCGCACCCACGGCCTCACCCTGAGCACCGTCCTCCACGGCGCCTGGGGCCTCGTCCTCGGAGCGCTCACCGGCAGCCAGGACGTCGTCTTCGGCACCACCGTGTCCGGGCGGACCACGGAGGTCGCGGGCCTCGACTCCGCCGTCGGCCTCTTCATCAACACGATCCCGGCCCGGGTG
Organism: Streptomyces sp. NPDC058650; assembly: GCF_042717315.1. Classification (NCBI taxonomy): domain Bacteria; kingdom Bacillati; phylum Actinomycetota; class Actinomycetes; order Kitasatosporales; family Streptomycetaceae; genus Streptomyces; species Streptomyces sp. NPDC058650. The sequence goes on from NZ_JBHXRL010000026.1 coordinate 8,919, forward strand.
ACCCTGCGCGCCGACGAGACGCTCACGGAGCTCCTGCGGCGCGTCCAGGACGAGCACACGGCCCTGCTCGACCACCAGCACCTCGGCCTCACCGACATCCAGCGGGTCGCGGGCGGCGGCGAACTCTTCGACACGCTCGTGGTCCTGGAGAACTACCCGACCGGCGACCGGTCCGGCGGACAGAAGCCGGAGGAGCTGCGCATCACCGGCGCCGAGGTCCTCGACGCCGTGCACTACCCCCTCGCGCTCGTCGTCGAGCCGGCCGACGGCGGGTTGCTGCTGCGGTTCAAGCACGACGCGGCACGCCTCGACCAGGTGGCCGTCGCGGTCCTCGCCGGCCGGTACACGGCCCTGCTGCGGACCGTCGTCGCCGAACCCTCCCGTCTCGTCGGCCGGACCGGCCTGCTCTCCCTCCGCGAGCGGGAACACCTCGCGGAACTCAACGCCACCGGGCACCCGGTTCCCGAGACGACCCTCGACGCGCTCTTCGCCGCGCGGGTGGCGGACGCCCCGGACGCCTCGGCCGTCGTCTTCGAGGACATCACCCTCACCTACGCGGAACTCGACCGGCGCGCCGAGGCCCTGGCGGCCCGGCTCCGCACCCACGGCGCGGGCCCCGAGCGGTACGTCGCCGTCGCGGTGCCGCGCTCGGCCGAGCTGATGGTCGCGCTCCTCGGCGTCCTCCGGACGGGCGCCGCCTACCTGCCCGTCGACCTCGACTACCCGGCCGACCGGGTCGCGTTCATGCTCACCGACTCGGGCGCCCGCACCGTCGTGACGACGGCGGAGGCCGCCGGCCGGCTGCCCGCGGTGCCCGGCCTCGACCACGTCGTCATCGGCGCGAACGACCGGGCCGAGACCGTCCCAGCAGCAGCAGCAGCAGCAGCAACAGCAACAGCAGCAACAGCAACGGCGGCGGGGGCCGCCGGACCCGACCACCCCGCGTACCTGATCTACACCTCGGGCTCCACCGGCCGCCCCAAGGGCGTCGCCGTCACCCACCGGGCCATTGTGAACCGGCTCGCCTGGATGCAGCACGCGTACGGTCTCACCGCCGACGACCGGGTCCTCCAGAAGACCCCGTCCAGCTTCGACGTGTCGGTGTGGGAGTTCTTCTGGGCCCTGACCGAGGGCGCGACCGTCGTCCTCGCCCGCCCCGACGGCCACCGCGACCCGGCCTACCTGGCCGACCTGATCCACGAACAGGCCGTCACCACCGCCCACTTCGTGCCCTCGATGCTCGCCGCGTTCACCCAGGTCATGGAGACCGCCAGGGACCTTCCCGACTGGGCGACGAGCCTGCGCCGGGTGTTCTGCAGCGGCGAGGCGCTCACCGGAGCCGACGCCCGCGGCTGGCAGGACCTCACGGCCGGGACCTCCCGCGGCGGGCGGGGACCCGTCCCCCTCCACAACCTGTACGGCCCCACCGAAGCCGCCGTGGACGTCACGTACTTCCCGTACGAGGGCGGCGACGAACCGGCCGTGCCGATCGGCCGGCCCGTGTGGAACACCCGGCTCCACGTCCTGGACCCGTTCCTGCGCCAGGTGCCCGACGGGGTGCCCGGCGAGCTGTACCTCGCGGGCGTCCAGCTGGCGCGGGCCTACCACGACCGGCCCGGGCTGACCGCCGAGCGGTTCGTCGCCGACCCCTTCGGCGAGCCCGGCACCCGGATGTACCGCACCGGCGACCTGGTGCGGCGGCGAGCCGACGGGGCGGTCGAGTACCTCGGACGCACCGACCGCCAGGTCAAGATCCGCGGCAACCGCATCGAGCCGGGCGAGATCGAGACCGCGCTCGCCGCGCTCCCCGGCGTCGCGCGAGCGGCCGTGGTCGTCCGCGACGGCGCCCTCGTCGGCTACGCCGTCCCGGCCCCCGGCGCCGCCCCGGACTCCGCGGCGCTGCATGCCGGTCTCGCCGGCGCGCTCCCCGCCCCGATGGTGCCCGGCGCCGTCGTCGTCCTCGCCGAACTGCCCCTGACGCCCAGTGGCAAGCTCGACCAGAACGCCCTGCCCGCCCCCGAGGCCGCGCCCCGGGCGGACGGGCGCGCGCCCCGCGACGAACGCGAGCGGGCCCTGTGCGCGATCTTCGCCGACGTCCTCGGCGTCCCGGGCATCGGCGTCGACGACGACTTCTTCGTCCTGGGCGGCGACAGCCTCACCTCGATCACCGTCGCCACCCGCGCCCGCGAGCACGGGCTGACGCTCAGCCCGCGCGACGTGTTCGCGTGCCGCACCCCCGCCGCCCTCGCCGAGACGGCCGCGCACGCGGCCCCGGCCGAGGCCCCGGCCGACCCCACCGCACCCCAGACAACCGAGGTACCCGTGCACTCCGACGGCGTGACCGTCTCCGCCACCGACGCCGGGCAGGCCGCCGCCGCTCTCCAGGCCGTCCTCGCCCTCCAGCAGCAGTCCGGCGCGGCCGTCGACCCGGCTCTGAAGGCCCTGCTCGACCAGCTGACCGCGGCCGCGCCCCCGGAGCCCCCGACCCCCGCGCCCGCCCCGGCCCCGCTGGGCGGGCTCGTCCTCACCCCCGAGGAGACCGAGCGCGTCCACGCCGCCGCCGGACTCCCCGTCGCGGACGTCTGGCCGCTCTCCCCGCTCCAGGAGGGCATGTACTTCCACGCCACCTACGACGCGGGCGACGCCCTCGACGTCTACCAGTCCCAGGAGGCCCTGGACTTCGACCGCCGGGTCGACGCCGACCGGCTGCGGGCCGCCTGCCGCGCCCTCCTCGACCGCAACACCAGCCTCCGCGCCGGATTCACCAGCGACGGCCTGCCCCGGCCCGTGCAGTTCATCGCCGACGGCGCCGAGATCCCGCTGGTGGAGGAGGACCTGACCCACCTCTCCGAGGAGGAGCAGCGGACCCGCGTGGAGGAGCTGCTCGCCGCCGACCGCCGGCAGCGCTTCGACCTGTCCGCCGCGCCGCTCTGCCGGCTGCTGCTCATCCGCCTCGGCGACGGCCGCGACCGGCTCGTCGTCACCCACCACCTCATCCTCTGGGACGGCTGGTCCGCCTGGCTGTTCCTGGAGGAGCTGTTCACGCTGTACGAGCGGGCCGGTGACGCCACCGGCCTGCCGCTGCCCGGCTCGTACCGCGACTACCTGGCCTGGCTCGACGCCCAGGACACCGCCGCCGCCCTGGACGCCTGGCGCGGGACGCTGGCCGGATTCGACGAACCGACGCTCGTCGCCCCCTCCGGACGCGACGCCGGCCCGGTCATCCCCGCCGACTTCGACGCCCACCTCACCCAGGAGAGCAGCGACCGGCTCCGCACTCTCGCCCGGCGCCACGGACTCACCCTGAACACCGTCCTGAACGCCGCCTGGGGCCTGGTGCTCTCGGCGATGACGGGCCGCGGGGACGTCGCCTTCGGCACCGCGGTCGCCGGCCGCCCGGCGGACGTACCGAACGTGGCCGGCATCATCGGCATGTTCCTGAACACCGTCCCCGCCCGCGTCGCCTTCGCCCCGGACGAGCCGCTCCTCGACCTGCTGCGCCGGATGCAGTCCGAGCGCGCCACCGTCATGCCGTACGAGTACGTGGGCCTGGGCACGCTCCAGCAGGAGACCGGCCACCGCCGCCTCTTCGACACCCTCTTCGTGCTCCGCTCGGCCGACGGCGAGGACCGCGCGGCGGAGCTCCGGGCGCGGCACGGCATCACCGGCGTCTCCAACGTCGACGGCACCCACTTCCCGCTCACCCTGATCGTCACGCCCGGCGCCCGGCTGCGGGTGACCCTGGCGGCCAGGCCCGACCTCTTCGACGCCGAGGCGGCCGCCACGATCCTGGCCCGCTTCACGACGGTCCTGGAGCGGCTGGGCGAGGGCCTCGACGGCGCGACGCCCGCCCGTACCGCCGGCATGGACCTGCTGCTGCCGGAGGAGCGCGCCGCGCTGGAATCCGGCCGGACGGCCACCCGCGGGGACGTGCCGGACGAGACCGTCGCCGACATGCTGACGGCCCAGGTCGCCCGTACCCCCGACGCCGTGGCGCTCGTCTTCGGCGACGTCGCCCTGACATACGCCGAACTCGACGCGCGAATCAACCGGCTCGCCCGGCTGCTCCTCGCCCGCGGCGCCGGACCCGAGACCGTCGTGGCGCTCGCGCTGCCCCGGTCCATCGAGATGGTGGCCGCGCTCTTCGCCGTCCTGCGGACCGGCGCCGCCTACCTGCCGCTCGACCTCGACCACCCCGCCGACCGGCTGCGCCTGATGGCCGAGGACACGGGACCGCTGTGCCTGCTGTCCACGACCGCCGTCGCCCCGACGCTGCGCGGCGAGCACGGGCCCGTCGCCCCCGAACTCCTCCTCGACGACCCGGCGGTGACGGCCGAGCTGGCCGCGCTGTCCGGCGCCGGGATCACCGACGCCGAGCGGCCCGCGTTCGCCCGCGGCGTGCCGGACCGGCTGGAACACCCCGCGTACGTCATCTACACCTCCGGTTCCACCGGCCGCCCCAAGGGCGTCGTCACCCCCTACCGGGGTCTGACGAACATGCAGCTCAACCACCAGAAGGAGATCTTCGACCCGGCCATCGCCTCGGCAGGCGGACGACGGCTGCGCATCGCGCACACCGTCTCCTTCGCCTTCGACATGTCCTGGGAGGAGCTGCTCTGGCTCGTCGAGGGCCATGAGGTCCACGTCTGCGACGAGGAACTCCGTCGCGACGCCGAGGCCCTGGTCGCGTACTGCGACGAACATCGCGTCGACGTCGTCAACGTGACGCCCACCTACGCCCAGCTCCTCATCGAGGAGGGCCTCCTCGACCGCGACGAGACCACGGGCAGCGCGACGGGCAGGCACCGGCCCGCCCTCGTCCTGCTCGGTGGCGAGGCCGTCTCCGACACCGTCTGGACGCGCCTGCGCGACACCGACGACACGTACGGCTACAACCTGTACGGCCCGACCGAGTACACGATCAACACCCTCGGCGGCTCCACCACCGACAGCGCGACGCCGACCGTCGGCCTGCCCATCCGGAACACTCGCGCCCATGTCCTCGACACGATGCTGCGCCCCGTACCGCCGGGCTGCCCCGGCGAGCTGTACATCGCCGGTACGGGCCTCGCCCGCGGCTACCACGACCGCGCCGGCCTCACGGCCGAGCGGTTCGTCGCCGACCCGTTCGGCGAGCCCGGCGAACGCATGTACCGCACGGGCGACCTCGTACGGCAGCGGCCCGACGGCCTGCTCGACTTCCTCGGCCGCACCGACGACCAGGTGAAGATCCGCGGCTACCGCATCGAACTCGGCGAGATCTCCACGGCCCTGTCCGCGCACCCGGAGGTCGCCCACGCCGCCGTGGTCGTCCACGAGACCGCCGGCACCAAGCGCCTCGTCGGCTATGTCGTACGGGAGGACTCGGCCGGACCCGGCGACGAGACGCTCGTTCCCCGGCTGCGCGAGCACCTGAAGGCCGGCCTGCCCGACTACATGGTCCCGTCCGCGCTGGTCACCGTGGCCACCCTGCCGCTCACCGTCAACGGCAAGCTGGACGTCAAGGCCCTGCCCGCGCCCGACTTCGCCGGCACGGGCGAGACCCGGGCGCCGCGCACGCCGCAGGAGGAGACGCTCTGCGCGCTCTTCGCGGAGGTCCTCGGCCTCGCCGAGGGCAGCGTCGGCATCGACAGCGACTTCTTCGACCTGGGCGGGCACTCCCTCCTCGCCACCCGGCTCGTCAGCCGCGCCCGCACCGCGCTCGACGCCGAACTCGCGATCCGCGACCTGTTCGAGGCGCCCACCGTCGCCGAGCTCGTGGAGCGCGCGACCGCCCCGCGCGGCGCCGCCCGCCCGGCCCTGACGGCGCTCACGGCCGCCGAGCGGCCCGACGAACTGCCGCTGTCCCACGCCCAGCAGCGCCTGTGGGTCATCCAGCAGATCGAGTGCACCTCGGCCGCGTACAACTTCCCGCTCGTCATGCGCCTGCGCGGCGCCTTCGACCGCACGGCCTGGTGCGCCGCCCTCGCCGACGTGACCGCCCGCCACGAGGCACTCCGCACGGTCTTCGCCGAGCGCGAGGGCCAGGCGTTCCAGCGGGTCCTGCCCGCCGGCGTGCCGCCGGCCGTGGAACACCTGCGCGCCACCGAGGACGAGGTGCCCGGCATCGTCGACGCCGCCGTCCGGCGGCCCTTCGACCTCTCCGGTGAACTGCCCGTCCGCGCCACGATCGTGGAGGTCGCGCCGGACGACCACGTCGTCGCGCTGCTCCTGCACCACATCACCACAGACGAGTGGTCCGACCGCCCCTTCCTGCGGGACCTGACCACCGCCTACACGGCCCGCCTCGACGGCGCCGCCCCCGACTGGGAGCCGCTGCCCGTCCAGTACGCCGACTACGCGCTCTGGCAGCGACGTCTCCTCGGCGACCCGGCCGACCCGGACAGCCTCGCGGCCCGGCAGCTGGAGCACTGGAGCACGACCCTCGCCGGCGCCCCCGAGGAGCTGGAACTGCCCACCGACCGGCCGCGGCCCGCCCGCCCGGCGTTCACCGGCGGCGAGCTGGACATCACCTTCGACCGGACGGTCCACGACGGACTCAAGCGGCTCGCCCGCGAGACCGGCGCCAGCATGTTCATGGTCGCCCACGCGGCCGTCGCCGCCCTGCTGCACCGGCTCGGCGCGGGCACCGACATCCCCCTCGGCGCACCCATCGCCGGACGGGGTGACGAGGCCCTGGACGAACTCGTCGGCTTCTTCGTCAACACGCTGGTGCTGCGGACCGACCTCGCGGGAGACCCCAGCTTCACCGAACTGCTCGCCCGGGTCCGGGAGACCGACCTGGCCGCGTTCTCCCACGCCGACGTCCCCTTCGAGTCGGTCGTGGAGAAGCTCAACCCGACCCGCTCCCTCTCCCGGAACCCGCTGTTCCAGGTGATGGTCGGCTACCACGCCCGCACCGACGACGAGCTGCGGCTGCCCGGGCTCCGGGCCGACTACGTCCCCTTCGGGATCGGCACCGCCAAGTTCGACCTCGTGTTCAGCTTCACGGAGCGGAGCCCCGTCGAGGGCGCCGGGGGTTCCGACTCCCTCGGCTGCCGCCTGGAGTTCGCCACCGAACTCTTCGACCGGGAGACCGCCGAGCTCGTCGCCGACCGCCTCCGCAGGCTGGTCGCGGCCCTCGTCGCGGCCCCCGACCAGCCCGTGTCGCGGGCCGAGATCCTCTCCGCCGAAGAACGCCGACTGGTCCTCGAAGGCTTCAACGGCGCGCCCCGCGAGGTCGACGAGGAGACCCTGCCGGCGCTCTTCGCCCGGTGGGTCGCCGAGCGCCCGGACGCCGTCGCCGTCGTCGAGCGCTCCCGGTCGGTGACGTACGCCCAGCTCGACGCCCGCGCCCACCGCGTCGCCCGGCTGCTCGCGGCCCGCGGCGTCGGGGCCGAGAGCGTCGTCGGCGTGGCCGTGCCGCGCTCGGTGGACATGATCGCGACGGTCCTCGCCGCGCTGAAGCTGGGCGCCGCGTTCCTGCCGCTCGACCTCGTCCACCCGGGCGACCGCCTCACGTACATGATCGAGAACTCGGGCGCGGCCGTCGTCGTCGGCACCGAGTCCGTCGCCGGGAAGATCCCCGACGTGCCGGGCGTCCCGGTGCTCCTGCTCGACGCCCCGGACACCGCGGCCGAACTGGACGCGCTGCCCGCGACGCCGCCGCCCGGCGGACCGGCGGGCCTCCACCAGGCCGCGTACGTCATCTACACCTCCGGCTCGACCGGCCGCCCCAAGGGCGTCGTCGTCCCGCACGAGGGCATCGCCAGCCTCGTCGCCACCGCCGTCGACCGGATGGGCCTCGAACACGACAGCCGCGTCCTCCAGTTCGCGTCCATCGGCTTCGACGTCTTCGCCTTCGAGCTTGCCATGGCGCTCTGCCACGGCGGACGGCTCGTCCTCATCACCGACGAGGCCAGGGTCGCGGGCCCCGCGCTCACCGACTTCCTCGCCGACCAGCGGATCACCCACATGATCCTGCCGCCCTCGCTCGTCTCGGCGCTGCCCCCGGGCTGCGCCCTGCCGGAGGGCTCGACCGTCCTCGTCGGCACCGAGACCGTGCCGCCGGACCTGTTCGAGCGGTTCGGCGCCACCGCGCACCTGATCTGCGCGTACGGACTCACCGAGGCGACGGTCAACTCGACGCTGTGGCCCGCCCGCGAGCACGGAGGCCGGGCCTCCGGACGGGTGCCGATCGGCCGCCCCGACCCCAACACCCGCTGCTACGTCCTCGACGAGCACCTGCGGCCGGTGCCAACCGGTGTCGTCGGCGAGCTGTACGTCGCCGGGCGAGGCCTCGCCCGGGGCTACCTCGGGCAGACGGGGCTCACCTCGGAGCGGTTCGTCGCCGACCCGTTCGGCACGCCCGGCAGCCGCATGTACCGCACGGGCGACCGCGCCCGCTGGCGCGCCGACGGCAACCTCGACTTCCTCGGCCGGGTCGACACCCAGGTGAAGATCCGCGGCTTCCGCATCGAACTGGGCGAGATCGAGGCCGCCCTCGCCGGCCACCCGTCCGTCGCCCAGGCCGCCGTCCTGCCCGACCGCGACGGCGACATCGTCCGGCTCGTCGGCTACGCCGTACCCGAGACCGGCGCGGGGACGACGAGGGAGCTCGACCCGCAGGAGCTGCGCGCCCATGTCGCAGGGCAGCTGCCCGAGTACATGGTCCCCGCCCTCGTCGTCGCCCTCGACGGCCCGCTGCCGCTCACGCCCAACGGCAAGCTCGACCACAAGGCGCTGCCCGCGCCGCGATGGTCCGCGATGACCGGCGACGCCCACCCGGCGACCCCCACCCAGGCCCGGCTCGCCGAGCTGTTCTGCGAGATCCTCAAGCTGGACTCCGTCGGCGTCCACGACAGCTTCTTCGCGCTCGGCGGCCACTCCATGGCGTCGATGCGGCTCCTCGGCCGGATCCGCGCCGAGTTCGGCGTCGAGCTGAGCATCCGGGACGTCTTCGACGCCCTGACCGTCGCCGGTATCGCCGGCAAGCTGGACGGCGCGACGGCCGCCCGCCCGGCGCTGCGCCCCGCGCGGGACGCCGAGCCCGACGGCGACCTTCAGGTGGCACCCGTACAGCAGTGGCAGTGGAACGCGTACCGGCGGAGCCCCGGCTTCGACCACGCGCTCGTGCTGCGCTCGCCCGGCGGACTCGACGCCGACGCCCTCACCGCCGCGCTCGCCGACGTGACGGCCCGCCACGAGCCGCTGCGCACGGCCTTCGCCGCGCAGCCCGACGGGACGGTGCTCCGGCGGGCCGCCGAGGCACCGGCCCCGACCGCCGAGCACTGCGCGGACCTGGACGCCCGACTGGCCGAACTGGCCGGGCAGGCACCGGACCTGGAGCGGGAACCCGCCCTGCGCGTCCGGCTGCTCACCGGCCCGGACGGGGCCCAGGCGGTGCTGCTGACCATGCACTACCTGGCCGTGGACGAATGGTCCGTGGTCCCGCTCCTCCGCGACCTCACCACGGCCTACGGAGCGCGGACCGCCGGCCGGGCGCCCGACTGGGAGCCGCTCCCCGTGACGTACGGCGACTACATCCGCTGGGCGCGCGAGGTCCTCGGCGACGTCGACGACCCGGACAGCCGGGGCGGCCGCCAACTTGCCTACTGGCGCCGGACGCTCAGGGAGGCACCGCGCGAACTGGCACTGCCGGCCGGCGTCCCCGGCCCCCGGACCGAGGAGCACACCGGTCACGGGCCGGCGGCCGGGATCGTCGAGTTCGTCCTCGACGAGCGGCTGCACGCCGACGTGGACCGGCTCGCGCAGGCCACCGGCACCAGCATGTTCATGGTCCTGCACTCGGCGCTCGCCGCCCTGCTCACCGCCCACGGCGCGGGCACCGACCTGCCCATCGGCACGATGGTCGCCGGGCGCACCGACGACCGGCTCGCGGACCTGGTCGGCTGCTTCTTCAACACGGTCCTGCTGCGCACCGACACGGCGGGCGACCCGACCTTCGCCGAACTGCTCGGCCGCGTAAGGGAGACCACGCTCAGCGCCCTCGACCGGCAGGACGTCCCCTTCGACGCGGTCGTCCGGTCGGCCGGCCTGCGGCCGGAGGGCCCGCAGGTGATGGTGATCCACCACGAGCAGGCCGACCTCGACCGGCTGGAGGGCGGCGTGGGTAGCCTCCAGGCCGTCCCCACCGGCTCGGCACGGGCGGAGCTGACGCTCTCCTTCTACGAGCCGCGCGGCGACGGGCCCGTGCACTGCGGGATCATCCACGCCCACGAGCGGATCGGCGCCGCCAAGGCCCGCCGGCTCGCCGAAGAACTCCAGACCCTGCTGCGCACGGTGACAGCCGACTCCGAGCAGCCGCTGTCCGAACTGTTCGACGTCACATCCACGAGGAGTGAGAACGCATGACGACCAACCCCTTCGAGGACTCGCAGGGCCGCTTCTGGGTCCTGGCCAACGAGGAGAACCAGCACTCGCTGTGGCCCTCCTTCGCCGCGGTACCCGCCGGCTGGCGGACCGTCTTCGGTGAGAACACCCGAGAAGCGTGCCTGGCGTACGTGGAGGCCCACTGGACCGACCTGCGCCCGGCGAGCCTCGTGGCCCGGCAGGGCTGAGTAACGAAAGGAGGGGCGTCACGACGATCCGTCGTGACGCCCCTCCGGCGTTTCGCGCCTGAAGCCGGTCGAGCCGGAGGCCGGTCGCTCCTGGGAACCGTCGCTCCCGAAGCCGGTCGCTCCTGGAGCCGGTCGCTCCTGAAGCCGGGCGTCCCTGGAGCCGGGCGCTCCTGAAGCCGGGCGTCCCTGGAGCCGGGCGTCCCTGGAGCCGGTCGCTCCTGGAGCCGGTCGCCCCCGAAGCCGGTCGCTCCCGAAGCCGGGTGCCCCTGGAGCCGGTCGCTCCTGGGCCGGTCGTGCCTAGAGAGCCGGCGAGACCGGCACCTCGGCGCCGGATTCGGAGTCGGAGGCCGGCTTCGGCACCTTCTCCGCCGGCTGCCGGCGGCTGTCGGACCACGCGGCCCAGAGGTCGGCGTACCGCCCGCCCGCGGCGATCAGCTCCTCGTGGGTGCCGTTCTCCACGACCCGCCCCTTGTCCAGGACGACGACCCGGTCGGCCGTCGCGGCCTGCGGAAGACGGTGGGCCACCATCATGCCCGTACGCCCCTCAAGGGCCCGCGCCGCGGCGTCCTCCAGGACGCGCGCGCCCGCGCTGCCCGCGTCGGCCGTCGCCTCGTCGAGGATGGCGATGGGCGGATCCGCGAGGACCAGCCGGGCCAGCGCGAGGTGCTGCGCCTGCGTCACCGTCAGCCGGTGCCCGCCCTCTCCGACGACCGTGGCCAGGCACTCGGGCAGCGCCTCCGCCCACTCCAGGGCGCCCACCCGGTCCAGGGCCGCGCGCAGCTCCTCGTCACCGGCGCCGGGCCGGGCGAGCCGCAGGTCCTCGGCGAGCGGCCCGGCGAAGACGTGCACCTCCTGGCTGATCAGGGTCACCGCGCGCCGGACCCCGGCCGGGCCCAGCTTCCCCACGGGCACCCCGCCGAGGGTGATCGAGCCCGACGTCGGCTCGTGGACCCCGGCGATGACCTTGGCGAGGGTCGTCTTGCCCGCCCCGCTCGCGCCGACCAGGGCGACCCGCTCCCCGCTGCGCACGGTGAGGTCGACGTCGTGCAGCACCGGAGCCCCGGTGCCGTACGAGTGACCGAGCGCCGACACCGTGACGGAACCGTCCACGGGCGCGTCGGCCTCCTCCGGCGCGGACTCCGCGGGCAGGGCCGAGACGCCCACCAGGCGGGCGAAGCTCGCGCCCGCGGACTGCGCGTCGTCCAGGAGGTACAGCGTGGCGTTGATCGGGTTGAAGAGGCTGTGGAAGTACAGCGCGGCCGCGGTGGCCGTACCGATGGTGACCGAGCCGCCGTCGACCAGGACGAAGCCGGTGGCGAGCATCGCGGCGAGGCCGATGAACTCGGCGAGGTTCAGCCGGGAGAAGAAGCCCGTGACGAGGTGGATGCCCCGCAGGCCGAGGTCGCGCGCGGCCCCCGACCGGTCCTCCAGAAGCCCGGTGTGCGTGGAGCCGAGCCGGAAGGCGCGCACGGTCCGCGCACCGCCGACGCTGTCGAGCAGCTGGTGCTGCAACGCCCCGGTGGCGATGCGGTGCTCGCCGTACACGGGGGAGGAGCGGCGCATGTACCAGCGGACTGAGAACACCTGCACCGGCGCGGCGAGGAGCGCGGCGAGCAGGAACCGCCAGTCGAGCACGGCGAGTCCCGCGAAGGTCAGCACGATGGTGAGCGCGGACCGGCTGAACTCGGGAAGGGCCTGCCGCACCGACTTCGCGATCATGGTCACATCGCTCGTCACCCGGGACACGAGGTCGCCGGAGCCGGCCGCCTCGACCCGCTCCAGCGGCAGCCGCAGCGCCCGCTCGATGAACTGCTCGCGCAGCGCGGCGAGCACGGTCTCGCCGAGCCGGGCGACGAGCGTGCTGCCGACGGCGGCGGCGGCGCCGCGCGCCACGGCGACGGCGATGAGCAGGACGAGCGGCAGCGTCAGGGCCTGGGACCCCCGCTGTTCCACCACCAGGTCGACGATGTGGCCGAGCAGGGGCGCCGTCAGCAGCCCGATGGCCGTGCCGGCGACCAGGACGGTGATCGCGGCCACGGCCAGGAGCCGGTGGCCGTGGAGCATGGTGCGGAGCGCCGCCATGCACTCGGCGCCGGTGGCGGTCGGCAGGAGCGCGCGGTCCGGGCTGCTTCCGGTCATGGTCTGTTCCGTCTCCTCGGGCGGTGTCGTACCCGGTGTCGTACCCGGTGTCGTGCGCGGAGTCGTCATGCGAGCACCGCCGCGCGGTACGTCTCGTCGGCGGCGAGGAGGTCGTTGTGGTGGCCGTCGGCCCGTACGGCGCCGTCCTCCAGGACCACCACCCGGTCGGTCACCGCGAGGAGTGCGGGACTGGTGGTGACGAGGACGGTCGTACGGCCCCGGCGGACCTCCCGCAGCTCGCGCGCGATCCGCGACTCGGTGACGGTGTCGACGGCGGTGGTCGGATCGTGCAGGACGAGGACGGGCCGGTCGGCGGCGAGCGCCCGGGCGAGCGCCACGCGCTGGCGCTGGCCGCCCGAGAGGGACCGGCCGCGCTCGGCGAGGAGGGTGTCCACGCCGTCCGGGAGCAGCTGGGCCACGTCGTCGGCGGCCGAGGCCGCGAGGGCGCTCTCGACCGCCGCCGTGTCGCCGTCGGCCCCGGACCGTACGTTGTCGAGCAGGGTGCTCTCGAACAGGTCCGCGTCGTGGTGGGCGACCAGGACGGCGCGGCGCAGCGCGTCGGGGTCGAGCCCGGTCAGCGGTACGCCGTCGAGCTCGACCGTGCCCTCGGCGGGGTCCTTCTCCCGGGCCAGGCAGAGCAGCAGGTCGGCGGCGGCCGCCGGGTCCCTGGTGACGATGCCGGTCAGGCCGCCGGCGGGCAGGTCGAGGTCCACCCCGCGCAGGGCGCCGAGCGACACCCCGCGCAGCGCGAGGTGCCCGGCGGTCGCGTCGGCCGGGACCGCCTCGCCGCCCTCGACGGAGACGGGCGAGGCCAGCACCTCCGCGATGCGCTTGGCGGAGGCCCGCCCCTGGGCGAGTTCGGCGTTGACGTAGGTGAGCAGCTGGAACGGTCCGAGGAGGAACTGCGCCAGGCCCACGGCCGCCACCAGTTCGCCGACGCTGATGCTGCCGTCCATGGCGAGGTAGGCGCCCACCAGGCCGATCACGGCGATGAAGACGCCGGTCAGGGTGAGGATCGCGCCCTCGTGCCCGGCCCGGCTGCGGGCCGCGCGCAGGGCGGCGGCCAACGAGTCCTGGCTCGTGGTGCGGTAGCGGGCGACGGCCGCCGACTCGGCGCCCATGCCCTTGAGGACCCGCAGCCCGGCGACGAGGTCGGCGGCGACCCCCGAGGCGTGGGCGGCGCGCTCCTGCTCGGTCTCGCTGCGCCGCTCCAGGGGTCGGCTGATGCGGTGCCCGAGCCAGAGCAGGGGCGGGATGCCGAGCAGGACGAGCAGGCCCAGCGGCACGGAGATCCTGAGCAGCGCGACGGCGCTGATCACGAGGGCCGCGACCGCCGACACCCCGTACGCGATGGCGGTCGCCACCGAGCCCACCCGGCGGGCGTCGTTGGTGGCGATGCTGGTGAGGGCGCCGGGGAGCCGGTTCGTCTCGGAGCCGCCCCGGGGGTCGAGGACACGCCCGGCCAGCTCCATCCGGAGCCGGTGCGCGGCGTGCTCGCCCGCGCCCTCGGTGATCCGCGCGCTCGTCCGGTAGCACGTCGAGAGGACGAGGAAGAGGACGGCGAGGACGACGAGCCAGCGCAGCAGGGACGCGGAGGAGCCGGTCGCCACCGCCGAGTCGATGATGACGCCGATGACCACCGGGATCAGGGCCTCGCAGCCTTGATGGGTCATGCCGAGCAGGGACGCCGCGATGATGCGCGGGCGCTGCCCTCTGATCGCTCGACCGAGGACAAGTGCCCCTGTCGGTACGCCCGTTGGCATGTGACTCCTCCACGGAGACGTAGATGATGGTTAGGTAAGCCTACTCTGACCGTTCGGCGCGTTGACCGGCCGTTTGCGTTCGGGTTAGCCTCACCTAAGTATCGACTCGCCAGTCCGTGTGTCGAGGGGCCCGCCCCACGCGCCAACTGCCGCCAGGGGAGCTGTCGTTGTCCGTCCAGTCCCGCGAAAACGTCGGGAAGGCCGTCGACGCCGCACCCCGGCCGGGCCGCACCGGGGCGACGCTCCGGAGCCTCGGCCTGCTGGTCGGCGTCGCGGCACTCGTCCTCGTCTGCCTCCTCAGCGTCTGGGTCGGCACCCGGGGCATCCCCTTCACCGCCACCTGGAACGTCCTGTGGAACCCCGACGGGTCGGAGACGTCGGTGATCATCCATGACTACCGCATCCCCCGGACCCTGCTCGGCATGCTCGTCGGCATGGCCCTCGGCCTCGCCGGCGCCCTCATGCAGGCCCTGACCCGCAATCCGCTCGCCGACCCCGGCATGCTCGGCGTCAACCTCGGGGCCTCCGCCGGCGTGGTGGTGGCCATCGCCTTCTTCGGCATCGCCGCGCCCCTCGGCTACGTCTGGTTCGCCCTCGTGGGCGCCGCCGCCGCGTCCGTCGGGGTCTTCCTGCTCGGCTCCTCCGGCCGGAAACTCGCCTCACCCGACCGGCTCGTCGTCGCCGGCGCCGCCGTCACCGCCGTGCTGTACGCCTTCAACTGGGCGATCCTGCTGCTCAACCCCAGGGCCTTCGACCAGTTCCGCTTCTGGACCGTGGGCTCCCTCGCGGGCCGCTACTACGACGTCGTCCTGATGGCCCTGCCGTTCATCGCGGTCGGCCTGGTCGTCGCCCTCGTCCTCGCGCCCTCGCTCAACGCCCTGGCCATGGGCGACCAGATGGGACGGGCGCTCGGCGTGAACGTCGGCCGGACCCGCGTCCTCGGAGCCGTCGCCGTGATGCTCCTGTGCGGCGCCGCGACCGCCGCCGCCGGACCGATCGGCTTCGTGGGGCTCGCCGTCCCGCACGTCGCCCGCTTCGTCGTCGGCCCCGACCAGCGGTGGGTGTTCGCGTACTCGATGCTCATCGCCCCCGTCCTCCTCGTCGGCTCCGACGTCCTCGGCCGGATCCTCGGCGCCCCCGGCGAGGTCCAGGTCGGCATCGTCACCGCCTTCGTCGGAGCCCCCCTCTTCATCGCCCTGTGCCGCCGCCGAAAGCTGGTCATGCTGTGACTGCCGTACGGGAGGCGAAGGCCTCCGGACCCCCGCCCGGCTCCGAGGGCGGGCCCGCCCCGGCCCGCGTCGTCACCGGCCGGGTCGTCCGTACGCCCTCGGGGGCCGTCTCCGTGCTCGTCCGGGGCCGGACCGTCGCCGTCACCGCCGCCCTCCTCGCCGCGCTCCTCACGGTCGCCGGCGTCACCCTCACCACCGGCGACTTCGACCTCACCGTCGGAGAGGTCCTCCAGGCGCTCACCGGCAACGGAACGGGCATCGCCGACTTCGTCGTCAACACCCTGCGCATGCCCCGGCTCCTGACCGCGCTGTTCGTCGGCGCCGCCCTCGCCGTCAGCGGGGCCATCCTCCAGAGCATCACGGGCAACCCCCTCGGCAGCCCCGACATCATCGGCTTCACCAACGGCTCCGCCGTGGGCGCGCTCGTCGTCATCGTCGTCCTCCACGGCAGCATGACGCAGATCGCGCTCGGCGCGCTGATCGGCGGCCTCGCCACCGCCCTCGCCATCCACCTCCTCATGCTCGGCCGGGGCATCCAGGGATTCCGGCTGGTCGTCGTCGGCATCGGGGTCAGCGCCCTGCTCCTCGCCGTCAACTCGTACCTGATCACCCGGGCGACCTTCCAGGAGGCCCTGGAGGCCCAGGCCTGGCTCATCGGCAGCCTGGGCAACCGGCTCTGGACGCACGCCAACGCCATCGGCATCGTCGTCGCCGTCCTGCTGCCGCTCGCCTTCTTCCTCTCCCGCCGCCTCTCCATGGTGGAGATGGGCGACACCACCGCCATGGCCCTCGGCGTCGACGTGGCACGCACCCGCACCCTGCTGCTGGTCATCAGCGTCGCCCTCGCCGCCTTCGCCACCGCCGTCACCGGCCCCATCTGGTTCGTGGCCCTGGCCGCTCCCCAAGTGGCCCGCAAGCTGGCCCGCTCCTCCGGGCCCGCCCTGCTGCCGTCCGCCCTCATGGGCGCGGTCATGCTCGCCCTCAGCGACCTCGCCGTGCAGCGGCTCTTCGCCCCCGCACTCCTGCCCGTGGGCACGGCGACCGGCTGCGTCGGCGGGCTCTACCTCATCTGGCTACTGGTCACCGAGTCGCGAAAGAGCCGCGCATGACAGCAACAGCGAAGCGTCCGACGACAGCGAACCGTCCGACGGACCGTCCGGCCTCCCGGCTCCGCGCCGAGAACCTGACCCTCTCCTACGACCAGCGGACCGTGGCCACCGACCTCGGCGTCGACATCCCCGACCACTCGTTCACCGTGATCATCGGCCCGAACGCCTGCGGCAAGTCCACGCTCCTCACCGCCCTCGCCCGGATGCTCAAGCCCCGCGCCGGACAGGTCTACCTCGACGGCCGCGCCATCGGCTCGTACCGCTCCCGCGAGGTCGCCCGCCGCCTCGGACTGCTCCCGCAGTCCTCCACCGCCCCCGGCGGCATCACGGTCGGCGACCTCGTCGCCCGCGGCCGGTACCCGCACCAGGGCATGCTCAAGCAGTGGTCCGCCGACGACGAGGCGGCCGTCGTCGAGGCGATGCGCCAGACCGGCGTCCTCGAACTCGCCGACCGGCCCGTCGACGACCTCTCCGGCGGCCAGCGCCAGCGCGTGTGGCTGTCCATGGTCCTGGCGCAGCAGACCTCGATCCTCCTCCTCGACGAGCCGACGACCTTCCTCGACATCGCCCACCAGGTCGAGGTCCTCGACCTGTGCGCCGAACTCCACGCCCGCGAGGGCCACACCATCGTGGCGGTCCTCCACGACCTCAACCAGGCCTGCCGCTACGCCACGCACCTCATCGTGATGCGGCCCGGGGGCGTGATCGCGGCCGAGGGCGACCCGTCGACCGTCATGACCGCCGAGCTGGTCGAGGACGTGTTCGGCCTGCCCTGCCGCATCATCGACGACCCGGAGACGGGGACACCGCTGATGGTGCCGGCGGCGCCCAAGCGGTACGCGCCCACGCCCACCGGCGCCAACGTACTGGCCGAGACCTCCTGACTCGACGACGAACCGGACGGACCGCCCATGCTCTGTACGAGGCTGACGAACGCGCACATCCTCACGATGGACCCGGACCACCCCGTCGCCCATGACCTCGGGATCTGGCGCGGCCGGATCGTCGGCCTCGACGAGGCCGTCACCTCGCTGCCCGCCCGCGAGGTCGTCGACCTCCAGGGCGCCACCGTGCTGCCCGGCTTCATCGACAGCCACGTGCACCTGGCGTGGACCGGACTGAAGGCGAACACCCCGAGCGTCGCCCCCTGCGAACGCGTCGAGGACGTGCTCGCCGCCGTCGAGGAAGCCGCCGCGCGGAAGGCACCCGGAACCTGGGTCGACATCGCCGGATACGACCAGCGGGCCCTGGGCCGCCACCTCACCGCCGCCGAGCTCGACCGCGTCACCCACGGGCGCAAGCTCTTCGTCATGCACGACTCCGGACACGCGTGCGTGGTCAACAGCGCCGTCCTGGAGCTCCTCCCGGCCGACGTGCCGCACCAGGACGGCTTCCTCGTCGAGAGCGCCATGGCCGCCGTACGCCGCCTCCGCCTGCCGTACTCCCAGGAGGAACTCGCCGACGCGATCGAGCGCGCGGGCCGCGCCTGCCTCGCCGAGGGCATCACCGCCGTCGCCGAGGCGGGCATCGGCGGCGGGCTCCTCGGCCACAGCCCCGTCGAGCTCGGGGCCTACCAACTCCTGCGCGACCAGGGACGGCTGCCCCTGCGCGTCCAGCTCATGGCCGCGGGCGACACCCTGCGACCGCGGGCCGCGCACCGCGACGACGGCATCCCCCGCGCCCTCGACCTCGGCCTGCGGACGGGCTTCGGCGACGACTGGCTGTCGCTGGGCGCGCTCAAGATCTACACGGACGGCGGCATGATGGCCCGTACGGCGGCCCTCACCGCCCCGTACGAGGGGATGTCCCACACCGGCCAGCTCCAGGACGACCCCGAGCGGCTCGCCGAGCTGATCGTGGACGGCCACCTCGCGGGCTGGCAGCTCGCCGTCCACGCCATCGGGGACCGCGCCGCCGACCTCGCCCTCGACGCCCTGGAACGCGCCCAGGCCATGCGGCCCCGCCCCGACGCCCGGCACCGGATCGAGCACGCCGGGCTGATCCGCCCCGACCAGCTGCCACGCCTCGGGCGCCTCGGTCTCAGCGCCGTGGTCCAGCCCAACTTCCTCCGGTACTTCGGCGACGACTATGCGGAGATCATGGGGGAGCGGCGGGCGCCGTGGATGTACCGGGGCCGGGGATTCCTGGACCACGGCGTCACCCTCGTCGGCAGCTCGGACCGCCCGGTCACGGACGGCTCGCCACTGCGGGCCGTCCAGTTCATGGTCGAGCGCGCCTCCCTCTCCGGCCGACGGATCGGCCCGGACGAGGCCGTCACCGTCGACGAGGCCCTGCACGCCTACACCGCCGCCGGCGCGTACGCCTGCCGGTGGGACGACACGGCGGGCAGCCTGAGCCCCGGCAAGCGCGCCGACCTCGTGGTCCTGGGAGACGACCCGCGCCGCGTCGACCCGGCCCGGATCGGGGACATCGACATCGTGGCGACGTACGTGGACGGCCACCGCGCCCAGGAAGGGAAAGCCTAGGGTCTGTCGTTTGGATCAGGCCGGATCAGGGAGCGGCGTCTGGTGGCGTGCATCGCAAGGCGGAGGAGGGAGTCGACGTGGTGGGGGTACCTCCCGTGCCCGAAGGGCTACGGGGGACGTCGGCGAGTGACGACAACGCGGCGAGGCGCGGTGCCAGGTGCCGCGAGCCCGGCATGATCCAAACGACAGGCCCTAGCCCTGCGGCGTGCCGGGAAGCCGGACCGTGACCAGGAGACCGCCGGTGGGGCGGGGGGTGAGGTCGAGGGTTCCGTCGTGGGCGCGGACGATGCTGTGCACGATGGCCAGGCCGAGGCCGACCCCCGCGTGCTCGTCGGTGCGTACGCGTTCCGTCCCGCGTCGGAAGGGTTCGGTCAGGGTCGGGACCAGGTCCGGCGGGAGCGGAGGGCCCGTGTTCTCGACCCGCAGCACGCTCGTGGAGCCGCGCGCCTCGGTGTGGACCGTCACGGTGCCGCCGGCGGGGAGGTTGTGGACGACGGCGTTCTGGACGAGGTTCGTCACCATCCGCAGCAGGAGCTCCGCGGAGCCGCCGGCCCGGGCCGGCCCGCCGGTGACGTCGAGCGTGATCCGGCGCTGTTCCGCGAGGGGAAGCAGCGTTTCTGCGGCTTCCTCGGCGACGAGGGAGAGGTCGACGCTCTCGCGGGTGAAGTCTCCGCGGTCGCCGCGGCTGAGCAGCAGGAGGGCCTCGGTGAGGTCGATCGCCCGCGCGTTGACGGTGTGCAGGCGCTCGACGAGTTCGCCCCGGTCCCGCGTGGGGTCCTTGCGGGCGACGTCGAGGAGCGTCTTCGAGATCGCCAGCGGGGTGCGCAGTTCGTGGGAGGCGTTCGCCGCGAACCTCTGTTGCTCGGCGACATGGGAGTCGAGCTGTTCGAGCATCGAGTCGAACGCGTCGGAGAGTTCACGGAACTCGTCCTGGCGGCCCTTCATCCGGATCCGGTGGGAGAGCGATCCGCTGCCGGCTCGCCGGGCCGCATCCGTGATCAGGGTGAGGGGTGCGAGCATCCGGCCGGCGAGGAGCCACCCTCCCAGCAGGCCGAACACGAGCAGGAAGACCATCGCCACGGCCGCGGCGGGGGCGAAGGTACGCACGAGGAGGTAGCGGTTGGGCGCGACCCCGAGCAGGCCCTGGGAGTTGTCGGGTACGTAGCGCAGCAGGAACACCCACACCACGGCCAGCAGGAGAGCGCCGGCGACGGCGAGGAACCCGGCGTAGCTGAGGGTGAGTTTCAGCCGGGCGCTGAGCCCTGGGCGTCTACGCACGCGGACCGCCGGAGCGGGCGGTGTCGCGGCCGTCGTCGATCCGGTAACCGACGCCGGGCACCGTGGCGATGAGCCAGGGTTCGCCGAGCCGTTTGCGCAGCGCGGAGACGGTGATGCGCACGGCGTTGGTGAGCGGGTCGGCGTTCTCGTCCCAGGCCCGTTCCAGCAGCTGTTCGGCACTGACGACCCCGCCTTCGGCGGCGACGAGGACGTCGAGCACGGCGAACTGCTTGCGGGTGAGCGCGACGTACCGTCCGTCGCGGAAGACCTCACGACGGAAGGGATCGAGCCGGAGCCCCGCGATCTCGCGGACCGGCGGCCGGACGTGCGCGCGTCTGCGGTCGAGCGCCCGCAGCCGCACGACGAGCTCCCGCAGCTCGAACGGCTTGGTGAGGTAGTCGTCGGCGCCGAGCCCGAACCCGGAGACCTTGTCGTCGATCCGGTCGGCGGCGGTGAGCATGAGGATCGGGATGCCGCTGCCGGACGCGACGACGCGCCGGGCGACCTCGTCGCCGGAGGGGCCGGGGATGTCGCGGTCGAGGACCACGAGGTCGTAGGAGTTGACGCCGAGCAGTTCCAGGGCGGAGTCGCCGTCGCCGGCGATGTCGGCGGCGATCGCCTCCAGCCGGAGACCGTCACGGACGGCTTCCGCCAGGTAGGGCTCGTCCTCCACGATCAGTACGCGCATGTCCGAAGCCTAAGCAGCACGACCTATCGCCGACGTATGCGGGGAGGCGCCCGCCGGACCGCGCCACCAGCGGCGCGACGCCAGAGCCGCCAGCATGGCGCCGGTGGCGTTCACGAGGACGTCGTCCACGGAGGACACCCGGTCGAGCCGCAGGACGTACTGCGCGGTTTCGACCAGGACCGAGCAACCCGCCCCGAGGGCCAGGGCCCGTGGCACGGACGCCCACGCCGAGAAGCGCATCGGGGCGAAGAACCCCAGCGCCGCGAAGACCAGCAGGTTGCCGACGGTCCCGAGCGGCCCCATCGTGACCAGGTCCCGCAGCGGTACCAGGCTCACCCGGCCGGGCACGACCCCGGCCCCGGCGCCCGGCATCATGGTCATCCAGACGAACGGCACCGTCCCGTGGACCATCCCCACCTCGGCCAGCGACATCCGCCACGCCCCGGCGACGCCGGCGGCACGCCGACGGTGCGCCAGAGCCCACACCACCAGCGCGGACAACGGCAGTGCGACCAGCGTCATGAGCACGATCCCGTTGAACGTGTCGAAGCAGCCGTGCCATCGCCCCGCCATGCACCTCGGCGCGGACATCAGGAGAGGCCTCCGAATGACGAAGAGGGCGCTCGCCACGCCGAGGAGGACCAGACAGAGAAGCACGATCCCGCGCGCGCGGCGGGGCGGTGCTGACAGGGACGCGTCGTGGTTCATGACCTCATTGGAGCGGGAGGGCTGTTGCGGTGGCGTAGGGATTTTTCGATACGCCCGCGATACGGGGAAGTTTGTACGGGAAGCCCGTACGGGGAACCCCCGCCGCAGGCCGTCAACCTGACGGCGACCCGGTTGACAGCCGCTGACCTGCCGCTTTCCGGGCTGTACGCAGGTGACGCCGGCAGGCAGGCCGCGCTAGATACGACTCGTGGATGGGCGAGACAAGAGGAGCCGTGGCGCGTCATGAAGGACTTCCCCTCGATCCCCACCGCTCCCCGGGCGCTACCCCTGATCGGACACGTCGTACCGCTGCTGCGGGATCCGCGGGCGTTCCTGAACTCGCTGCCCGCCCTCGCCCTCACCATGATCGTGATCTGCGATCCGGAGCTGACCCGGCGAGCCCTGCTGGACGACCGCGTCTTCGACAAAGGCGGCCCGTTGCCGCGCGACCCGCTCCGGACACCTCCTAGGGGCGGGGCTTCGGTTCGGTGGTCTCCCGGAGGAGCGTCGCGCGGTCGATGGCGTCGCTCCCCGTCGCCGGGACGGTGCAGGCGTACGCGCCCGCCACCGCGCCGTACAGCGCGCACCGGGACGGGTCCTCGCCCGTCAGCCGGCCGAAGAGGAAGCCGGAGGCGAAGGCGTCCCCGGCGCCGTTGGAGTCGACCACCGGTGTGCGCGGTGCGACGGCCGGGACGTGCGTGAGACCGTCGGCGGTCAGCAGGTAGGCGCCCTCGGCCCCGGCGGTGGCGACCACGACCTCGGCCCGGCCCCGCTCCAGGATCCGCCGCGTGGTCTTCTCCGGGTCCACCAGGGCCGTGGTGGAGACGAAGACGACGTCCGCGCCGTAGGCGAACGGCTCGTGATACGGGTTCTCGCCGTCCCAGTTGTGCAGGTCCGTGGAGATGGTCAGACCCGCCTCGCGCAGCTGGGGAAGCGCGAAGGCGCACGGGTACGTGATCGAGACGTGCGCGTGGCGGCTCCTCGCGGCCAGCGAGCGGACCAGCTCCTCGGGGAGCCGGTCCGCTTCGTGGGAGCGGCTGTCGTCGTAGAGCGAGAGCCGACGCCCGTCGGGTCCGACGAGGTTGACGGCCCGCTTCGTCCCGCCGGGCAGGGGCGCTTCGGTGAAGGCGATGCCCCGGTCACGGTGGAAGGCGCGGACGAGGTCGCCCTGGGCGTCGTCGCCGATCATGTCGAGGTGGTGCGTCCGCAGGCCCAGGGAGCTCAGCCCCAGGGCGACGAAGTCGCCGGTCTGCCCCGCCCGGGTCTCGATGCCCGGCCGGATCATGTAGCTGTCGGCGTACGGCAGGGGGAGCTCGGGGACGGACACGATCGTGTCGACGCCCGACCCTCCCAGGACGAGGACGTCGTACTCGCTGGCCATCGCGGTTCCTCTCGCCGGGCAATATCTTGCTGACTGTTGCAGCAAGGTATTGCACAGCGTCAGAGGCCGAGAAGACGTACGGCGTTCTCCTTGAGGATCAGCGGCCGGACCTCGGGCTTGATGTCGAGGGCGTCGAAGTCGGCCAGCCAGCGGTCCGGCGTCACGACGGGGAAGTCCGAGCCGAACAGCACCTTGTGCCGGAGGAAGGAGCCGGCCGCCCTGACGAGCTGCGGCGGGAAGTACTTCGGCGACCAGCCCGACAGGTCGATGTGGACGTTCGCCTTGTGGGTGGCGATGGAGATCGCCTCGTCCTGCCACGGCACCGACGGGTGCGCCAGGACGATCGTCAGGCCGGGGAAGTCGGCGGCCACGTCGTCCAGGAGCATCGGGTCCGAGTAGCGCAGCTTGATGCCGCGCCCGCCGGGCAGGCCGGCGCCGATGCCGGTCTGCCCGGTGTGGAACAGCGCGGGGACGCCCAGCTCCTGGAGCGCCTCGTAGAGCGGGCGGTGCTCGGGCGCGTTCGGCGCGAACGCCTGGAGGCTCGGGTGGAACTTGAAGCCGCGGACGCCGTGGTCGAGGACGAGCGCGCGGGCCCGGTCGGCGGCGTCGGGGCGGTGCGGGTCCACCGAGCCGAACGGGATGAGGACGTCGGGGTGTTCGGCCGCGGCCGCCGCGATCTCCTCGCTGGACAGGGCCGGGTGGCCGAGGCCCGTCGTGGCGTCCACCGTGAAGATCACTGCGGCCATCCGGCGTTCGCGGTAGTGGGCCGCGAGGCGCTCGACGGTCGGGGTGCGGTCCTGGCCGGACCTGAAGTACGCGGCCGAGGCGTCCATCAGCTCCGCGTCGAGCGCGAGATGGCCGTGGGCGTCCTGCTCGACGTGGACGTGGAAGTCGATCGCGGTCAGGGCGTCGGGATTCAGCGGAGAGTTCATCGGGTGGCTCATAGGGTGGTTCCTCGGGGCGTTCATCGGGGTGCTCACAGGTGGTCGGTCCGGTCCTTGGCGTCGAGCAGGAGGGTCAGGACGGCGTCGCGCGCGGCGACGACATCGGCCTCGGCGGTCCCTTCCAGCTCCTCGGCGACGCCCTGGGTGATCTTGTGGGTCAGCTCGGGCGTGAGGCGCGGCGCGCCGAGGTCGGCCCACCACTCCTCCATGGGCGGGCCGAGATGCTCCAGTACGTGCGCGATGCCGCCCGCTCCGCCCGAGAGGTGCTGGTTGAGGAAGGGCCCGAGCAGCGCCCAGCGCAGACCGGGGCCGTGCGCGATGGCCGTGTCGATGTCGGCGACACTGGCCGCGCCCCGGTCGACCAGGGAGTACGCCTCGCGCCACAGCGCCGCCTGGAGCCGGTTCGCGACGTGCCCGGGCAGCTCCTGGCGCAGCCGGATCGGCCGCCGGCCGAGGCCGCGGTAGAACCGCATGGCCTCGTCGACGGCGGCCTCGCCCGTCCGCTCGCCCGGCACGACCTCGACCAGCGGGACGAGGTGGGGCGGGTTGAACGGGTGCCCGACGAGGACCCGTTCGGGGTGGGCAGCGCAGGCCCGCTGGATCCGGGACGGGAGCAGCCCGGAGGAACTGCTCGCCAGGACGGTCTCCGGCGGGGCGGCGGCGTCGAGTACGGCGAACACCTCGTCCTTCAGGTCGGCGCGCTCGGGGCCGTTCTCCTGCACGAAGCCGGCGTCCGCGACGGCCTCGGCGAGGTCCGCGGTGAACGTCAGCCGGGTCTGGTCGGCGGTGACGGCCGCCCGGAGCCCGGCCTCCGCGCCGGGCGCGGGATCGGTGGCGACGACCTCGTGCCCGTACCGGAGGAAGAGGGTGGTCCAGGAGGCCCCGATCACTCCGGTCCCGACGACGGCGACCCTCATGACGCGCTCCCGGGCTTCGCCGTGCCGCCGCGCGTGGCGGCGTACGCCACGAACGTGTCGAGCGAGCGGGGGTCGGCGAGGACGTCGGTGCTCGCGACGGACTCGGGGGCCGCGCCGAGGAGGATCCGCTTGACCGGGACCTCCAGCTTCTTGCCGGTGCGGTTGCGCGGGACGGCGGGCACCCGCTCGATCACGTCGGGGACGTGCCGGGGCGACAGCGCCGACCGCAGTGTGCGGGCGATCTTCGTACGGACGGCGTCGTCGAGCTCGACGGGGCCCGCGACGAAGAGCAGCAGCTCGCCGTTGCCACCCTCGGGGTCCTCGATGTGGACGACGAGGCTGTCGTCGACCTCGGGCAGGTCCTCGACGACGGCGTAGAACTCGGCGGTGCCGAGCCGGACGCCGCCGCGGTTGAGGGTGGCGTCGGAGCGGCCGGCGACGACGCAGTGTCCCTCGGGCGCGAACCGCACCCAGTCGCCGTGCCGCCACACGCCCGGGTACTCCTCGAAGTAGGCGGCCCGGTAGCGGGAGCCGTCCGTATCGCCCCAGAAGCCGACGGGCATCGACGGCATCGGCTCGGTGATCACCAGCTCGCCCAGCTCGCCGACGACCCGCTTCCCCTCGCCGTCGTAGGCGTACGCGGCGACCCCGAGGCAGGGGCCGGAGATCTCCCCGGCGCGCACGGACTGGAGCGGGCTGCCCTGGAGGATGCCGGTGCACACGTCGGTGCCGCCGCAGCCGACGTTCAGGAGCACCCGGTCGCCGAACTGCTCGGCCACCCAGCGGAAGCCGTCGGCGGCGAGCGGGCTGCCCGCCGCGCCGAGCTGCCGCAGCCGCGACAGGTCGAACTCCTCGGCGGGCCGGACCCCGGCCTTGCGGCAGGCCATCAGGTAGCCGGGGCTGACGCCCATCAGCGTCGCCCCCGTCTCCTCGGCGATCCGCCACTGCTCCCGCAGCTCCGGGTGGACCGGATTGCCGTCGATCATGACGATCGAGGCGCGGACGAGCAGCGCCGAGACCAGGGTGTTCCACAGCATCCACGCGGTGGTGCTGAACCACAGCATCCGGTCGCCCGGCCTGAGGTCCCAGCTCAGCGCGTTGTTCTTCAGGTGCTCCAGGAGGATCCCGCCGTGGCGGTGGACGATCGCCTTGGGGATGCCGGTGGTGCCGGAGGAGAACAGCACGAACAGCGGATGGTCGAACGGCACGGGCTCGAAGGGCACCGGTCCGGGGGCCTGCTCCGCGAGCAGCTCCGCCCAGCCCAGCGCGTCGGGCAGCGCGTTCGGGCCGTACGGGACGTGGACGACCCGCTCCACGCTGGGGAGCAGCGCGGCGATCTCCGCCACTTCGGTACGGCGGTCGACGTCCCGCTCGCCGTAGCGGTAGCCGGCGACGGTGAGCAGCACCTTCGGTTCGAGCTGCGCGAACCGGTCGACGACGCTGCGCGGGCCGAACTCCGGAGCGCAGGCCGCCCAGACCGCCCCGATGCTCGCCGTGGCGAGGAACGCCACCAGGGTCTCGGGGATGTTCGGCAGATAGGCGACGACCCGGTCGCCCTTGCGGACGCCGAGACGGAGGAGCCCGGCACGGGCCCGGGCGACCTGGTCGCGGAGGTCGCCGAAGGTCAGCTCGATCGGCGCCCGGGTCTGGGAGTGGGCGACGACCGCGACGGCGGCGTCGTCGGCTTCGTCGGCGGACCCCTCCCGCCCGAGGGCGTGCTCCGCGTAGTTGAGGGTCGCGCCCGGGAACCACTCGGTGTCCGGCATCGACCTGCGGCCCAGGGTGGCGGTGGGCGGGGTGTGCGGGCGGACGTCGAAGAACTCCCAGAGGGAGGACCAGAAGCCGTCGAGGTCGGTGACGGACCACTGCCAGAGGCTGTCGTAGTCCGGGAACGACAGCTGTCGCTCCGACTCCAGCCAGCGGAGGTAGCGCCCGATCTCCGACTCGTCCCTGACCCGGGGGCCGGGGGTACTGAGGATCTCGCTCATCGGGTGACCTTCCCGGCGCGGCCGTCGAGGAACGCCCGCATCCGCTCCTGTGCGTCGGAGCTGCCGGCGGCGACGGCCGCCATGAGGGATTCGAGCAGGAGGCCGCCGGCGGGCGAGGCCTCGGCGATACGGGGGAGGGCCTGCAGGACGGCGAAGTTGGTCAGCGGCGCGTTGGCCGCGATCCGCTCCGCGAGCTCCAGGGCCTTGGCGCGCGCCCCGCCCTCGGCGGTCAGGTAGTGCGAGAGTCCGGCGACTTGGCCCTCGGCGGCGTCGAGGACGCGACCAGTGAGCATCATGTCCGCCATCCGGTGCGCGCCGATCAGCCGGGGGATCCGGACCGAGCCGCCGCCACCGACGAACAGCCCGCGCTGCCCCTCCGGCAGCGCGTAGAACGCGGACGGCTCGGCGACCCGGAGGTGCGCGGAGGCCGCGAGCTCCAGGCCGCCGCCGATGACGGCGCCCTTCAGCGCGGCCACCACGGGGACCCGCCCGCCCTCGATCGTGTCGAAGACGCGGTGCCACATGAGCGAGTGCTCCAGAGCCTCCACGGTGGACCGTTCGGCCAGCTCGCCGAGGTCGAGCCCGGCCGAGAAGTGGTCGCCCTCGGCGTCCAGGACGACGGCCCGGACGTCGGGGCCCGGCTTCCGGAAGAACTCCTCGATGCGCAGCACCGTGGCGTCGTCGAGGGCGTTGCGCTTGGCCGGGCGGCAGAGCGTCAGGACCGCCACTCCGTCGCGGCGGTCGATCGAAAGCGTGCTCAAGAAGGACTCCTCAATTATCAGGAATCCTGAGTATCGGAGCACGCCCCGCCGCCAGGCAAGGGGGGTTGCGCTAGAATTTTCGACAGGATTCCTGATGATGGTGAGAAGGGGAGGGGATGTGACGGACGCCGCTCCGCCGTCTCTGCTGTACTCGGTGAAACAGGTCGAGCTGGCGACCCGGGCCCGGCTCGACGAGCTGCTCAGGCCCGCGGGCGTGACCGCCCTCCAGTACACCGCGCTGACCGTGCTCGAGCGCCGGGACGGCATGTCCTCGGCGGAGCTCGCCCGCAACTCCTTCGTCACGCCCCAGTCGATGTCCGACCTGGTCGGCGCCCTGGAGCGGCGCGGCCTCATCACCCGGTCCCCGGACCCGGCGAGCCGGCGGCGCCACGTCATCGGCCTCACCGACGAGGGCCGCGCCCTGCTCGCCCTCCACGCGCCGGCCGTCCAGCACCTGGAGGACGAGATGCTCACGGGCTTCACCGCCCGCGAGCGCACCACCTTCCGCGACTTCCTCAACCGCGCCCGCGCCGCGCTCGGCTGACGCCGGTAATCCGCGCGGCGCTCGGCTGACACCTGCCATCCGCGCGGCGCTCGGCCGACGCCACGCTGATGGTCAGCTGATGGGCTCGACCACGAAGACCGGGATCTCGCGGTCGGTCTTCAGCTGGTAGTCCGCGTAGTCGGCGAAGGCTTCGACCGCCCGCGCCCACCACGCCCGCCGCTCCTCGCCCGTGACGAGGCGGGCCCTCATGTCCCAGGTCCGCGGGCCGTCGCGCAGCTCGACCAGGGGAGTGGCGACCAGGTTGTGGTACCAGACGGGGTGCTTCACCGCCCCGCCGTTCGACGCCACCAGCGCGTACGCGCCCTCGTGCTCGACGCGCATCAGCGGCGTCTTGCGGAGCTTGCCGCTCCGCGCGCCGACGTTCGTCACCAGGACCACGGGCATGCCCCGCATCGTGGTGCCCTTCGTGCCGCCGGAGGACTCGTACAGCTCCACCTGGTCGCGCACCCAGGTCGACGGGCTGGGCTCGTACTCACCTTCGAGGGGCATGGCTGTCCTTTCGTCCGTGTGGTCTGCGTCGTCCGCAGCGTCCGCGGCGGCGGCCGGTATCCGGACACCGGCCCCGCTCGCCCTACGACGCTAACCGACGCGCCGCCGCGCGCGCCCCTTCCTGCGGGCTGCGGCGAGGGGACGTCCCGCCGAGCGTTTCCGATGAGGTGACAGGCGCGGCCCATCGATGTGTCGCACGGCTGCGTACTCGGCGTCTGTGGTCGGATGGGCGCCGCCGATGAGCCCATCGAGGATCCCTCTCCGACGTCCCGAGGGGTTTCGCCGACCGGCGGGAATGGCAGCGAATTCCGGCACCGCACGGCCGAAGGGGAGCCGGATGTACGAGATGCGTCAATGGATCGCCGCGGCCGAGGCCGAACTGGACAGGGAACTCGCCCTCGAAAGGCTGCTCGGCTCGGCCAACGCGCGACCGCCCGCGCCCGAGCCCACGGCGGCGGGTCTTCCCATGGCGTGGGCACAGGCCCGCGCCCGTGCCCGTGACAGCGCCCGACAGCCCCTGCCCGTCGTCACCCGCGACCTCGACGCGGCCCTCGGCCACGCCCTCGCCGGACCGCTGACGGCCCTCACCGACCTGCCGCCGTTCGACACCTCGGCCATGGACGGCAGGGCCGTCGCCGGACCTGGGCCGTGGCGACTGCGGGACGGTGCCGTTGGCGAGGGCGAGGGCGAGGGCGAGGGCGAGGGCGAGGGCGAGGGCGAGGGCGCGGGAGCGGGTCTCGGCCGTGACGTCCGTGTGCGGGGGCAGGAATGTCGCGCGGGCGACACCCTGCTTCCCGCCGGGACGGCCGTGACCCCGGCCGTCGTCGGACTCGCCGCCGCGGCCGGCTACGACCGGCTGGCCGTCCACCGCCGCCCCCGCGTGGAACTCCTCGTCCTCGGCGACGAGTTGCCGGAGTCCGGGCCGCCCCGCGACGGACGCGTCCGTGACGCGCTCGGCCCGCTCCTCCGGCCGTGGCTGGCCCGCCACGGAGCCGAGGTGATCGGCCGCCGACTCGTGGCGTACGACCTCGGACCGCTGCGGGACGCCCTGCGCGGCTCCACCGCCGACGTCGTCGTCACCATCGGCAGCACGGCCGCCGGGCCGGTGGACCATCTGCACGCCGCCCTCGGCGACTTGGGCGCCCGGCTCCTGGTCGACTCCGTCGCCGTACGGCCCGGCCACCCCATGCTGCTCGCCGAGCTGCCGCCGGCCCCCGACGGCCGGCCCCGCCACCTCGTCGGTCTGCCCGGCGATCCGTCGGCCGCCGTCGCCGGTGCGGTCACCCTCGCCGTACCCCTGCTGCGCCGCCTCGGCGGCCACGCGGACCCGGACCCCGCGTCGTCCCGGACGACCGCCACAGAGGCGCTGCCCGGGCATCCGCACGACACCCGGCTGGTCCCGGTCCGGCGCGTGGCGCGCGGGGTCGCGCCGCTTCCGTTCGGCGGACCGGCGATGCTGCGCGGTCTCGCGGTGGCCGACGGCCTGGCGGTCGTCCCGCCCGGCGGCGTGCCGGCCGGGGCCGAGGCCGAGGTCCTGGACGTACCCGGACCGTGAACAGCGGACGAGACATCCCCGTGAAGACCCCGATGACGTACCGCCCCCCGTCCGCCGCCCCGACCCGCCGACTGCCGTCCTTCGCGGTGCTCGTGATGTCGACGGGCCCGACGTCGGGGACACCGCGCTCGCGCATGTCGGCCCGGTTCATGAAGACGAGCGTGCGGAGGTTCTTGATGCCCCGGTAGCGGTCGCTGTCGGGGTAGACCGGCACGGCGGGTCCGGAGGTATCAGGCCAGTCGGCGCGTTCCGGCATTCGCCGTTCTTCCGACCCGCCGTCAGGAGGTGGGCGCTTTCTGTGGGTTCGACGGGAGTTCGATTGCGAGAATGTGGCAGATGCATGACAAGCGCTCAACTCCCTTGAGCTACGCCCGTAGACCGGACAGGCTGCTGGTCATCCGGAGCGCCCCACACGGCTCCCGGCCGTGCGTGTGACCCACACGCGCCCCCCACAGTCGCGCCGCCCCACCCGAGGCGCGACGCCGAAGAGGAGGACTCCCTCGTATGGCACTCCCGCAGCACACCAAGGCCCGGTTCGCCCTGACCATGTCCGCCGCGACCGCCGCCGCCCTGCTCGGCACCTTCGCCGCCGTCCCCGCCCAGGCGGCCCCCGCCGAGGGCGTCGTCCTCGCGGCCGGTTCGGCCGACGCGGTGCCCGGCAGTTACATCGTCACCCTGAAGCAGGGCGCGGGCTTCAAGGCGGCCTCCGTCAAGGGGCGGAACCTGATAGCCGGTTACGGTGGCACGGTCGGCAAGACCTTCGGCTCCGCCCTCAACGGCTACACGGCCACCCTCGGTGCGACGGAGGCCCGCCGCCTCGCCGCCGACCCCGCCGTCGCCTCCGTCGAGCAGAACCAGATCTTCCGCGCCGACGCGACGCAGACGAACGCCCCCTGGGGCCTGGACCGCATCGACCAGGCGAACCTGCCGCTCAACGGCACGTACACCTACCCCGACACGGCGGGCGGCGGCGTCACCGCGTACGTCATCGACACCGGCGTCCGCATCTCGCACGCCCAGCTCGCCGGCAGGGCCGTGAACGGGTACGACGCGGTCGACGGCGACACGGTCGCGCAGGACGGCAACGGGCACGGTACGCACGTCGCCACCACCATCGCGGGATCGACGTACGGCGTGGCCAAGGCCGCGAAGATCGTCGCCGTCCGCGTCCTCGACAACGCGGGCTCCGGCACCACCGCCGGCGTCATCGCGGGCATCGACTGGGTCACCTCCCACCACACGGCGGGGGCCCCGGCCGTCGCCAACCTCTCCCTCGGAGGAGGCGCCTCCACCGCCCTCGACAACGCGGTGAAGAACTCCATCGCCGACGGCGTCACCTATGCCGTCGCCGCCGGCAACTCCGGTGTCAACGCCTCCTCCACGTCCCCCGCCCGGGTCGCCGCCGCCATCACGGTCGGCGCCACGAGCAACACGGACGCCAAGGCGAGCTGGTCCAACTACGGTTCGGTGCTGGACCTCTTCGCCCCCGGCGTTTCGATCACCGCGGGCTGGCACACGAGCGACACGGCCACCAGCACCATCTCCGGCACCTCGATGGCCACCCCGCACGTCGCGGGCGCCGCCGCCGTGTACCTCGCGGGGCACACCTCCGCCACTCCGGCGCAGGTCGCGACCGCTCTGGTGAACGGCTCGACCCCGAACAAGGTGACCAGCCCGGGCAGCGGCTCGCCCAACCGCCTCCTGCGGCTCGTCCCGTAACGCGTACCTGACCGGTCGGGGGTCTTGCGCGGATCCCCGACCCTCTCTACCCTCGCGGCTCAATGGTTAGGAAAACTTCCTAACGAATGAGCCGCGAAGGAAAGGGAGTTGTCATGCGTCGACGAAGCGTCTCGCTTCTCGGGCTCGCCGGACTGCTGGCGTTGCCCCTGGTGTCGATCCCGCAGGCACAGGCACAACCACAGGCCCAGCCGCGCGCGCAGGATCAGGCGGCCGCCGCCGACAGTCTGGTGTCCACGGGCAAGCCGGTGACGGCCTCGTCCGTCGAGGCCGCGGGGTTCGAGGCCGGCAAGGCCGTGGACGGCAACACCGGCACCCGCTGGGCCAGTCTGGAAGGCGTCGACCCGCAGTGGGTCAGAATCGACCTCGGCGCGACGCACACCGTCTCCCGGGTGAAGCTCAACTGGGAGGCCGCCTACGCCAAGTCGTACCGGATCCAGACCTCGGCCGACGGTTCGAACTGGACCGACGTCTACGCGACGACGACCGGTGACGGAGCCGTCGACGACCTCACGGTCTCCGGCAGCGGCCGGTACCTCCGCATGCACGGGACCACGCGCGGCACGCCGTACGGCTACTCCCTCTGGGAGTTCGAGGTCTACGGCGCCCCGACCGGCGGCGGCGTCCCCGGCGGCCCGGCCGTCCCCTTCGGCAGCCACCTCAAGCCGTACACCGCGGGAACGCTGAAGCCCTCCGGCGCGCAGGCCACCGTCGACCAGAAGGTCGTCGAGTACTACAACAAGTGGAAGGCCGCCTTCGTCCGGCAGAACTGCGGCAACGGCTGGTACCAGATCATCTCGCCGGACGCCGACCACCCTTACGTCGCCGAGGCGCAGGGGTACGGCATGGTCGTCACCGCGACGATGGCCGGCGCCGACCCCGACGCGAAGAAGATCTTCGACGGTCTCGTGAAGTGGAAGATCGACCACCCGTCCTCGATCAACCCGAACCTCCTCGCGGCCGAACAGGACGTGGCCTGCAAGAGCGTCAACGGCGGTGACGGCGCCACCGACGGCGACATGGACGTGGCCTATGGCCTGCTCCTCGCCGACAAGCAGTGGGGGAGCGCCGGCACCTACAACTACAAGGACCTCGCGCTCAAGCACATCGCCGCGATCAAGAAGGACGAGCTCAACCCGACGACCAAGCTCCTGAAGCTGGGCGACTGGAGCAGCTCCGGCGACCAGTACTACTACATCTCCCGCACCTCGGACTGGATGGTCGACCACTTCCGCGCCTTCCGTACGGCCTCCGGCGACACGACCTGGGACGCCGTACGCAGCGCGCACCAGACCCAGATCGCGCGGCTCCAGTCGACGTACGCGTCCGGCACCGGCCTGCTGCCCGACTTCGTCGTCGACACGAACACCACGCCCAAGCCCGCCCCCGGTCAGGTCCTGGAGGACCCGAACGACGGCGCGTACTGGTGGAACGCGTGCCGTACCCCGTGGCGCATCGCGGACGACGCGGTGACCAGCGGGGACGCCACGTCGCTCGCCGCCGCGCGGAAGCTCAACAGCTGGATCAAGACGAAGACCGGCGGTGACCCGAACAAGATCGCCATCGGCTACAAGCTCAACGGAACCCAGATCTCGGCGGGCAGCGAGGCCGCCTTCTTCGCGCCGTTCGCCGTGGCGGCCATGACCGACCCGGGCAGCCAGGCCTGGCTGGACGCCCTCTGGAACAAGATGCTGGCGACCCCGGTCGACACGAGCAGCTATTTCTCGGCCAGCATCCAGCTCCAGGTCATGATCACGGCTTCCGGGAACCACTGGGTCCCGTAGGGGTCACCGTGGCGGACCTCGCGCCGATCAGTGGTGGAAGAGCCTCAGCCCGGTGCGCGCGAGCGACGTCGTCGCGGAACGGCGGCGCGCCGTCCGAGGCGAACGCCACCCCGGTCAGCTCCGCGAGCCACGCGGTGCGCTGCCCGTCGGTGAGGAGAGCGGTACGTCGTCGCGCTGCTGGGGCAGGCGCATGCCGAACACCTCCCGGGCCTCCTGGCCCGGCGGGGTGAAGGCCGCGTCGGCCTCCGGCCCGGCCACCGCCGCGCCGGCCGGCGAGTCGTGCTTGAAGGAGGCGGCGGCCGGCCGGCCCAGGGCGCGGCTCGCCTCCCGGGCCAGCTGCCAACTGTTCAGCGAGTCAAGGAGGTTGACGTAGGACGGGCTGCCGTTCACCACCCGGACCGGCCGGCTCCCGGGCTCCACCGGCACGGCGGTCGCCACCAGCTGCTGGGGATCGATGCCGTAGCGCAGTTCCCTCTCAAGACCTCCTGGGTCAGCGGGACATCACTGACGCAGGCGCCCAGGCGGTCGACGCGCACGCGGGAAGACGGGACCGCATGCCGCTCCCCGGTGGTGATCCACCTTCGCCAGTCGCGGCGGGCAACGAGGCTACCGGCCCGGCGGAAACGCGGAGCGCCGCACCCCCCGTACGGGAAGTGCGGCGCTCCGCCGTGCTGTCGGTGCCGGGGGGATCAGACCGCCGGAGCCGGGAAGGTCGGGTACTCCACGCCGGAGACGTGCTGGACGACCCGGATGACCTGGCACGAGTAGCCGAACTCGTTGTCGTACCACAGGTAGAGGATCGCGTTGTCGCCGTCGACCTTGGTCGCACCGGCGTCGACGATGGACGCGTGGCGCGAGCCGACGAAGTCCATCGAGACGGCGTCGGGTGCCGTGGTGAAGTCGATCTGGCGCTTCAGCGGCGAGTGCAGCGAGACGTCGCGGAGGTACTCGAGGACCTCTTCGCGGGTGGTCTCGCGGCCCAGGCGCAGGCTCAGGATGGCGATCGACACGTCCGGCACCGGGACGCGGATGGAGCTGCCGGTGATCGGGGCCTTGAGGTCGGGCAGCGCCTTGGCGACGGCCGAGGCGGCACCGGTCTCGGTGATCACCATGTTCAGCGGCGCGGAACGGCCGCGGCGGTCGGCCTTGTGGTAGTTGTCGAGGAGGTTCTGGTCGTTCGTGAACGAGTGGACCGTCTCGACGTGGCCGCGGAGCACGCCGTACTCGTCGTCCATCGCCTTCAGCGGCGGGACGATCGCGTTGGTCGTGCAGGACGCGCAGGACAGGATCTTCTCGTCCGGCTTCACCGTCTCGTGGTTCACACCGTGGACGATGTTGGGCACGTCGCCCTTGCCGGGCGCGGTCAGGACGACCTTGTCGATGCCCGGGCGCAGGTGCTTGGAGAGGCCCTCGCGGTCGCGCCACTTGCCGGTGTTGTCGATGAGGATGGCGTTCTCGATGCCGTACGCCGTGTAGTCGACCTCGGAGGGGTCGTTGGCGTAGATCACCTTGATCGTGTTGCCGTTGGCGAGGATCGTGCTGTTCGCCTCGTCGACCGTGATCGTGCCCTGGAACTGGCCGTGGATCGAGTCGCGGCGCAGCAGCGAGGCGCGCTTGACGAGATCCTGGTCGCCGCC
Source organism: Streptomyces sp. NPDC058650 (assembly GCF_042717315.1). Classification (NCBI taxonomy): domain Bacteria; kingdom Bacillati; phylum Actinomycetota; class Actinomycetes; order Kitasatosporales; family Streptomycetaceae; genus Streptomyces; species Streptomyces sp. NPDC058650. Next base: position 44,636 of record NZ_JBHXRL010000026.1, read on the forward strand.
GCCGCGGACGACGATCGCGCGCAGGCGCAGACCGTTGCCGGAGCCGGCCTTCTCGATGAGGAGGCGGGCGACGAGCCGGCCGATGCGGCCGAAGCCGTAGAGGACGACGTCACGCCCGTCGCGGCGCTCGATCTTGTTCTCACCGGTGGCACCGGCGACGGCCTCGGCGGTGAACTCGGCCACGGAGAGACCGCGGTCGTCCGTCTTGTAGTCCGCGGCCAGCACGCCGATGTCGATCTGGCACGGGCCCAGGTCGAGCGTCGTGAGCGTCTGGAGGAACGGGAGCGTCTCGGTGACCGAGAGCTCCTCGCCGTCGATCTGCCGGGCGAAGCGGTGGGTCTTGAGGATGCTGACCACCGACTTGTTCACCAGGGAGCGGCTGTGGACCAGGACGGTGACGTCCTGCTCCCGGTGCAGCTTCCCGATGATCGGGATCATCGACTCCGCGATCTCCTCGCGGTTCTTCCAGCTGGTGAACGAGTCGTCATTGACAGTCACAAGATTATCTTTCGAGCTAGGCGGCGCTCATATGGTAACCCCAGGTCCGTGCGGTGCTTCAGAGGGGTGGCGCATCCCACGCTCCGCCCCCGCGGGCCGCTCGCGGAAGCGCGCCAGACGCTCCTCCAGAGCCGCCCGGCGTGCGGGCCACTCCTCGGCCACGATCGAGAAGACGGCGGAGTCGCGCAGTCGGCCCTCCTCGCCCGGGGCCCACGACACGGACCAGTTCCGCAGGACGCCCTCGAAGCTCGCGCCCACCTTCTCGATGGCCGCCCGCGAGCGGGTGTTGCGCGCGTCCGTCTTGAGGTCCACCCGCGCCACGTCCCAGCTCTCGAAGGCGTGCCGGAAGAGCAGGTACTTGGCCTCCGCGTTCACGCCCGTGCCCTGGGCCGAGGCCGCGAGCCAGGTGAAGCCGATCTCGATCGCGCACAGGCGCTCACCGGACGGCCAGAAACGCGGATCCCAGAAGGAGGTGGCGCCGACGACCCGGCCGGTCGCCACGTCCACCTGCGCGTACGGGGCGAGCCTGCCGTCGGCGGCGCGGCCGAGCTGTGTCTCGACGTACGCCCCGAATCCCTCCCGCCCCGGCACCCAGGTGAACCCGTACGAGTCCCGGTTCTCCTCGGCCGCCTCGGCGAGACCCGCGGCGTGCTGATGCCCCAGCGGCTCCAGGCGCACGAACGCGCCCTCCAGAACCGGCCCTTCCAGCGTGAAACCCATGGATGCGCACCCCGCGTACGTGTCGAATTCGTCGACGATCACCGAACGCTGAGGAGAATCGCAGAGTCCGGCCGCGGAAGCACTCTTGTTTCGGGTGCTGGTCACGGGCCGGTCAGGGGCCGTCAGGGTGCGTCGGAGAACGCGAGCGTCCGGAAGACGTCACGGACCCGGGCCAGCGGTCCGGGGTCCCGGGTGAAGTACAGCCGGTTCGTGAGCAGGACCGCCCAGCGGCCGCGCGCGGGCGAGACCCACAGGCCCGTGCCGGTGAACCCGAAGTGCGCCCAGATTTCGTCAGCCGGGTCCGTGCCCGGCGCCGGGTGCCAGAAGAGCCCGCGCGGCGGGGTGAGCGCGCCGGTGCGGACGCGCAGCGAGGCCGCCGTCCAGTCGGCGGAGAAGGTCCCGGGCACCGGGGCGAGCAGATGGCGCAGGAACAGGCCGACGTCGCCCGCGATGGTGAAGACGCCGGCGATCCCGCAGGCGCCGCCGAGGAGCCGGGCCGAGAAGTCGTGCACGGTCCCCCGGAGCGGGGCGCCGCTCTCCTCGTCGTACTCGGTGGGCGCGCAGCGCTCCCGGGTCTCGGCGGACAGCGGTCCGTAGCGGGTCTCCGTCATGCCGAGCGGTGTCCAGACCCGGTCCTGGGCGAGCCGGGCCAGGGGCCGGCGCGTGAGGTGCTCGGCGAGGTAGCCGAGGATCAGTGCCGCCCGGTCGGTGTACGCGACGGCCTCCCCCGGCCGGTGCCGCAGGGGCTCGGAGAGGACCCCGTCGCGGACGTCCTGCGGGTCGGAGCCGTACAGGGGCCGCAGATTGGCGCGGAGCGGCAGCCCGGCGGTGTGGGTGAGGAGGTTCAGGGCCGTGACGCCGGCGAGGGGCCGTCCCGCGGCCTCCGGCCAGTACGCGCCGACGGGCGCGTCCGGTTCCAGTTTCCCCGCGTCGACGAGGGTGCCGACCACGGCCCAGACCGCGAGGATCTTGGTCAGGCTCGCGACGTCGAAGAGCGTGTCCCGGAGCATCGGCCCGGCGGGTCGCGCGGGATCGAGTGCTCCGACGGCCCCCGCGGAGAGGGTGGTACGGGCGTCGCCCACCGCCCATACGGCACCGGGGTACACGCCCGCGCGCACGCCGTCGTCGAGGAGCGGCCCGAAGGGATTGCCGTGCTGGGCCAAGGGATCGCTGAGCTGGACCAAGGCGTGCCTCCGGCGGGTCGGGGCGGACCCGTCCGGGGCCGGCGGGCCGGACCCGTCCGCTCCCCGACGGGCCCCGCTCCGGAGTCATGCCCGGGCAGTAGGGGAAGACACCCTTCCGTCAGCCCCTGTCCCAGGACTTCACTTGCACGTGACCTCGTCACGCGGGGTGTAGTGCGTCGTGAAGGTCTCCCGCTTCACCTCGGCGCCGCCGTCCTTGAAGACCCGGTCCACCGAGATGTCGAAGCCTTCGAGGGGCTCCTGCGGCATGCAGGCCTCACCGGTGCCCTCGCGCTTCGCGGGCTCCGTCTCGTTGGTGCGCGGACCGGCAACCGCCTCCACGGAGTCGTACTTCCTCGTTCCGAGGAAGCTCACCGTGACCGAGGAGTCCGTCGCGTCCGCCTTGATGTAGATCGGCTTGCCCGAGTCGTTGCGGAACTTCAGGTCCAGGCTGCCCCAGGCGACGGTGGCCTCGCGGCCGGCCGGGTAGCGCTCGATGTAGAAGGAGTGGGCGCCGTACTCGACGGGCTTCACCCCGGCGAAGAACATCGCGTTGAAGACGGTGGTGGCCATGGCCGACACGCCGCCGCCCGGTGCGGACCGGTACTGGCCGTCGAGGATCATCGTGCCGTCCACGAAGCCGTTGTCCGCCGTGCGCTCGCCGACCGTCTCATTGAAGCTCCACACCTCACCGGGCTGCACCACGGAGCCGTTGATGAGCTCCGCGGCCCGGCCGATGTTCGTCGTCCGGTAGGGCGCGGTGGGGAAGTCGACGGTGAAGGTGGACATCTGCTCGGTGATGCCGAGGCGGGCCAGTGAGTCGGAGCTCAGCTCGGGCTGCGTGACCGTGGTGGCCACCGGGGCCGTACGGGCCGCGGCGTCGTCCTTCGTGAGCAGCGGGCGGACGGCGTCGCCGAGGGCCTTCGCGGTGACCTCCTGCCCCGGCTTGCCCTCCGACTCGACGACGACCTTGCCGTCCCGCACCCCGAGGGTCGCCTCGACCGGGGCGCCCGTCATGGAGGCGAGGGGCTGGGCGACGTCGGGGTCGCGGAGGAGGGCCTCGGCGTCGAGCGCGGCGCTGAGCCTGCCGTTCTCGGCCTTCACGGAGAGGTGGTCGCCGAGGGTGGCGGGGGAGATCCGCAGCCGTTCGGCACCGGCCGTGAGCGTCACCGGCCCGGAGACGGCGGTCTTCGCGTACGTGTCGAGGAAGCGGGTGACCTCCGAGTCGCCCAGCTTCGGTTCCGTGAGGGCGACGGGGAGGGTGACGGGCGAGGCGCCCGAAGCGGCGGGATAGGCGGCGCGCAGGGTCTCGGCGGCCCGCCCGGTGTCCAGCTTCTGGCCGGTGACCGCCCGGGTCGCGACGGCCTCGCCGTCGCGGAAGGCGACGGATCCCTCGCGGACCTTCCGGTCGTTCTTCTTGGCCAGCTCGGCCACGGCGGCCTGCGCCTTGGCCTCGTCGTAGGCGAACACCGGCCGTATCTCGCGCTCGCCGGAGGAGAAGAGCCGCCCGATGACGGTCACGGGGTCGCGGGACGGGTCGGCCGCCAGATCGGCGGTCTTCTCCACGTCCACGGTCAGGCCCGCGGCGGCGGGGGAGACGGTGGCCGAGCGGTCCCCGACCGTGACGGGTATCGGCGCGCTCCAGGCGGCCGGGGCCTCGGCCGCGAGCTTCGCCCGCGCCTCGGCGCGGCTCATGCCGCCCACGTCCACGCCGGCGACACTGGTGCCGGCGGATATGTCGTCCCCGGCGGTGACAAGACCCGCCACGTACAGGCCGCCCGCGGCGACGGCGACCACACCCGTCGCGATCGCCGCGGTCCGGAGGCGCGGACTGCGCCCCTCGCGGGGCGTCGGGGCATGGTCGGTCCTGGAGCGGGGCACACGCTCTCCCGGGGCGTCGAGGATGAGGGGATCCCCACGACGGTACGCCGAAAGAGTGTCAAATGCACATAAAGCCGCGATGACCTGCGGGGATACGGAGCGGGACGGAAGCGGCACAGAGCGTTTCCGGGGGGACTGGGAAGGGTGCCGTACGCGCCGGGAGGGCTGCCGTATGCACCGCGGGAAGGTTGCCGTATGCACCGCGAAAGCTGCCGTACGCGCCCTCTAAGCTGGAACGATGCCCGTCACCCCGAGCCCCAGCCCGGGCGCCGCCGCCCCGAGCACCGGGCCCCCGAGCCCCGGACCCCAGTCCGTCGACCGGGCCCTCGCCGTGCTCGACGCCGTCGCCGACGCCGACCGGCCCGTCGGGGCGAAGACGCTGGCGCGGCGGCTCGGCTGCGCGCTCTCCACCGTCTACCACGTCACCGGGCCCCTGCTCGCCCGCGGCTACCTCGTCCGCACCGCCGAAGGGTACGCGCCCGGGCCCCGCATCCCCGCCCTGCACCGCTCCCACCAGCGCCACCACGGTCTCGGCGCCGGAACCGGGGAGCTCCTCGGCCGGCTGCGGCGGGCCACGGGAGCGGAGGCGTACCACACCGCCTACCGCGACGGACAGATCACCGTCGTCGACACCACCGCCCCGGTGACCGACGCCGCGCACCCCTTCACCCCCGGCCCCGAGGACCGCGCGCACGCGACCGCCCACGGCAAGGCGCTCCTCGCCGCGCTCCCGCGCCCGCTGCGCCGCCGCTATCTCGCGGACCACGGCATGGCCCGTTTCACCGAGCGGACCATCACCAGCGCCGAGCGCTTCGAGGCGGAGGCCACCCGGGTGCGCGACCGGGGCTTCGCCGTCTCGGTGGGCGAGGCGGACCTCGCCTACACCTGCCTCGCCGTGGCCCTGCCCGAGCGCGGCGACGGCATCGTCCACGCGCTCTCCGTCTCCCTCCCCACCGCCGACTTCGGTCGGCGGCAAGGCGAACTCCGGGCTGCGCTCGCCCGCGCCGTACCCGAGTTTCCGGCCCTGCCGGAATCCTGACCCGCCCGGCCGGCCGGCCGGGCGGGAGCACCGCAGGGTGGACGCATGATCTTCATCGCCGTCCGCTTCACCGCCCGCCCCGACCACGCCGACCGCTGGCTCGACCTGGTCGCCGACTTCACCCGCGCCACCCGTGAGGAGCCCGGCAACCTCTTCTTCGACTGGTCCCGCAGCGTCGACGACCCGAACGTCTTCGTCCTCCTGGAGGCGTTCGCCGACGCCGAGGCCGGCGCCGCCCACGTCTCCTCAGCGCATTTCGCCGCCGGCCTCGCCGCCATGGCCGGAGCCATCGCCACCATCCCCGAGATCATCAACGTCGAGGTCCCGCAGCAGGGCTGGGGCGCCATGGCCGAGCTCGCCCCGACCGACGCCTGAGCGCCCCGGGCCGCCGCCGGCCCGCCTGATAGGTTCGCGGGAAACGCAGGCGGGGCGGCGGCCCGAGGGGAGAAGCGGCACATGGCGGTGAGCGGACGGCAGACCGGCAGGCCCACCCTGGAAGAGGTCGCGGCCCGGGCCGGAGTCGGCCGCGGCACGGTCTCCCGGGTCATCAACGGCTCCCCGAAGGTGAGCGACCAGGCCAAGGCCGCCGTCGAACAGGCCGTCGCCGAACTCGGTTACGTCCCCAACCGGGCCGCCCGCGCCCTCGCCGGCAGCCGCACCGACGCCGTCGCCCTGGTGATCCCCGAGACCGAGGCGCGGCTCTTCGCCGAGCCGTACTTCCTCGACATCATCCGCGGCGTCAGCGCCGAGCTCGCCGACGCCGACAAGCAGTTGCTGCTCACCCTGATCCGCAGCGACCAGGAGCGCCAGCGCTTCGAGCAGTACCTCGCGGCCCAGCGCGTCGACGGCGTCCTGCTCGTCTCCGTGCACGGCGACGACCCGCTGCCGGACCAGGTCCGCGCCCTCGGCCTGCCGGCCGTCCTCAACGGCCGCCGCCGCGAGGACGAGCGCGTCGCCTTCGTCGACTCCGACAACACCGGCGCCGGCCGGACCGCCGTCGCCCACCTCGCCGCGCGCGGCCGACGCGGCATCGCGACCATCACGGGCCCCCTCGACATGTACGTGGCCCGCTGCCGGCTCGACGGCTACCGCGCGGGCCTGGCGGAGGCCGGACTCGCGCCCGACGAGGCCCTCGTCGCCAACGGCGACTTCACCGAGGAGGGCGGCCGGCGCGCCATGCGGGAACTCCTGGACCGCAGGCCGGACCTGGACGCCGTCTTCGCCGCCTCCGACGTCATGGCCGCGGGTGCGCGCGCGGTGCTGCGCGAGGCGGGCCGCCGGGTCCCCGAGGACGTCGCGCTCGTCGGCGTCGACGACTCGGCCGTCGCCCGGCACATGGACCCGCCCCTCACGAGCGTCCGGCAGCCCATCGAGGAGATGGGCCGCACGATGGCGCGCCTGCTCCTCCAGGAGATCGCCGCGCCCAGCGAGCCGGACGAACAGCCCCGCCGGATGCTGCCCACCGAGCTGGTCGTCCGCGGCTCCTCCTGACGCGACCCCTCCAGGGCCGGCTCGCGGTCCGAGAGGGTCCGAGATGCAGCCCGCTCCGGGCCCCCGGAGAATGGACACCGTACGGGGTCCGTATCCGCGACCAGGGCGCTTCCCTCGGCGTCCGACCCGCCAAGGGGGCGGTGGACGATGGCGTTGCGTCAGCCGATCCGGTCACACACCGCGTCCGGGTCACTACGCACGTGGACGCTGGTCTATCTCGTGGTCGTCACCCTGCTGACGATCGCGTACCTCCAGTTCCCGGCCCGTCACACCACCCTCTGGGCACTCATCGGACTCGGCGGCGTCGTCGCGATCCTCGTCGGCGTCCATCTGCACCGGCCCGTCCGCCGCTGGCCCTGGCTGGTGCTCGCCGCCGCCAACTTCGCCTTCGTCGCCGGCGACACCGCCTACAACGTCCTGGAGGGCTTCTTCGGCCAGACCCGGCCCTTCCCCTCCGTCGCCGACGCCCTGTACCTGGCCACGTACCCCCTGTTCGCCATCGGCCTCTTCGGCTTCATCCGCTACCGCGCCGCCGGCCGCGACCTCGCGGTCGTCCTCGACGCGCTGATCCTCACCTCGGGACTCGCGCTGCTCTCCTGGGTCAACCTCATCACCCCGCTCGCCAGGAGCGAGGACATGACCTGGACCGAGAAGGCCATCTCCATCGCCTATCCCCTCGGCGACGTCCTGATGCTCGCGATGCTCGCCCGGCTGCTCGTCCCCGGCGGCCTGCGCTCCCGGTCCGTGCAGCTCCTCACCCTCGGCACCTGCGGCATCCTCGCCTCCGACGTCATCTACGGCACGCTCCAGCTCAAGGGCACCTGGCAGGTCGGCACACCGTGGGACCTCGGCTGGGTCGTGTTCTTCACCGCCTGGGGCCTCGCCGCCCTCCACCCCTCGATGACCGGCCTCACCGAGCGCGCCCCCGAACCGGCACCGCGCGTCGCGGAACGCCGCCTCGCGCTCCTCGCCGGCGCCTCGCTCGTCGCCCCCGCCCTGCTCCTCTTCCAGTCGCTGCGCCACGACAAGGACCAGGACATCGGCGTCATCGCGATCTTCTCGGCCCTGATGTTCCTGCTGGTCCTCGCCCGGCTGTGGAGCATGATGAGCGACCACGGGAAGGCCGAGGCGCGCGAGCGCAGCCTCAGGGTCGCCGCCGCCTCCCTCGTCGCCGCCCTCAGCCCACGCGAGGTCGCCGGATCGGTGGAGACGGCCTCCGCCACGCTCTTCGGCCCCGGCACGGACCACCGGGTCCTCCTCTTCACCCGGGACCGCAGGGGCGGTCTCACCGCCGTGGCCACCGTGGCCCACCCGTGGAGCTGTAGCACCGACCGGCTGACGCGTCCTCCCGCGACGGCGTGGCCCGAGCTCGTCGCCCACGGCGCCCGGCTCCTCCCCGTGACCCGGCTCGACCCCGCCGTCGCCGCCGAGGCGGCGCCCGAGTCCCACGTACTGCTCTGCCCCCTGGAGCTCCAGACGCCGACCGGACGCGAACCCCTCCTCGGCGTGCTGCTCCTCGCGGGACCCGAGAAGAAGCTCTCCGAGATCGCGCGCCCCGCCCAGTCGCTGGCCTCCCAGGCGGCCCTCGCCCTGGAACGCTTCAGGCTCAGCGAGGAGGTCAACCGCCGGACGAGCGAGGCCTACTTCCGGACGCTCGTCCACAACACCTCGGACGTCATCCTCATCGTCGACGACGACGACACCGTCCGGTACGCGAGCCCGTCCGCCGAGTCCATGTTCGGTCACTCCCTGCTCCCGGGCACCCCGCTCACCGAGCTGCTCGCCCCCGCCGACAAGGACAGCGCCCTGCGCGTCCTCGCCGACGCCCGCTCACGCGACGCGGTCGACGCCCGGGGCGACTGGAAGCTGCTCCACGGCGGTCCCAGCGGCGCCGGCGGCTCCGCCGACGTCCAGGTCGAGGTCCGGTGCAGCAACCTCCGCAACGAACGCACCGTGCACGGTCTCGTCCTCACCCTCAGGGACGTCACCGAGCAGCGGAAGCTGGAACGGGAGCTCACGCACCGGGCCTTCCACGACTCCCTCACGGGCCTCCCCAATCGTGTCCTGCTGCTCGAACGGATCGAGCGGGCCCTGCTCCGCGGGCGCCGTGAGTCCACCCTGACCTGCATGCTCTTCGTCGACCTCGACGACTTCAAGGTCGTCAACGACACCATGGGGCACTCCGTCGGCGACGAACTCCTCGTCGCCGTGGCCCGCCGGCTCACCTCCGTCCTGCGGCTCACCGACACGGCCGCCCGGCTCGGCGGCGACGAGTTCGCCGTCCTCATCGAGGGGGCCAGGGAGCCCCGCGACGCCGAGACCCTCGCCGCCGAGATCGTGCACACGCTCAGCCAGCCCTTCCACCTCACCGACGGGGCCGTCTCCGTCTCCACGAGCATCGGCATCGCCACCGTCCTCGACAGCGCGCACGCCGAGGAGCTCCTCGGCCACGCCGACCTCGCCCTGTACGCGGCGAAGGCGGCCGGCAAGAAGCGGTGGCGGCTCTTCCACCCGGAACTCCACTCCCGGCTCGTCGCCCGGCACGAACTCCAGGCGGGCATGGACACGGCCATCGCCGACCACGCCTTCGCCCTGCGCTACCAGCCCATCGTGGAGGTCGACGGCGGCGCCACCGCCGGCCTGGAAGCGCTCATCCGCTGGCCGCACGCCCGGCGCGGGATGGTGCCGCCCGACCAGTTCATCACCCTGGCCGAGGAGAGCGGCCACATCATGCCGCTGGGCGCCTGGGTCCTCGAACACGCGGCGCTCGACATCGCCCGCTGGCAGCGCTCCCGCCCGCACCGGCCGCCCCTGTACGCCAACGTCAACGTCTCCGCCCGCCAGTTCCGCGACCCGGGGTTCCTCGAAGGGGTCCGGCGCACCCTCCGCTCCTCCGGGCTCGCGCCGGGCTCCCTCGTCCTGGAACTCACCGAGACGGTCCTCATGCGCCAGGACACCCAGATCCGTACGACCATGGCCGCCCTGAAGGACCTCGGGGTCTCCATCGCCATCGACGACTTCGGCACCGGCTTCTCCTCGCTCAGCTACCTCCGCGAGTTCCCGATCGACATCCTCAAGGTCGACAAGTCGTTCATCGACGACATCACGACCGACCCCCAGCAGGTCGCCCTGGTGGAGGGCATCGTGCGCATCGCCGATGTCCTCGGCCTGCTGGTCGTCGCCGAGGGCATCGAGCACGAGGAGCAGCGGGAGCTCCTCGCCGAGATGGGCTGCCGCTACGGGCAGGGCTACCTCTTCGCCCGGCCGATGACCGCCCACCAGGCCGAGTCGTACCTCCACCGCGCCCCGTCCCCCGCCGCCCACTCCGCAGTCCGCCCGGCTCAGCCCGTCGCCCCGGCCGCCCCGGGAACCGCCCCCGTCACCGTCGTCACCAGCGCGGGCACCCCCGCCCCCGCAACCGCCCCAGCCCCCACCGGACACCCCGCACTCCCCACCGGACACCCCACACCCGCCACCGGACACCTCACCGCCGCCCGGACCGGCCGGCCGCCGCGCCCGTCCCGCTGGCGCGATCTGGAGCACCTCCAGCGGACCAGCCTCATGTGCGACGCCGTCATCGACGAGATCGACGGCCGCCGCATCAGGGTCGGCGACGACTGGCTCGTCGACTTCGCCTCCTGCAACTACCTCGGCTTCGACCTCGACCCCACGATCATGGCGTCGATCGAACCGGAGGTCAGACGCTGGGGCACCCACCCGAGCTGGTCCCGGCTCATCGGCAGTCCGCGGCTCTACCCGCGCATCGAGGAGCGGCTCACCGAGCTCCTGGGTGCCCCCGACACCCTCCTGCTGCCCACGATCACCCTCATCCACCAGTCCGTCATCCCGCTCCTGGCCGGTACGGGCCAGGTCTTCGTGGAGGCACAGGCCCACCGCACCGTGTACGACGGCTGCGTCGTCGCCCGCGGCCAGGGCGCCGAGATCCACCGCTTCCGCGCCGAACGGCCCGAGGAGCTGGCCTCGCTGCTCCGCGGCGCTCCCGGCGACGCCGGCCGGCTCGTCTGCATGGACGGCGTCAACAGCATGACCGGCAACTTCCCGGACCTGCGGACCCTGGCCAGGATCTGCCGCGAGAACGGCGCCCTGCTGTACGTCGACGACGCCCACGGCTTCGGCGTCATCGGGGAGCGGGCCCCGGGCGAGAGCAGCCCGTACGGCTCCCGCGGCAACGGCATCGTCCGCCACCTCGACGAGACCTACGAGGACCTGGTGCTCGTCGGCGGCTTCTCCAAGGCGTTCTCCTCGCTGCTCGCCTTCCTCGCCGTCCCGAAGTGGCTCAAGGACCACCTGAAGGTGGCGGCGGCCCCGTACCTCTACTCCGGGCCCTCACCGACGGCCTCGCTCGCCACCGCCCTCGCCGGGCTCGACGTCAACGACGAGCGCGGCGACGAGATCCGGGCCGGGCTCTACCGCAAGACGGCCCGGGTCCTCGCCCACGTCCGGAGCCTCGGTCTCGCCACCCCGAACATCGACGGGCTGCCGATCGTCGAGATCCCGCTCGCCGACGCCGCGGACCTCGACGCCGTCGCCGCGTTCCTCTGGGAGCACGGGATCTACGTGACGCTCGCCTCCTACCCGCTCGTCCCGCGCGACAAGGTCGGCTTCCGCATCCAGGTCACCGCCGCCAACACCGACGAGGAGATCGACCAGTTGTGCGATGCCCTCACGGCGCTCGCCGAGCGGTTCACCCTCCAGCACGCCGAGATCCCGCGCCCCGGCGCCGTCACGGCCGGCCGCCGGCCTCCCGAGCGGTGATGGACACGACCGGGCGCCCCGGCCCGCCGCACGCGCCGGGCCGGTGGGACCGGTCGGCGGGGCCGCGCCGCAACCGGGACGCCGACTGGAACGCCTGGCCCGTCGCCGACTACCTCGCCGAGAACTACCGCAGGCTCCACCCCTGCGACGTCGGCGTCATCCGCCACCACGCCGCCGTCTACCGGACCTTCGCCCCGGGCGCCCTTTCCCGCACCCTCGAACTGGGCGCGGGCCCGAACCTCTACCCCCTCATGCAGGCGGGCGCCGCCAGCCTCCGTGTCGACGCACTGGAACCGAGCGCCGCCAACGTCGGCTATCTGCGGCAGCAGCTCGACGACGGCCCCGACGACAGCTGGCTGCCCTTCTACACCCTGTGCCGCAGCCTCGACCCCGCACTCCCCGAGAGCTGTACGGACGCGCTCCGCCGGGTCCGGGTCGTGCCGGGCACCGCGGAGGACCTGACCGACGGTACGTACGCCCTCGCGTCGATGAACTTCGTCGCCGAGAGCGTCACCGAGGACTTCGCCGAATTCACGGCGCTCTGCGACGCCTTCGTCCGGGCGGTCCGCCCCGGCGGACGCCTCGTCGCCTCCTTCATGGAACGCATGCCGAGCTACCGCATCGGAGCGGGACCGGTCTGGCCTGCCTGCCCGGTCGACGGTGCCGTCCTGCGGACCGTCTTCGGACCGCGCACCACCGGCCTGCGGATCGAGCGGCTCGCCAAGGACCGCACCCTGCCCGAATACGGCGACACCGGCGTCCTGCTCATGACAGCGCTGCGGTCCGACACCTGAACGCGCCGCACCGGACGAGTTCGTTAGACAGGCGAAACGTTTCCTTACATAATCCCCGGACATGGGAAAGACCTACGAACGCATCGACGGTCGCCTGCGCACTTTCATAGAGCAGCAGCCGATCTTCTTCACCGCGACCGCACCGCTGGACGGCGACGGCACGGTCAACCTCTCGCCCAAGGGCCTCAAGGGCTCCTTCGCGGTGCTCGACGAGCAGCGCATCGCCTATCTCGACTTCGCCGGCAGCACCGCCGAGACCATCGCGCACCTGCGGGAGAACGGCCGGATCACGGTGATGTGGTGCGCCTTCCAGGGACCGCCCAACATCGTCCGGGTGCACGGCCGGGGCGAGCCCGTCTTCCGTGACGACCCGCGCTTCACGGAACTGCTCGCGCACTTCCCGGACATCGACCCGACCCTGCACGGGCTGCGCGCGATCATCGTGGTGACGGCCGAACTCGTCCGTGACTCCTGCGGGTACGGGGTGCCCTTCATGTCGTACGACGAGGAGCGCGATCTGCACGGCAAGCGCTTCTCGCGTGAGGACGACGCCTCGCTGAGCGCGTACTTCGCCAAGAAGGACCACATCGCCCAGAGCATCGACGGCCTGCCGGGGCTGCCTCTTCCCCTGCCGCCGGGCAACTTCTGAGCGAGGGTCACGTCAGCAGCTCTCGGTAGAGCGCCGCGTACCGGGCGGCGAACCGTTCGGGGCCGAAGTGGTCCTCGGCCAGGGCCCGTCCGCGCTCCGCGAGCACGTCCCAGGAGCGCGGCTGGTCGAGCAGCCACGCCAGCTGCTGTCCGGTGCGGCGCGCGTCGCCCGCGGGCGCCCGCAGCACGGCGTGGCCGAAGTCCGCGAACTGCGGCAGGTCGCTGAGGACCGCCGGCCGTCCCGAGGCCAGCGAGTGGAGCACGGTGAGCGGAATGTCCGCCTTGCCGCCGAGCACGGCCGGTGCGTACACCAGCACGTGGGCCGAGGCGATCAGGGCCCGCATGTCCTCGACGTGACCCCGGACTTCGACGTCGGGGAGCCCCGCCGCACCGGCCCGCTCCCGCAGCGCCTGGTCCAGCAGCCCGGAGTGCTGCCCCGACCGCCTGCGCATCGCGAGCACCAGCCGGAACCGGGCCCCCTCCTGCCACGCCTCGGCCGCCGCGTCGATCGCCGTCTCCGCGCCGCCCCGCAGATCGTGGTACCCGGCGAAGAGGACCATCGGATACCCCCGCGGGCGCGGCAGATACGGCCACGCGTCCAAGTCGATCATGGGTGGGATCACCCGTACGTCCCCGAAGTCCGCGGACCGCAGCCGCCGCGCCATCGACTCCGAGAGGGCGACCGTCGCCCCCAGCGGTCGGGACCGGGCAAGGAAGCGGCAGTCCGCCACCCCGGGCACGGTGTGCACGACCGGCCGCCCCCCGAGGAACAGCGGGCGGAGCCACGAGAAGACGGGGAAGGCGCGGCCGACGGAGAGGAAGGCGTGGACCAGGTCGACCCGGCGGCCGAACACGGTTCCGGCGAGGACGGCCTGCGCCCGCTGCGGGACGTGGGAGACGCCGTCGCGGGAGAGCATGCGCACCGGGCGGCCACGTCGCGGCGAGTTCCGCCCGTGGTCCGGCCACTGGGCGAACCAGACGAAGTCGACGTCGGGCAGCGCTTCGAGGACGTCGGAGGCGAGCCGCACGTCAGAGCCCTCCGCCCCGTCCAGCGGGCCGCCGGTCAGGAGCAGCACCCGGGGCCGCTCATGGCGGACCATCACGCACCTCCGTCCCCGTCGAGGCCGCGGCGCCGGGAGCCGTCCAAGGGGATCGGCACGACACGCTTCCGGAGGTACGGGCGCCGGCGGGGGTCCCTCCGGGCGGTTTCCCGGACGGAGCCGTAAGCGGCTGCTCCGGAAACGACGGACATCGGACCGGCGGCCGGTCCGGCGTCGGCGCCCACGTGGGGAGAGGGCACCGGCACGGGAGCGCCCGATCCGATGACGGTCAGGACGAAGCGGGTCAGCGGGGCGACTGCCATGACGTCCCCCTCTTCCTCGGCCGCCGTGCGGGGGCGGGCGCGTCCAGGAGCCGGTGGGCCAGGGCCAGATAGCGGCCCGTCATCTCGTCCCACGTGTAGTGCTGGGCGGCGAGCGCGGAGCGCCGGCCCAGGCCGCGGCGGAGCGCCGCGTCGCGGGCCAGCTCGCCCATCCGGTCGCCGAAGGCCGCCACGTCGAACGGCGGGACGGCCACGTCGCCGCCGTCGCGCATCCAGCGCAGGGCGGGCAGGTCGAAGTGGAGGACGGGCTTGCCGTACGCCATGCCTTCGAGGGCCACGAGACCGAACGTCTCGTGGCGGGAGGGCATCACGAGGAAGGCGCTGTCGCGCAGCAGTTGCCGCTTGCGCTCCTCGTCGGCGCAGCCCAGCCAGTGGATCCGGGGCTCGGGCCCCCTGGTGCGGGCGGCGACGAGCGCCGCGAGCCGGCGTTCCTCGGCCGGCGTGCCACTGCCCGCGAGCAGCAGATCCAGCGGCGACCCGGCCCGGTCGTAGGCGTCGAGGAGCAGGTCGAGCCCCTTGCGCCAGGTGTCGATCCGCCCCAGGAAGAGGATGAACTGCCCCCTGCCGAGGCGGGATTGGTCGTAGAGGCGCGGCTCCACGCCGTTGGCGATGACCTGGACGTCGGCGCGGGGACTGAGCCGCCGGATCGCCGAGGCGTCCGCCGCGGTCATCGCCACGAGGTACCGGTAGCGGCGCAACCCGAGCCGCTCGGCCAGGAACAACGGCACGCGGTAGGGGCGCCACAGCGCCTCGGCGCCGCGGCCCTGGTCGATGCCGACGACGGGCGCGCGGGTCGCCAGGGGCAGCAAGCCGGTCGAGAACGGGGGAGCGAAGCTCTCCAGCCACAGGTCGTGCCGGATACGGCGGGCCGCGAACGGCAGCAGTGCCAGGAACACCAGCCGCCCGGCGCGCGGACCCGCGCGGCCCACCGGCAGCCGTACGTACCGGATGCCGTCGCTGTACTCGGTTCCGGCGCGGCGGCCCGCCGTCACGACCGTCACGCGGAAGTCCTCCGCGAGCCTGCGGGCCACCTTGCCGGCGACCACGGCCCCGCCGGGCCGGTGGCCGGCGCTGTCGGCGTCGTCGTAGACCGACACGACCACGTGCTGCCGGGCGTCGGCGACGCCATCGGCGCCCCCGCCGTCCTCCTCGCCGTTCCTGGGAGGTGTCCGCACCACGTCGAGGATCTCCTCCAGGGCGCCGGCGGCGACGAGCGACGGAGCCCGCTCACCGTCGACGCACACCACTCGCGGCAGCCGCACGGACCAGGACTGGTAGCGGGCCCGCGCGGCGGCGGGGGAGCCGGCGAGGACCTGCCGGCCGTGCCCGAGCAGCGTGTCGGTCCCGGTCTCCACGAGGAGCGTCAGACCGTACCGGCCGGCCAGCCGGCGGAAGGCGCCCGCGACCGCCGACGAGGCGGGCGGGCCGAACGTCACCAGACCGTCGAGGGGCCCCCGGTCGGTCAGGACCACGGCCTGCCTGCCGCGCGCCCGCGCGGTCGCCTTCAGCCGGGCCGCCGTGATCCGGACCGCCAGCTCGGCGGCGTCGAGGAACGCGTGGGCGCGGCGCGGCAGGGATCCCCGGCGCTCGGGATCCGTTGCCCGCCGTGCCCACCGCTCACCCGGTTCCCCTTCTTCCCTCACCCGCGGTGGAACCGGGAACCTGCGGCACAGGAAGCAGCCGTGGCCGTGCGTGGTGACGACCGGCACCCCCCGTTCCTCGAGCAGCGTCGCGAGCCTGCGGACCAGCGAGGACCGGCCCGATGCGTCGGGACCGGACACCGCCACCAGCAGAACGTCTCGGGACGTCGTCATGGCAGGCGCCCCTCGGGCTTCTCGGCCGCCGCGTGCCCGCCGGGCACCGCGTCGCCGCGCACGACGCGGATCCCGTCGCGGTACCCCAGGGCGCGCGTGCCGGGGTACCGCGACGAGTCGAGGGTGTCGTGGGAGGAGAGGGTGACGGCGGCGGCGAGCACGGTCGTGGGAATCCGTGCGGCCACGGGGAGTGGTTCAGGAGCGCGCGGGATCAGGGCGGGGGCGGCGCGTCGACTACGGCGGCGGGCGCTGTGGCCGGCCTGGGCACACGGGCCGTCGATCCCGGAGGGACCGTCAATCCCGGAGGGACCCTCCGGCCCGGAGGGGCCGCCGGAACCCGCTGGGCCGCCGGAACCCGCTGGGCCGCCGGAACCCGCTGGGCCGTCGGAACCCGCTGGGCCGCCGGAACCGGCGGGGCGCCGGGCGTGTGTCCCGACCGCACGAGCGCGCCGGCGGCGGGCGGCGCCCCGGGGCCTGCACGTCCTGCTGAGGGGCGGCGGCGCGGCGGCGCGGAGGCGGTCGGAGACCCGGCGGGCCGGGGGAGCGGTCGGGCTGTGCGGGGCGCGGCGGACGGGCCCGCGTCGGGCCTCGGTGAGGGGCCAGTCGGTCACCCGCCGCAGGGGATGCGGAGCGGGTGCCGCCGGCACGCGGTTGATCTGGAGTGAGGTCACGACGAGCCTCTTCCGGCAACCGACCCGACCGAGGGTCTGCTCTGGCCTGAAAACGATGCTGTTTCCAGCCTTAGCCTCCCGGGTGCGATTCGTCAACCGGAGGGGTCGGCCGGAGGAGTGCCGGGGTCTCCCTGGGCGTGCCGGGAGCGGCCGTGGGCGAACCGCGAGAGGGTGTTGTGCGGCCGTTCGTCGAGGAGTGTGCCGAGGATGCGGGCGCCGTCGCGGACCGTGCGGGGGTGCGGAGGGCCGTGGCGGCGCGGCAGTTCACGACTGGGTACTTCGGCGACGCGCAGCCCGTAGTGCAGGGCGTGCGTCACGAGCTCTGCGCCGAGCTCGACACCGTCCTCGCGCAGGTCGAGGAGGTCGACGAAGCCCCGCCGGAACGCGCAGAACCCGTACCAGAGATCGGTGAGCTGCTGGCCGTAGAGCCGGCGTGCGACCCGCAGCAGGGCGCGATGGCCGAGGCGTCGCGCGAGGGGATAGTCGGCGACGTCCCCGCCCGCGATGAAACGGGACCCTTTGACGAAATCGAATCCGCTCTCCAGGTAATGCAGGTAGTGCGGGATCTCGTGGGGCGACATGCTGCCGTCGGCGTCCATCAGCACGATCAGATCCCCGGTGGCCGCGCGCAGTCCCGCGTGCGGGATGTCGCCCCGGGCGAAGTCCCAGGCCCCGAGCGTCCGGATGGTCATACCGTCCCGCGCGGGTCCCGTGCCGGTCGGTCCGCCGATCAGGACCACGTCCCGCACGTCCTCCGGAACCTGGCCGAGCAGCAGGTCGAGCGCGTGTCCCGGGTCCCGTCCGTCGGGGCGGACCGTCAGGACGAGGCTCACGGTGCGCGTGCCGGAGCCGGGCACCCGGTCGGTCGACCGGCGGAGGGGATGCGCGTCACTACTCATGGGTACGGCCTCCCGCGCGGCGAACCCGCGTAATTCAGAATCCTGCGGGGAAGGCGATGCCGTCAAGAAAACCGGAAGAATATGCGGAATGCCGCGAAGGAATACCCTCCCCGCCGCCCCGGTTTCTGCGCGAGATTTCCGAACGGCATACAATCCGGTCATGGCAGGGCGAATTGAAGACTACGCCCTCGTCGGGGACCTGGAGACGGCAGCGCTCATCGGGACCGACGGGTCCGTCGACTGGTGGTGCGCGCCCCGCTTCGACTCGCCCGCCTGTTTCGCGGCCCTCCTCGGAGATCCCGGGCACGGCCGGTGGATCCTCGCCCCGGTCGGGAAAACCCGCTGCACGCGCAGGAGTTACCGCGGCGACACGCTCGTCCTCGACACGTTCTGGGAGTCCCTCACCGGCACCGTCCGGGTCACCGACTTCATGCCCCCGCGCTCCCCGGGCTCCTCCCGCGAGGGCGTGCCGAGGATCGTCCGCGTCGTCGAGGGGATCGCCGGCCGGGTCGCCATGCGGGGCGAGTTGAGACTCCGCTTCCACCACGGCAGCATCGTGCCCTGGACCCGTGCGGTGGACCGGCACACCGTGGCCAGCATCGCGGGACCCGACGCCGCCTATCTCTCCTGCGGACCCGGCGCCGACCCCGTCGTCACGTCGGACCGTACGACCGTCGAGTTCACCGTGACCGCCGGGAGCCGCGTCGCGTTCGTCCTCGGCTGGCGCCCCTCGCACGCCTCCGTGCCCCCCACCGCCTCGCCCGCCGAGATCGACGCCACCCTCCTGCGTACCCTCGACTTCTGGAACGACTGGGCGGGCGCGCTCCGTTACGAGGGGCCGGCCAGGGAAGCCGTCCTCCGCTCCCTCCTCACCCTCAAGGCCCTCACCTACGCCCCCACCGGCGGTGTCGTCGCGGCCGCCACCGCCTCCCTCCCCGAGAGCATCGGAGGGCAGCGCAACTGGGACTACCGCTTCTGCTGGCTGCGCGACTCCACCTTCACCCTGTCCTGTCTGCTGCGCGGCGGATTCCGCCGGGAGGCGCTGGCCTGGAACGACTGGCTGCTCCGGGCCGTCGCGGGCGATCCCGCCGACCTCCAGCCGCTGTACGGGGTCGAGGGGCAGCGCCGGCTTCCCGAGACGTACGCCGACTGGCTGCCCGGCTACGAGCACTCACGTCCTGTCAGGTTCGGTAACGCGGCCGTCGACCAGTTCCAGCTCGACATCTACGGCGAGGTGCTCAACACCGTCTACTCGGCCGTACGGGCCGGGCTCGCCCTCGACCCGCCGGCCTGGGCGCTCGTCGCCGAGCTCCTGGAATACCTCGGTACGCGCTGGCAGGAACCCGACGAGGGCATCTGGGAGGTCCGCGGTCCACGCCGCCACTTCGTCCACTCCAAGGTCATGGCCTGGGTCGCCGCCGACCGCGCCGTCCGCCTCGCCCGCGTCGCCGGCCTGCGCGGCTCGGTGCGCCGCTGGCAGGCCCTTCGCCACGAGATCCACGCCGAGATCTGCGCCCAGGGCTGGAGCGAGGACCAGCGGTCGTTCACGCAGTACTACGGCGGCAGCCAGGTCGACGCCACCGCCCTGCTGATCCCCCGGCTCGGCTTCCTCCCCGCCGACGACCCCCGGGTCCTCGGCACCGTCAAGGCGATGGAACGGCTCGACGAGCACGGATTCCTCCGCCGGTACGGCGACGTCCGGGACGGCGGGACCCACCGGCTCGACGACCTCGGAGGCACCGAGGGGGCCTTCGTCGCCTGCACGCTCTGGTACGCCGACGCCCTCGCCGCCACCGGCCGCCCCGCCGAGGCGCGGACCGTCTTCGAGCGGGTCCTCGCCATCCGCAACGACGTCGGGCTGCTCTCCGAGGAATGGGCCCCGGTGGCCGGCCGCCAGCTCGGCAACACGCCGCAGGCACTCAGCCACGTGGCACTGGTGAACACGGCCTTCACGCTGTACGGCACACGCCGCCACGACCGTGCGGCCGCCCACCGTCTCGCCGTGGCATGAGCCCCCCCCCGCCGCTCCCTGCCGGGGCCGGGCGGCGGTACACCACCCCGCCAGGACCTTCGGCGTGTCGTTCGGGTGCATCCAGCGGGCGGGTGGGCCGCGCGTGGGTTCGAATCGGGGCATGGCTTCCTACGACTGGCTCCGCGCCGGCGGCACCCCGAGGCCGCTGGAGACCGGTGACACCTGGTGGTACGCCGCCGTGGCCGGCGAGGCCGCCGGCTCCTTCAGCACCAGGGTCCGCACCCGGACCCGGCGTGCCTGCCTCGGGACCGTCCTCCTCCTGACCGTCGTCTACGCGGGCCTCGTGCTCACCGCGACCGGCCGCCGCTGGGGCGACGCCGCCCTCACCGGACGGCGCGCCGACACCGCCGCCGCCACGGTCCTCCGCGAGCACCCCTCGCTCGCCGGGCTCACCACGCTCTCCCTCGTCCTCGGCTGCGTCCTGCTGCTCGCCACCGGCCTCCTCCGCAAGCGGTACGCGCTCACCGGAGCCGTCGCCGGCGCCCTCGTCACCTCCCTCGCGCTGACCGGGCTCCTCCAGCGGTACGCGCCACGCCCCCGCCTTCTCGACGCCGGCGGCGCCCTCCTCCAGAGCGGCTTCCCCAGCGCCCAGACCACCCTCGCCCTCGGCACCGCCTTCGGTCTCGCCCTCGTCGTCCCCTACCGGCTCCGCGGCCTCACGGTCCTCGCCGGCACCCTCTGGGCCGGAGCCGTCGGCGCGTACACCATCGCGGCGGGCGACCACCGCCCCGGCGACCTCATCGCCGCGACCCTCGTCGTCCTCGCCGTCTTCTGCGGCCTGGCCGGCCTCCTCGCCCGCAAGGGCAAGATCCGCCCCGCCCCCCGCGGCCCGCTCCCGCACATCCTCCTCGCGACCGTCCCGCTCGCGGCCCTCGCCGCCGTGGGGCTCGGCGCCGGCGTCTGGCTCCTCGGCGACACGCTCTCCCTGCCCGCCACCGCCCCCTACGACCCGGCCGAGCTCCGGCTCGCCCACCGCTGCGGACAGGCCCTCGCCGCGGGCGTCACCGCCGCCGCGGGACTGCTCCTGCTCACCCTGCTCCGCCGCGTCGCCGTGGACGGGGCGCCCGCCCCGTACCGGCTCGGCGGGCCCTTCGTGGAGGCCGCGGGGGCACCGTCCGACGGCGAGCTCGTGGGGCCCTTTACGGAGGACCGCGATCACGAGATATCTTGATGTCGAGCAATCTCGCATACGCAGACGTGGAGCGGAGCACCCGGTGACTGACTCGACCATCATCTACACCCACACTGACGAGGCGCCTGCCCTGGCGACGTACTCGTTCCTGCCCGTGGTCCAGGCGTATGCCTCGCAGGCCGGCGTCACGGTCGAGACGCGGGGCATCTCCCTCGCCGGCCGCATCATCGCCGTCTTCCCGGAGTACCTGGAGGAGGGCCAGCGCATCGCCGACGCCCTCGCGGAGCTCGGCGCGCTCGCCAAGACCCCCGGCGCCAACATCATCAAGCTGCCGAACGTCTCGGCGTCCATCCCGCAGCTGAAGGCCGCCATCGCCGAGCTCCAGGCACAGGGCTACGCCCTCCCGGACTACCCGGACGACCCGCGGACGGACCAGGACAAGGACGTCCGCGCCCGCTACGACAAGATCAAGGGCTCGGCCGTCAACCCGGTCCTGCGCGAGGGCAACTCCGACCGCCGCGCCCCCGCCTCGGTCAAGAACTACGCCAAGGCCCACCCGCACCGCATGGGTGCCTGGACCTCCGAGTCGAAGACGAACGTCGCCACCATGAGCGACGACGACTTCGCCTCCACGGAGAAGTCCGCCGTCATCGCGCAGGACGACACCCTCCGCTTCGAGTTCACCGCCGCCGACGGCACCGTCTCCGAGCTCCGCGAGCCGCTGAAGGTCATCGCCGGCGAGGTCGTCGACGCCGCCGTCATGCGCGCCGCCGCCCTGCGCACCTTCCTGAGCGAGCAGGTCGCCCGCGCCAAGGCCGAGGGCGTGCTCTTCTCCCTGCACCTCAAGGCCACGATGATGAAGGTCTCCGACCCGATCGTCTTCGGCCACGTCGTCCGCGCCTTCTTCCCGGCGACCTTCGCCGCGTACGGCGAGGTGCTCGCCGCCGCCGGCCTCTCCCCGAACGACGGCCTCGGCGGCGTCCTGAAGGGCCTGGAGTCCCTCCCGCAGGGCGCGGAGATCAAGGCCTCCTTCGAGGCCGAGCTCGCCGCGGGCCCCGCCCTGGCGATGGTCGACTCCGACAAGGGCATCACCAACCTGCACGTGCCGTCCGACGTCATCGTCGACGCCTCGATGCCAGCCATGATCCGCACCTCCGGTCACATGTGGGGCCCGGACGGCCAGGAGGCCGACACCCTCGCGGTCCTCCCGGACCACAGCTACTCCGGCGTCTACCAGGTCGTCCTCGACGACTGCCGCGCCCACGGCGCCTTCGACCCGTCGACCATGGGCTCCGTCCCGAACGTCGGCCTCATGGCGCAGAAGGCCGAGGAGTACGGCTCCCACGACAAGACCTTCGAGATCGCCGAGGCCGGCACCGTCCGCCTCGTCGACTCCGCGGGCAACGTCGTCCTGGAGCAGGAGGTCGCCGAGGGCGACCTGTTCCGCGCCTGCCAGACCAAGGACCTGCCCATCCAGGACTGGGTCAAGCTCGCCGTCACCCGCGCCCGCGCCACCGGCTCCCCGGCCGTCTTCTGGCTGGACGCCGCGCGCGCCCACGACGCCCAGCTGATCGCCAAGGTCGAGCAGTACCTGCCGGAGCACGACACCGAGGGCCTGGACATCAAGATCCTGTCCCCGGTCGAGGCCACCAAGTTCTCCCTGGAGCGCATCCGCCGCGGCGAGGACACCATCTCCGTCACCGGCAACGTCCTCCGCGACTACCTGACCGACCTCTTCCCGATCCTGGAGCTGGGCACCAGCGCCAAGATGCTGTCGGTCGTCCCGCTGATGGCGGGCGGCGGCCTCTTCGAGACCGGCGCCGGCGGCTCCGCCCCGAAGCACGTCCAGCAGCTCGTCAAGGAGAACTACCTCCGCTGGGACAGCCTCGGCGAGTTCTTCGCCCTGGCCGCCAGCTTCGAGCACCTCGCGACGACCACGGGCAACGACCGCGCCCAGGTCCTCGCCGACACGCTCGACCGCGCCACCGGCACCTTCCTCAACGAGGACAAGTCGCCGACCCGTCGCCTCGGCGGCATCGACAACCGCGGCAGCCACTTCTACCTCGGCCTCTACTGGGCCCAGGAGCTGGCCGCCCAGACCGAGGACGCGGAGCTGGCCAAGGCCTTCGCCCCGCTCGCCGAGACGCTGGCCGCCAACGAGCAGAAGATCGTCGACGAGCTCGTCGCCGTCCAGGGCTCCCCGGCCGAGATCGGCGGCTACTACCAGCCCGACCCGGCCAAGGCCGCGGCCGTGATGCGCCCGTCGGCCACGCTGAACGAGGCCCTCGCGACCCTCGCCTGATCCGGCTCGCGCCCGCCCCGGCGGACGACACGTACCGCCCCGGCCGGAAGGATTCCGGTCGGGGCGGTCCCGTCGGTGGCGCATACGCCGTCCGGGTGTGAACCTGGATGGATGAGCTGGGCATCTTGGACGACCGCCGGTGTCTACACCGGGCGAGGTGGGGTGCTGACCGACGAGGCCGGTGTCGTCACGGGCGATCTGACCGTGCACACGACCTGGGCCGAGCGCGAGGCACGCGTGGCCGTGCAGTACAGCGGCGCATCCGACTGGTTCACCATGTCGGGCAGTCCTGTTCCGTGCGCGACGGAGGAGGAGAGCCGAGATCTCCACGAAGCGGTCGTGGAGGCCGTCCGGGAAGGCAACGGGGCCACGGTCCCGTCGCTGCCCGGCGCGATACCGTAGTCGCGACGGCCTGCGCTGTCGCGACGAACACCACAGGAAGTGTTATCCCTCCCGCTCCCACGGGTCTCCGAACGACGGGGGACTCGGATCACGGATGAGGGAGCAGACCCATGCACAGCGACGAGCGCCGCACCACCGCACTGGTGGAGGCGGCCCGGGCCGGTGACGCGCACGCCAGGGACGAGCTGGTACGCGCGTACCTGCCCCTCGTCCACAACGTCGTCGGTCGCGCCCTCGACGGCCACGCCGACGCCGACGACATCGTCCAGGAGACGATGGTCCGCGCCCTCGACGGCCTCGCCGGGCTCCGTGATCCGGCCCGCTTCCGCTCCTGGATCGTCGCCATCGCCATGAACGGGATACGGCGCCGCTGGCACGAGAACCGGCAGGCCCCCGTGCCCGGCCTCGACCGCGCGGCCGACCTCGCCGACCCGGCCGGCGACTTCACCGAACTCACCATCCTCCGCCTCCGCCTCTCCGGGCAGCGCCGCGAGGTGGCCCGCGCCACCCGCTGGCTCGACGACGAGGACCGCGAACTCCTCACCCTGTGGTGGCTGGAGGCCGCCGGAGAACTGACCCGCGCCGAACTCGCCGAGGGCCTCGGCGTCTCCCCGCAGCACGCCGCCGTCCGCGTCCAGCGGATGAAGGAACGCCTGGAGACCGGCCGGGCCGTGGTCCGCGCCCTCGACGCCGACCCGTCGTGCCACGGACTCACCGACTCCCTCACCGCCTGGGACGGCCGCCCCTCGCCCCTCTGGCGCAAGCGGATCGCCCGCCACCTGCGCGACTGCGCCGCCTGTACGGGGCAGACGACCGGGAGCCGCGGCCTCGCCCCCGTCGAGGGCCTGCTCGTCGGCATCGGCCTCGTCCCCCCGCTGGCCGCGGCGGCCGTCTCCCGGCCCGACGCGGAATCCTTCGCCGCCGAGCCCGTGGGCCGGTGGACGCCGATGCGGCGCGCCTGCCTCGCCGGAGCCGTGACCGTCGCCGTCCTCGGCGCGCTCGCCGTGCTCGTACCGAGGCAGGAGGAGATACGGGTGACGCCCGACCGGCCCCGCGCCGCGACCCCGGCACCCACCACCCCGACCACCCCGGCGCCCCCCACCACCGAGGCGGCCACCGTCGCCGCCCCGGCCCCCACGACCCGCACCCCGGCACCCCGCCGCACCACGCCCCCCGCACCCGCGCCGACCGCCGAGGAGCGGGTAACGGAGAAGGTCAACAGGCTCCGGGCGGCAGCGGGTTGCGCCCCGCTGCGGACCGACCCGCGCCTGGTCGCGGCGGCCCGGGGATACGCCCGCGACATGGCCGCGCGCGGCTACTACGCGCACAGCAGCCCGGAGGGCGACTTCGCGGACGCGCGGATCACCGCGGCCGGATACGACTGGAGCGCCTGGGCCGAGAACCTGGCCCAGGGGGCGGCGGACCCGACGGCCGTCGTCGAGGGCTGGACCGACGGGGCGATGCACGAGGAGAACATGCTGGACTGCCGGTACCGGGACACCGGAGTGGCGTCGGTGCCCGGTCCCGGCGGCACGATCTGGGTGCAGAAGCTGGCGGCCCCGGCCTCCTGAACCCCGGACCGCCGGGGGTCAGCCCTTGGCGCCGAAGTTCTGTACCCACCACGGGCCGTTGGCGGTGAGGGTCACCCCGACGCCGATGTCCTTGAAGGAGCAGTTGAGGACGTTCTCGCGGTGTCCGGGACTGTCCATCCAGTCCTCCATCGCCCGGGCCGGGGTCTTCGGCCCACGATGGATGTTCTCCCCCCACGTCGCCCACGTGTACCCGGCGACGGTCATCCGGTCGCCCGCGTCACGGCCCTCCGGACTGTCGTGCTCGTAGTAGTCGCGCGTGGCCATGTCGTCGGCATGCCCCTGGGCGGCGGTCCGCAGATGGCTCTCCGCGCGGAGCGGGCCGCAGCCGGCCTTCTCCCGTTCGGCGTTGGCGAGGTCGACGACCTGCTGGACGTACTCCGAGACCGTCCCGCCGGCCGCACCGGCCTCGGGCCCGGCCCCGGCGGCCGGGGCGGGGGAGGCCACGTACACCCCGGCGGCCACCGTGAGGACGACGGCCGCGGCCCCGGCGGCGGTGACGGCGGTACGGAAGCCCGGGCGCCGGAGAGCGCGCCGCCGTGATCCGTGGCCCTTCCGGTGGCGCCCGCCGTCCCGCACGACAGGTGCTTCGTGTTCGACGTGTTCGACGTGTTCAGGGCTGTCGGGGTGACCGGAGTGGTCGTGGTGCCGCATGGAGCTCCGCTCTCTCGCCGAGGTCGCCGGACGGTCCGGCGCTGGGGAGAGCCACCGGGGCGACGGCGGTATCACTTTCCGGCCCCGGCCGCCCCGACACTCCTCGTCAACCCGACGCGTCAACGCACGTCAGAGCCTTTCAGTCCTGCGGGACCACCGCCACCGGGCACGGCGCGAGATGGAGCGCCGCGTGGGCCACGGAGCCGATGCGCGGGCCGACGGCGCCGCGCCTGGCCCGTCGGCCGACCACCAGGAGCTGGGCCGCCCCCGAGGCGGAGAGCAGCACCTGTCCCGCGCTGCCCAGTTCGACGTGCTCCGTCACGGGCACCTCGGGGAACCGTTCCCGCCAGGGTGCCAAGGCCTCGCGCAGCGCCTTCTCCTCGTACGGGACGAGACCGCCGGCCTCGTCGGCGAGTCGCATCGAGGCCGGGCTGTACGCGTAGAGGGGCGGCAGGCTCCAGGCGCGGACGGCCCGCACCGAAGCCCCGCGCGCGGCAGCCGTCTCGAAGGCGAAGCCGAGCGCCGCGGCACTGTCCTCGGGACTGCCGAGCTGGCCGACGAGGACGTCACCGACCGGCGGCTCGGCGGGCTCGCCGTCCCGGGACCTGACGGCCACCACGGGCCGGCCTGCGGCGGCGATGATCTGCTGCCCGTACGAGCCGAGCAGGAAGCCCGCGACGGCGCCGTGGCCGCGTGAGCCGATGACGAGCATCTCGGCCCGAGGCTCGGTGCCGAGCAGTGCCGCGACCGGGGTGTCGCGGAGCACCTCGGCCGTGAGAGTGACGTCCGGGTGGCGCCGCGCGACCGTCGTCTCGGCTTCGCGCAGGACCTCGTCGGCGGCCCGCTCCTGGCCCGCCCGGTCCTGGACCAGCGGGATGTCGAGGGGTTCCCAGCGCCACGCGTGGGCGAGCCGCAGCGGGAGCCCCCGGTGGAGGGCCTCGCGGGCGGCCCAGTCGGCCGCGGCGAGACTCTCCGGGGAACCGTCCACTCCTGCGACGATCTCACGACTCATCGGACTGCCTCCGTCGGTAGCGTGACGGGCCCGCCGGGCGGCGGGGCCCTCCTGCCTCCAGCTTGGGCCCATCGGCAGCCCGAAGAGAGGGACGGACGTCCCGACATGCCGGACCGTCCGTCCCTTCTGTCGGCCGTTGGCCGTTGGCCGTCGGCTGTCGTGGTGTCAGGCCGGCAGGGTCAGCCGCGCGTGGGTGCCGTTGAGGTAGTGGTCGCCGATGTCGCGGAGCCGATGGGCCGGCTGCGTGTGGGCGGTGAGCGCACGGGCGTTGCGCCAGAAGCGGTCGAATCCCGGGCCTCCGGACCGGGTGTCGGCGCCCTCGGCCCCGTCGACGAGTTCGAGGACGCGGGTCGTGATGCGGACGGCGGCCCGGCCGGTGATCGTCTCGGCTGCGGAGACCAGGACGGCGATGTCGGCGCGCTCCTCGGGGCTCAGCGTCCGTCCGGTGAGGAGACCGCGGGCCAGGGCGTCCGTCGCCCGCTCCACCACCGCCGATGCGGCGTGCGCGGCCGTGGCCAGCTCGCCGTAGGCGAGGAGCAGGTAGGGGTCGTCGTCCGCCGCCAGGAGATCCGCGCCGGCGGTGGACGGCCTGCCGTCGGCCGAGGGCGCCGGGGCCGGTCCGGCCTGCCCGGCGCGGCTGATGTCCCGGGCCTCGGCGAGCGCACCCTCCGCGATGCCGAGCCCGACCTGGGCGAGGAGCAGCCGCAGGGCGAGCGGGGCGAGGGTGGCGAAGGGGGTGACGGCGTGTTCGTCGTGGGGGAGCAGACCGAGGACCTGGTCGGCCGGGACGGGGACGTGGTCGAAGGTGACGGTGCCCGCGCCGGAGAGCCGCTGCCCGATCCGGTCCGTGCCGGCATCGGTGAACACGCCGGGATGCGCCGGGTCCACCAGGACGATCAGCCAGTCGCCCGTCCCGCCGGGACGGGCGCCGACGACGAGCCGGTCGGCGACGGCGACACCGGAGGCGAACGCGCGGCGCCCGTCGAGGATCCAGCCCCCCGCGTCCGGCGTGAGCCTGAGGCCGGGGTCCTTCTCGGTGCGCGGCGGCTCGACGCCCCCGCCGAGCAGCCAGTGCTCCTCGGCCGTCCGTACGTCGAGGTCGCGGGCGGGGGCGTCCTCGGTGCGTTCCGTGCCTTCCGTGGCTTCCCTGCCTTCCGCGTACTCCGTGCCTTCCGTGTGCTCCGCCCGTCCGAAGAACCGGCTGCTCCAGGACAGGACGTAATGGTGGGCGAGGAGTTCGCCGACCGAGCTGTCGGCGGCGGAGATCTCCCGTACGACGGCGGACGCGGCCCGCCAGTCCGCGCCCCGCCGGTTCGCTCCGGGCGCCGTGAGGAGGGCGGGCAGGCCGGCCTCCTGGAGCCGGGCGACCTCGTCGAAGGGGGCTTTGCCCGCCCGGTCGCGGGCGGGCGCGTCGACGGCGAGGTCGTCGGCGAGCTCGCGGGTGACGCGGGGCCAGATCTCGTCGTCCGCGGGCCGGTCGGCCGGTGCCGGGACGGTGCGTATCGCGGTTCTCCTGACCGATTTCCTCGGCATACTCACGTCACCTCACCCGATCCCCCATATCCCCACTGGAATACTAGGGATAGTGGCAGAGGTGGTCGCCCGGCCCCAAGGGGCGTCCAAGGACTGGACGAGTGCGTCTTGATCGATGAGATGTCGTCACGTCGGCGCAGCTCACGCGGAGTTGCCTTCGCCGAGAACCGGCCGCGTGGGCGCTTTTCGGGCACCCGGTCAGGGGTTGGTCCAGGCCTCCGGGTCGTCCGCGAGCGCGGTGATCCCCGCCGGCAGCTCGGCCGCCGCCACCTCCGCGAGCGAGACCCCGAGCACCTCGCGCACGCTGGCGCGGAGCGCGATCCAGAGCGGGAGCAGCGACTCGGCGGGTCCCGTGTAGGCCAGGTCCGGGGGCCGCTCGCCGCGTACGGAGACCAGCGGGCCCTCCACGCAGCGGATGACGTCCGCGACCGAGATCGACTCGGCCGGTCCGGCCAGCCAGTACCCGCCGTTGCCGCCGCGCTGGCTCTGGACGAGCCCGCCCTTGCGCATGTCGCCGAGGATGCCCTCCAGGAACTTGTGCGAGATCCCCTGGACTTCGGCGATCGCCTCGGCCTTCAGCGGCCCCGTGTCCTGGGCGGCGGCGAGCTGGAGGGCGGCCCGCACCGCGTAGTCGGCCCTGGCTGAAATGCGCATGCGGGCATTATCCCGTACGAGCCCGGCCGGATTCGTGCGCCCCGGAGGCGGCGCGTCCCGCACCCTTGACGGCGCGGGTGCCCGGTCGGAGACTCGTGAAAGGGAAAACCGAGTGAACGGGTAGGGAATCATGGGGCGCACCGGTCGGCGGGACACCGCGCACGCCGTGCTCCTCCCGCGCTCCGTACCCCTCACATCCCGCCGTCACATCGATCTGCTGCGGGTCTGCAGCGCCGCGAGTCGCCGTCCCCGCCGGGGCGTCCACCGCGTCCGCTGAGCCCGTCCGCCCCGCCCGGGCCGCTCCGGCCCGCGCCATCCGATGCTCGGGCCCACCGCGGTCCGGGCCGGGCGGGATCCGGGACCGGACGAGCGCTGCGCCGCGGTCCGTCCGCCTCCTCCTTCCCGTTCCTCTGCCGCCTCCGGGCCTGCGCGGCAGCCCGACGCCGTCGTGTCACCGCGACCGTCGTCGCCGCGCACCGCCCCGGACCCGGCACCGAGCACCCTCCAGGGAGAAGCATGTCCGTCGTCCCGTCCTCGCTGCTGCCCACCTCCGCCGTGCCCGCCTTCCGCGGCCGGATCGGCCGCGACGTGCGCAGCGGCCACTACGCCGTACCGCACCGCTACCGCCTCCATCTGGCCCCGTCGGGCCCCGGCTGTCTGAGCATCGCCCTCACCCACGGCCTGCTCGGCCTCGACGACACGCTCCCCCTGACCGTGCTCCCCGGGACGCCCGACATGCCCGACGGCGGGTACGCCGCCCTGCGTCCGCTGTACGAGGCGAGCGCCCATCTGTACGCGGGGCCGGCCGCCGCGCCCGTCCTGAGCGACGGGTGGACCGGGCGGATCGTCAGCACGCACGTCCCCGACATCCTGCGGGACCTCGCCCTGCGCTTCCGCGGCGACGGCCCCGACCTGCTGCCCGAGGAGCACCGGGGCGAGATCGAGGCCATCGCCGACCTGTGCGAGCGGAGCATCAACCGGGCCGCCCAGCGCGCCGGCGAACTCGGCCTCGACGGCGACGCCGCCCACCGGGACCCGCTCGGCGTCCTCTTCGCGGCCCTCGGCTCCCTGGAGCGGCGCCTCACCGGCCGCCCGTACGTCCTCGGCGACCACCCGACCGCCGCCGACGTGCAGGTCTGGGTCACCCTCGTCCGGCTCGACACCGTCCACCGCTGGCACCTGGACGCCGCCGCGATGGACACGGTCGCCGGACACCCCGCTCTCTGGGCGTACGCCCAACGCCTCGCGGCGCGCCCGGAGTTCGCCCGCCACCTCGACATCGACGCCGTGCTGCGCCGGCACCGCGCCCACTGTCGCGGCCACGAGGCCGCGGGCGCCGGGATACGACTCGTCGACTGGTCCGGCGCCACGAGCTGACGGCGGAGACGCCCGCGGGCCGCGCGCCGCCAAGCCAGCCGCTGCCGCCAGCCCAGCCGCATGCCGCCAACGCCCGCCGCCAACCGTCTGCCGCTCACTGCCTACGGCTCACTGCCACTCGCCCACCGCCACCCGCTCACTGCCTACGGCTCACTGCCAACCACCTGCCGCCACCCGCCCACTGCCCACCGCCCATCGCCACCCACCTGCCGCCACCCGCCCCCTGCCGCCGCCGGAACAGCCGTCGTCGGGACCCCCGAGCACGCTCAGCCGATGCGGTGGCCCGCCAGCGGAGCCGTGTCGTCGCCCGCTCCCGCGCGGACCCCGCGCAGGAAGGCCTCCACGGCCTCCAGCGAGCTCGCCGACGGTTCCCACCCCAGCTCCCGCCGGGCCCGCTCGGTGGCGAGCAGGGGCATCTGCAGCAGCGCGTCGAAGAGCCCGGGGGAGGCCGGGGCGAGCCGCAGGCGCCAGGCCGCCGACAGTGCTCCGCGTACCGCTCCGGCCGGGACCCTCACCGGCCGGGCGTGCAGCAGCCGGCCGAGCGTTTCGGCATCGAGCACCGGTTCGGCGGCGAGGTTGAACGCGCCGCGGACGTCCCGGAGGAGCGCCCTCCGGTAGGCGTCCGCGGCATCCTCGGTGTGCAGGACCTGGAAACGGAGCCCGTCGAACTCCGGCAGCAGCGGCAGCAGTTCCGGCCGCATCAGCTGAGCGGGGAAGAACCGCCCCGCGAAGATCCGCCGCTGCCCGCTCGCCGACTCCTCCTTGAAGAGGAAGGCCGGGCGCATCCGGACCACCCGGGTCAGCGGATGGTCGCGCTCGTAGGTGTCGAGGACCCGTTCCAGGTACGCCTTCTCCCGGGTGTACGCGGCGCCGGGCCAGCCGTGCGTCGGCCAGGCCTCGGACACCGGGGCGCCGCCCTTCGGGCCGGGGGAGTACGCCCCCACCGAGGAGGCGTGCACGAGGACCGGCACCCGCGCCGCCGCGACCGCGTCGAAGACGCGCACCGCGCCCAGGACGTTGGTGCGCCAGGTCTCCACGGGGTCGTGCGTCGGCCCGAACCGCCAGGCCAGGTGCACGACCGCGTCCGCGTCCGCCACGTACTGCGCGAGCCGGGGCTCGTCCCCCTCCCGGGAGAGGTCGATCTCGGCCCACTCCACGCCGGGCAGCTCCAGGCGAGGCCTGCGCCGGGCCAGGCCCAGGACGGAACCGACCCGCGGTTCGCGGGCCAGCGCCCGCACCAGGCTCGTGCCGACGTTGCCGGTGGCGCCGGTGACGACCACCCGCCGTTGCGCGCTCGGGTTCATGTCTCCGACCCTCCGCCATGGGCGGCGGAAGCGCACTCCGGCAGCCGACCCGTCACGCAGCGTGCCCGCGCGGGTCGCGGGCGTGGTCGACGACCGGGAGGATGGAGCGACTCGGGAGCCAGGAGACAGGAGGACGCGATGCTGCTGCCCGACGCGAACACGGTCGACCGGCTGCTCCGGCACTACCGCACCCAGGAGCGGTCCGTGCTCGCCAGGCCGTGCGACCTGTCGGTCCGCCGGCGCTTCGAGGACACGGCGTACACCCTCTGCGTCCTGATGGGAGAGCGGACCGCGCACGAGGCGGTCCGCGCGGCCGAGCGGTACGTCGCCGAGGGGCGGCCCGCACCCCGGCAGGCCCTGGAAGGGCTGACGGGGAGCTGACCGGAGTCCGGTCAGGAATCGAGAAGCGTGGCCATCGCGGCCCGGCTAGCGTGGCCGTCGTGGACATTGCCATTTCCCGGCGCCGGAGCCGGCGTGATGCGATGATCGCGATGATCATGACTCGGCCGTCCGACGGAGGAGAAACGATGAGCCAGGCCCCGAGGACGGGTAAGAAGGCGGTCGCGCCGCACGCCGCCGACCAGCACGACACGATCCGCGTGCTCGGCGCGCGCGAGAACAACCTCAAGGACATCAGCATCGAGATCCCGAAGCGCCGGCTCACGGTCTTCACGGGCGTCTCCGGCTCGGGCAAGAGCTCCCTCGTCTTCGACACGATCGCCGCGGAGTCCCAGCGGCTGATCAACGAGACGTACAGCGCCTTCGTCCAGGGCTTCATGCCGACCCTGGCACGGCCGGAGGTCGACGTCCTCGAAGGGCTGACGACCGCGATCATCGTCGACCAGCAGCGGATGGGAGCC
The DNA here is from genome assembly GCF_042717315.1 of Streptomyces sp. NPDC058650. Lineage (NCBI taxonomy): Bacteria > Bacillati > Actinomycetota > Actinomycetes > Kitasatosporales > Streptomycetaceae > Streptomyces > Streptomyces sp. NPDC058650. Next base: position 77,280 of record NZ_JBHXRL010000026.1, read on the forward strand.
GACCCCCGCTCCACCGTCGGCACCGCCACCGACGCCAACGCGATGCTCCGCATCCTCTTCAGCCGCCTCGGGAAGCCCCACATCGGCCCGCCCAGCGCCTACGCCTTCAACGTCCCCTCGGTCCGGGCGAGCGGCGCGATCACCGTCGAGCGCGGGAACAAGACGGCCGTGCGGGCGACCTTCGAGCGCACCGGCGGCATGTGTACGCGCTGCGAGGGCCGGGGCTCCGTCTCCGACATCGACCTCACCCAGCTCTACGACGACTCCAAGTCGCTCGACGAGGGAGCGCTCACCATCCCCGGCTACACCCCGGGCGGCTGGAACTACCGGCTCTACGGCGAGTCGGGCCTCGTCGACCCGGCCAAGCCGATCCGCAAGTACACGAAGAAGGAACTGCAGGCCTTCCTCCACCACGAGCCGACCCGCATGAAGATCGCGGGCATCAACATGACCTACGAGGGGTTGATCCCGCGGATCCAGAAGTCCTTCCTGGCCAAGGACAAGGAAGGCATGCAGCCGCACATCCGGGCGTTCGTCGACCGGGCGGTCACCTTCACCACGTGCCCCGAGTGCGACGGCACCCGGCTCAGCGAAGGGGCCCGGGCGTCGAAGATCAAGAAGGTCAGCATCGCCGACGCCTGCGCCATGCAGATCAGCGACCTGGCCGAGTGGGTCCGCGGGCTCGCCGAGCCTTCGGTGGCGCCGCTGCTCACCGCCCTCCGGGACACCCTCGACTCGTTCGTGGAGATCGGCCTCGGCTACCTCTCGCTCGACCGGCCCGCGGGCACGCTCTCGGGCGGCGAGGCACAGCGCGTCAAGATGATCCGGCACCTCGGCTCCTCGCTCACCGACGTCACGTACGTCTTCGACGAGCCGACCATCGGCCTGCACCCCCATGACATCCAGCGGATGAACGACCTGCTGCTCCGCCTGCGCGACAAGGGCAACACGGTGCTCGTCGTGGAGCACAAGCCGGAGACGATCGCGATCGCCGACCACGTCGTCGACCTCGGCCCCGGCGCCGGTACGGGAGGTGGGACCGTCTGCTTCGAGGGCACCGTCGAGGGGCTGCGGGCGGGCGACACCATCACCGGCCGGCACTTCGACGACCGGTCCTCCGTCAAGGACGCGGTACGGACGCCCACCGGCACACTGGAGATCCGCGGCGCGTCGACGCACAACCTCCGCGACGTCGACGTCGACATCCCGCTCGGCGTGCTCGCCGTCGTCACCGGAGTCGCCGGCTCCGGCAAGAGCTCGCTCGTACACGGTTCGATCCCGCCCGGCGAGGACGTCGTCTCCGTCGACCAGGGCGCCATCCGCGGCTCGCGCCGGAGCAACCCGGCGACGTACACCGGGCTGCTCGAACCGATCCGCAAGGCCTTCGCCAAGGCCAACGGCGTCAAGCCGGCGCTGTTCAGCGCCAACTCCGAGGGCGCCTGCCCGACCTGCAACGGCGCGGGCGTCATCTACACCGACCTGGGGATGATGGCCGGGGTCGCGAGCACCTGCGAGGAGTGCGAGGGCAAGCGGTTCCAGGCCTCGGTCCTGGATTACCACCTCGGTGGCAAGGACATCAGCGAGGTGCTCGCGATGTCGGTGACCGAGGCCGAGGAGTTCTTCGGCGACGGAGAGGCCCGCACGCCGGCCGCGCACAAGATCCTCGAACGCCTCGCCGACGTCGGCCTCGGCTACCTCAGCCTCGGGCAGCCGCTCACGACCCTCTCCGGCGGCGAGCGGCAACGGCTCAAGCTGGCCACGCACATGGGCGACAAGGGCGGGATCTACGTCCTCGACGAGCCGACCACCGGCCTGCACCTCGCCGACGTCGAACAGCTCCTCGGCCTGCTCGACCGGCTCGTCGACTCCGGCAAGTCCGTCATCGTCGTCGAGCACCACCAGGCGGTCATGGCCCACGCCGACTGGATCATCGACCTCGGCCCCGGCGCCGGCCACGACGGCGGCTCGATCGTCTTCGAGGGCACGCCCGCGAAGCTCGTCGCCGACCGCTCCACCCTCACCGGCGAACACCTCGCGGCGTACGTGGGCGCCTGACCGTACGTCCTAGGGGGTGTCCTGATCCGGCCTGACCGATAGGACACCCCCTAGGCAGTCTCCGGCGGATCAGGGACGGACCGGGACGCGGTGGGCCGCGGATGAGCCGTCGGTGGGGATGGAGCCGCGCGTCGCCAGGACCTCGCCTGTGTCGGCGAACTCCCAGTGGGTCGCATGCTTCCCGTCCTTGAACGGCCATTCGACGCGGACGACAGGGCGCCTTAACAGGCTCTCGAACCAGCCGGCGCACCGCTCCGCGAGCTCCTCAACCGTGCCGGAGGCCCGGAAGGAGCCGCGCTCGGGCGACTCGTGAAGGTTGAAGAGCTGGTCGCAGACATTCCCGGCCTGCATGTGTGTGCCGTGAAAGTGCACGGCCCACTCGCCGAGCACCAGTCGGCGCGCCTCATCGAGAAGGCTGAAATAGACGAGGAGCGACGACTCGCCCTCGGGCCGGCCGACCTGGCTGGGAGCCCACGGCACCCGCCAATCAGCGGCCCGGGCTCGCAGGACTGCCAGGAAGGCGAGTTCTGCCTCGCCGAAGTCCCAGGGCTCCTCGCCGCACTCCTCCGGGTCCTCGACCTCGAACCAGCTGTTGACGTCCACGGGGAGACTCTAGAACCACAGGATGTCTCGTAGATCACCGGCGGAGCCATAGGCGGATTGCTGCGGTGGTGACGGTTCCGTGGAAGACGTAGGCCCGCTTGTCGTAGCGGGCGGCGACGGCCCGGGAGTTCTTGAGCCGATTGATAGTGCGCTCGACCTCGTTGTGGCGCTTGTAGATCTCGCTGTCGAAGCCGGTGGGCCGGCCGCCCTTACTGCCGCGCCGTTTGCGGTTGGCCCGCTGGTCCTTCGGTTCGGGGATGGTGCGCTCGATCTGGCGTCTTCGCAGGTAGCGGCGGTTGCGCCGTGAGCTGTATGCCTTGTCGCCGCCGAAGCCATCACCGTTGATGAGGATCCGCATTCGCGTCTTCACCCAGCCTGCGGTGGCCTAACGCCACAGATCCGCACCGTCGCGCCCACTCGGGGCCATCGTCAAGAGGTCTTCGTGAAGACCCGAGAGGGGACGGCCGGTGGAACATCCGTCCTCGCCGGACTCCATGACCGCCCAGCCGACATCGACCCCTGACACGTTCACGTCCCCGCCGCAATCGAGCTCGTCCACCTCGGCGAATCTTCGAGATCACCTCGGTGCTTGCTTCAGGCGGGACGGGACGAGCGGCAGGTGTCGGTCGTCAGCTACGACGCAACGAGCGCTGAGTACTACAAGCCCCGGAAGGTCGCCGAGGCCGGCGTCAGCGACGTCGAGATCGTCCCGGTGAAGCCCGTCGAGTAGCCCGTCCGGCCCGTCGTTGTCAGTGGCGGCTCATAGCGTGGTCGTACAGGAAGGCTGGGAGCCGCCCAGCCAGCGACGCCAGGGAGCGGGTCATGGGTGAGATCACCGTCAGCGCGCAGGACATCGACCATCTCCTGCACGACCCCAAGGGCGCGTACGGAGCTCCGTACCAGCGGGCCTACGCCGAGCTCGCCGTCTCCCACCGCGGCCGGCCGACCGCCGAGATCGTGCCGCTGCTCCGCACGGCCGCCGACCGAGCGCTCCTCGGCTTCACCGAGGACGACCTCGCCGAGCAAGCCTGGGCGATCAGAAGCGGCGCGCCGTACGAGCTCCGGGTCCGCATCACCGAATAGAGCTGGCGGGTGCGATCAGCCGCGCTGCGGCACGCTCGGTTCCTCCTCGGTCGGCGCCTCAGTCTGACTGCTGAGCTCCTCTTGCGGTCGCTTCTCTGCCTCGCGTGGACGGGCGCCCAGTGGCCGGGCCGCGCCCTGTAGCCGATGGTGTAGTTGTGGTGCATCGAGCAACCTCCCCGAGGGTCAGAACCCGCCGACCGCACTCCGCGCAAAGACGTCCACGCGTCGGCGTAGCACCGGGATCGCCTCGGCAGGCACGTCGCATTGGTGACGCCCTAGCGCCCTGGGCAACAGCACTGACGGCCACAGCGGCAGCGATCGGCCTGTTCTTCAGCGCCCTGGTGGCGTCGTCGAGCGTGGATGCAACGCGCCGGCAGCTCGATCAGGACCGGCGGCAGCAGGCGGGACGGGTCGCCCACTGGACGGAGCCCGTAGGCGAGCTCTCCGAAACGGTCGTCATCGTGAACCGCTCGCTGGATCCAGTGAGCAATGTCGAGATGTTGTTCTACGCACCAGACGCAGACATCGATCCGGCAGAGCACGAATGGCTCTTCTTAGGGCTGGATTCTTGGACCATGCCGCCCTGCACCCAGCTGACCATCGCCCCGGGCCCCATCGAAGCTTTTCTGCTGGGCTACGGAATCGAGCAGGGCGAGGCGCCGATCCGGGCAATCCGGTTCCTTGACAGCGATGGGCGGCTGTGGGAGCGCGACGAGGGAGGGCTCCGCGCGGCCGAGTACAGCGAGTCGGATTCGGCTTCCGGCAGCGACATCCTCTCTAGGGGGGCGGCCCGGCGAGAGCCAGCTGAGCACTGCGACAAATGATCACCTTCTCGTGGCAGCGCAGGGCATATCCGTCGGCAGTCGCCGCATGACGGCAACCGCAGCGGTGCGCCGTACGAGCGCCCAATCCGTGTCACCGCTGAGACCGCGGGGCGTGCGATCACGGACCGCACCTGCAAAGCCTGGGAGCACGTCCAGGGAGCCCTGGAGGAGTGCGAATGCCCCGTCCCCTGTGGTCCGGAGCGGTGTCGTTTGGCCTGGTCACTTCTCTGAACTAACGCTGGCGGGCGCGGATCACGTTTCGTCGGCGCCGATAGCGGCGTTCAGCGTGAGCAGGGCGGCATCGTATGGGACACGTTCAAAATGGAACGGTCCAAATGCCGTGTACTCGCGGGTCTTGCGATGGGGTTGCTCGAAGGAATCCCAGATCACGAGGTCCGCTGTTGTCGTGATGCGGGCCATGAGAGGCCAGCATCCCCATTCGCCGCATTCACAACCGAGAACGGGTGTCTTCGGCCCCATCGCGTTGGTGGAGCGTCCGGAGAAATGGTCCTGCATGTGGCCGAACCGGTAGAACTCCGGTATCAGACCACCATAGGCTTCGCCTGCGGGCTGCATCTCGGCGGCGATCTCGAAGTTGTCTATCAGCTCGGTGAGTGGTGCTCCGTCGATGTGAGGGAGCACCACGAGCGGGCCGACGCCGCCACGCTGCTGGCAGTCGAAACGGATCTCATTGCTCGTCATCCGCTGATTGTCACAGCACCGCTGTGCCGTCATCCTCCCGGATGGGCTGAGCTGGGGGGCATGCGTGGCATGCCGTGGTTGACCGTCGTGCCGCTGGGAGTTTGCCGGTCCACTTGAGCGATCTCGTCCTCGGCGCCAGCCAGGCTGACCCGAAGCGACAAGACGCTGCCGCTGGGCTGGATCAGGGCGGAGCATCGAGCACCGGATGCAGGCGTGCTCGTGGATGCAGGGTGTGCCGAAGGCGCGGGCGCAGGTGCCCACGGAGAGTTTGCGGCGTTCGAAGTGGCCGAGGAAGTCGTCCCACTCGGCGTCGGTGGGCGTGCGGTACTCCTCGCCGGGACGCTGGGCACGCCGGCGGCTGATGAAGGCCCGGTGGGCCTCGATCGCTTCGGCGGGGTAGATGGCGTGGTAGCCCATGGCGGTGTTGATGCTGGCGTGGCCGGCGATGACCTGGGCAATGTGTGGGGGCAGTCCGCTGCGGATTGCGTCGGTGATGAAGATGCGGCGGAAGTCGTGGGGAGCGAACTCCAGAGGCTTTCCAGAAGTGTCGGTCAGGCCCGTGGTGGTGAGGACCTCGCGCAGGCCGCGGCGGATGAGTTCGCTGGTCATTCTGCTCGGCTCGCCGCTTCGGTTCCACTGGAACAGCAGGGGCATGGGCTGGTTCCATACGCGTTCTTCGTAGTCCTATGCGGCGATGAGGGGAACTGCGCCGGTGCGGGTCTCGCACGCGTTGGACGATCGCGGACAGGACGTCGGCGAGTTCGGGGCTGACGAGCAGGACGCGCTCCTGGTCGGTCTTTGAAGGGGCGATCTGAAGCAGGGGGACGACTTCGCCTGTGGAGGGCAGCCGGTTCTGGATCAGGCTGTGGTGGGTGGTCTCCAGCATCTCCTCGATTCGGGCACCGGTGTGTTGGAGGACTCCACCGCTGCCCAGGCCCAGAAGGCCCGGTGCTCAGCCTGACCGAGGTGCTCGCGGGTGCCGTCCGTGCGCCATGCCCACGGCGACTGGACCTTGCCTGCGCGGGTGAAGTGCTCGCCGTCCACGGTGAACAATCTGCCGGGCCTGGCCGCGCGTAGGGCGGCAAGCCGGGCCTGGGCCGCCTTCCTGTGCGCGGTTTGTATCGACGGACGCGAAGCCGACGCGCTGGCCGACGTCCTTCGTGCCGCGTTCGACGAGTTCAGCCAGTAGTCACGATCGGCCAGCGCCCCAACGGAGGGCCCCGAATCAGGGCGCCCGTTGGTGACAACCAGCCTGCGAAATCGCCGATGGCGCCAGATAGCGCGCTTTACGGGCGACGACACGCGTGCCCCACTCAAAGCAATCAGCACGGTCACCTCCAGCCCATGGGTGACAGCTCTCGTGCTTCGGCACACTGATGCGCTCAATCGGCTTTCGGCACGACCTTGACCTCGTACGCGAAGACGGGCACTGCGGCGAGCTGCTCGTCAACTTGCTCCCGGACATCGCCAGCCAGCGACAGCACCATCTTGGTTCTCGCCCCCGGGCCGTCGGCCCGGGGAACGGAGCTCTCCACCGGACCGATAGCGCTACCGGCCAGGCTCCGCAGAGCCCTGCGAGCCTCGTCGAGCGCATCGTCGCTAACAGTCATCGAAACGACGGTGGTAAGTGCCATGGCAAGCCTCCTGGCAGTGAACGAACACACGACTACCCCAAGGATCACCCCCTGGCGCCTCCCCTGCACCGTGAGTTACAGGTAGCGCGACGAGCGCGGCTGCTCGGATGCGCTTCGCGCTGCGTGACCGCCGTTCGGCTGGGCGGGTTGTCGCTTCGTGGACACCTCCCCGCTCGTATCCGGCGACTACTCCACCCGTGTCGCCCTGAACAAGGAAGGCACCGACTTCGAGCGGCCGTACGCGCCCTTGGGGTCGTGCAGGAGGTGGCCGATGTCCTGCGCGCTGACGGTGATCTCACCCATGACGCGCAGTTCGCCCCGACCGCCGGGGCCTCGACGGCTTCGGCCAGGAGTACTACGGAGCGGGTGTTGCAGCCGTCAGTGGGGGTTCCCGCGTCGCCGAGCGGGAGATCCACGACCTGGAGGCCCAGGACGCCGAGGAGAAGCGACGCCGGGAGGTCGCGCGTCGTGAGCAGGCGTGAGTGGTCTCGGCGGCCCGGGCGCCCGAGGGGCATCCGATGCTTCACCGGGGGAACTGCGGCCTCAGGGCGAAGTACGGGGCCGGGGAGCTCCTGGACGTCGACGGTGCGATGGGGGCGGCCGAGGAGTATCCGGACATGGAGATGTGCGATGTGTGCGCGCCGTGGGGGAGTCTCGGCATCGACAAGTCCGCCGACCGGCCCACGCGGCCGGCCGAGGTCGAGTGCCCCAGAGCGGGGCCGGGCTCTAGAAGACACCGCCGCCCGCGGTGCCTCCGCGACCCTCGATGCCACCACCGCCCACGGCGACATCACCGCCCGCAGCAGCTGAAACGCCGCCACCTGCGAGCATAAAAGCGGCTGAACCATGACGACCCCGGGCGGAGCAGCCCACGCCGCCGCTCTCCAGGACACCAGCGCCGCCCACGGCCAGACTGCGCGGCGCTCTCTCCGCGCTGTGCTGGATCTTGAGTCGGTCCAGGTCATGGCCGCGTTCCCCGACGGCGCGGTTCCGCCCATCGGCGCCAGCCCTGTCACCGAGGCGTCCTTGGCGCAGGACTCGACAACGGTCGGTACGCCCGTAAGAGCCCGCTGATCCCCCGGTCTCACCAGGGGGCCTCTTGCTCTGGGGCATGACCGTAGACGTCGCTGTGCAGGTGCGGTTCAGTCGTCTTCCGAGTCGTGCGAATCGGGCACGTAGTCGTCGAACGACGGCTCGTCGGGCGCATCAAGACGGACATACAAGCGCGCCCACATCGTCACGTCCCGCAGATTGACCACGCCGAACAGGGCCTCGGTGTAGCCAGTGTCGAACTCGAGGAAGAGCTCCTTGCCGGGCAACTTGTCGATGAGGACGTTCTCGTGCGGCGACGGGCGGAACGACGCTTTCCTTCAGGCGGAGGGGTGGGGGCGGTTGTGGTCGCGCCAGGCCCGGGGCGAGATGTCATAGGCCTGTTTGAACACCTTGCTGAAGTGGGTCGCGTCGGCAAAGCCCCAGCTTCGACCTATCGCCGCGATGGTCTTGTGCCGACCCTGTGGGGCGGCCAGCTCCCGCTTGCATTCCGCCAGCCGGTGCGTGCGGATCCAGTCTCCGAGGCTGATACCCGACCGGGCCAGCACCGTGTAGAGATGACGGACCGAAATGCCGTGCGCGGCGGCGATCCGCGCCGCCGACAGATCGGGATCTGCGAGGTGTGCCCGTAGGTATTGCGTGATGCGCAGGCCGAGTGTTTCCGCCAGTGGTCCCCGGGCCAGGTCCGCCTTTCCGACCTGTGCTGCCACGACGGCCCGGACGAGTTCGATACTAGGCTCCACGACCGCTTCGGCGGGCCGGCCCCGGTGCAGCTCCTCGCTGACGGCCAGTTGGCGAAAGTAGGCAGAGGCCAGACGAGCAAGAGGGTTGTCGGAGGCGAGGGCTACCGCGGTGATATCCCGGAGCGACCTCTCAGGCAGCGCGAGTGCCGCGCGGGGAAAACGGAGGAAGTGCTGGTCGACCCCCTCGTTGAAGAGCAGGGTGTAGGGGGCGGACGTGTCGTAGAGGGCGAAGTCTCCTGGCTTCAGCAGGGCTTCGCGATCGTTCTGCACCACCACACTGGTCCCGGTCACCTGAAGGCCAAGGAAGACGGCCGGCTCAACGTCCTCTCGCGCCAGCCGCGGAGTCCGCTGAATAGTGAGCGCAGTCGCTCGCGCCGAGCAGACCCCGATAGGCCCTACGGTATCCAGCCCGATGTGCACCGCGAGGTCATCGGGCGGCAGATGGTGTTCGATGTCGATCCGTACGACGGACTCCCACACGGCGTACCGGACCACCTCTTCCCGGTCTCGCGGTGGAACAGAGGTGGTGTCCAGGATGGGGCTCACCGGACAGGTACGGGTCGGGACCCGTTGTCGGCCCTGCGGTGTAACGCCTCGGCTCCTACCCTCATAAGTCCCCCCCGCGCAGTCAGCCAAGCCAGAATGACAGAGGCCAGTCATGCCACGCAACGAGGTCGAGGCGCGGAGGCTGCATTCAACAATGCACAGGCAACAAGGTTCCCTGCACGCATGACACATTGCGCGTGCTGCATCCGTCCTAGGTTCTTCAAAGCCATGTGAGGTGGCTTGACGATGATTTGGGAGTGCCGATGTCTGGTTCACTGACCGTGCTGTTGGTCGTCGCGGTGGTCTGGTTGTCGATCTCGCTCATCCCGATGCGCAGCACCCCGGCCCGCAGGGCGTGGGGCATGATCGTTCTGGGTGTCTCGGTTCTCCTCGTTCTGGTTGCCGGCCTCTTCGCCTCGCAGGTGGAGGTCAGCGACTCCTACCAGGGCGAGTCCCCCACCTTCCTGGGGATGCTCGTCGCGGCGATCGTCCTGGCACCCGGCGCGATCGTCGCTCTCGTACGCCGAGGCAAAAGGGACTAGGGACTGTCTCCTTGAAAGGCAATGGGCGCCATTCCTGCTGGTAGGCGGGCTCGTGATGCGTTCGTCCGAGGAGCATCGCGTCCAGGCGCTCTACCCGCACCCGGAGTTCGCCGGCGGCCCTCGGTGGAAGCATGAACAGAGCCTCTTGCAGCTTGTCCCGGGCCCAACCCTCACCGCAGCACGGGCAGGTGAATTCAGCCTCCCACAGCCCATGATCGGCCGGACAGGTCCTAGCGGGTGCCGGCGGATCTGCGGGCACCCGCGTGGCGGCCGGATCGTGCGGCGCCCACCGGACCGTCGCCGACACGACCGTCCGATGTCTCCAGTGGCGCCGCACGACCGGCGGTCCTGACCCCCCGCCCCCGGTGTGCCTCCGTCAGGCCCGGTGGGCGGCCCGGCGCCGCCATCCCCAGAGTGCGAGGGCCGCTGCGCAGGCCGAGCCCACCAGCGTCAGCGGCAGCCCGGCCGACGGGCCCGACGACGCGTCCTCGCGCGCGTAGCCCTCGTGCGGCGCCGCCACCGCCTCGGCCCCGGCGCGCGGAGCTCCACCGGCCGCGACGGAGACGGTCTCGTCCGCGCGGCCGGCGGCACGCGCCGCCGCCATGGCCCGACCGCCCGCCTCGGCCGCGGCCTTCGGCCGGCCCGGCAGCAGGGAGCCCACCGGCTGCACCCGCCCCGCTGCCTCGAAGCCCCAGTCGAGCAGCGAGCGCGCCTCCTCGTAGACGGCGAGCCCGCCGCCGCCCTGCGGGTTCATCACCGAGACGACCAGCGTCCGGCCGCCCCGCCGCGCGGCGGAGATCAGCGTGTTGCCCGCGTTCGTCGTGTAGCCGTTCTTGATGCCGAGGAGCCCCGGGTAGCGGGCCACGCCGTCCGCGCCCGTGAGGAGCCGGTTGGTGTTGGCGATGCCGTACGACCAGGAACCCGCGGGGAAGTCCGCGTACGGCGTGGAGCAGTACTTGGTGAAGGCGGGATCCTGGAGCCCGGCCCGTCCGAAGACCGCGAGGTCGTACGCGGAGGACACCTGCCCGGGCGCGTCGTACCCGTCGGGGGAGACCACGTGGGTGTCCCGCGCCCCGAGGGACCGGGCCTTCGCCTGCATCTTCCGGGCCATCGACTCCCAGCCGCCGTTCATCGCGGCCAGGACGTGCACGGCGTCGTTCCCCGAGCTGAGGAAGACCCCGTTCCACAGGTCCGACACCTTGTAGGTGTATCCCTCCTTGACCCCGACGAGACTGCTGCCCGCCCCGATCCCGGTCAGCTCGGAATCGGCAACGGTGTGCTGCTCCGAGGGATCGTTGTGGGGGAGCGCGGTGAGCGCGAAGAGCGCCTTGAGGGTGCTGGCGGGCGGCAGCTTCCGGTGGGCGTTCCGCGCGGCGAGCACCTCGCCCGAGGACGCGTCCGCCACCACCCACGACAGCGCGGAGACCGCCGGTACGGAGGGTGCCCCCGGCAGTCGCTGCACCTGCGTGCCCCGCCGGTCGAGCCGCGCCGGGTCGACGAACCGCGGTGCCGGCGGACTCGGCTCGTCCACGGAGGAGCCGGACGCGGGGAAGAACGGAGGAGCGGGGGAGGCCGTGGCCGCCGGAGCGGGCAGCACGAACAGCAGCGCCGCGGTACCGGCGGCAGCATGACGGACAGCTGACGTGACGATCATTCAGCCACCGTAGGAAGGAGGTACGGACCGCGCAGGACGGAGTGCGCCGACCGGCGTAGAGGTTCCGGCGTACGGCGGCACGGCGTGCGCCCGCCCGGGGGAGGGCGGCGCCGCACGGGCACCCGCAGCTGTTGTCGGTCCGACAGGGCCTGCTGGTGACGTGCCCTCACACCCGAACCCGAACAGCGCCGTTCCGGACGGCGGCGCCGGCGCCCGCCCGCCGGAGCGCCTCCCGCCGGCCCGGCCACCCGGTCGGTGCCCGCTCCCGCGCGGGCCCCGGGGAGCCCGGTCGTCGAAGCCGCGGAAGCCGACGCCCGGGCCCTGACGGACGCCGGAGTCGAGCGCGCCGCCGCGCTCGCCCTCGTCCACGAGGACGACGAGGACGACGAGGACGACGAGACCGACATCCGGGCCGGGCTCAGCGCCGACCGGAGCGCCCCCGCGTACGGCGCCCCGTACGGCACCGGGGCCGCGGCCCGGGGTCAGGACCGGCGCCTCGCCCCGGAGCGGGTGCTCGGCCCGGGGGACCGGATGATCGTGGCCGCGACCCGCCGGGGCCTGGCCGAGCTCCTCGGCCGCGGGGGCGCGACGGACCACCGCACCGCCGAAACCCACGCATCGGACAACCCGGCATAGCCCGAGGAACGTTGAGCCGATCGGGCTCAGGCGCGGTGATTCAGCGGAACGCGGTGGCGTTCTCCGCAGCCCACTGCCGGAACGGCCGGGCCGGCTTCCCGGTGATCTGCGACACCGTGTCACGCACCATCAGAAGCTCGTCGTTGACGTCGCCGCCCGTCACGTCGAGCACCGCGTCGGCGGCCTCGGCCCCGAAGATCGAGGCCATGTGCGCGTGGGCCTCCTGGCGGCTGATCTCGGTGAAGGGGACCGCGCGGCCGAGCGCTGTCGCGATGGCCTCGACCTGCTGTCGGGCAGACACCGGCTCCGGACCGGTCAGGGCGTACGTGCGCCCCCGGTGACCCGGCTCGGTCAGCGCCACCCGTGCCACCGCCGCGATGTCCGCGGGGTGGATCGTGGGCAGCGCGGTGTCCGCGTAGGGCGCGCGGACGGTTTCGTGGCGCTGGACGGACTCCGCCCACATCCGGGCGTTCGACGCGAACTGCGTCGGTCGCAGGATCGTCCAGGCCATGCCGCTGTCGTGGAGCAGGCGCTCGACCGCCGCGTTCTCGGCGGCGGGCCCGAGGTGCGGATGGGTCTGGACGGTGATCGACGACACCAGCACCACGTGCTCCACACCCGCCTGCCGGGCGGCTTCGAGGATGTCGGCGTCCGAACCCACGCGCGACACGAGGAACAGCGCGCGCACCCCGTCCAGCGCGCGCTTCAACGACGCCGGCTCCGCGAAATCGCCCTCCACGGCCTCGACCCCCTCGGGGAAGGCGGCCTGCGCGGCAGTCCGGCTGAGCCCCCTCAGCGGCCCCGCGCCGCATGCCGCCAGCTCCTTCAACAGGGCACTGCCTATGTTTCCGGTGGCTCCGGTCACGAGGATCATGAGCATGTTCTCCCGCCGTCAAATGATCAACTGGAGACGACGATAGAAGCTCAATCGCGCTTGAGGTCAAGGAGCCCCGTAATCCTGCCTGTTGCGGGGCAGGTTCCTCTGTACGTCGTTCCCCAGGATCCGACCGCCCGCGCGCCGCACCGGCCCGCCTTCGTCGTCAGGAGTGCCCTCCGTGAACACCCCGCACAGCGCCGCCCCCGGCCGGCCGCCGCACCGCATGGACCCGGCCGGCGGCTGCCCGCACGCGGCCAACGCCCGGCTCCTCGCCGAGGGCGCCGTGACCCCCGTGGTCCTGCCCGGCGACATCGAGGGCATGGCGGTCCTCGGCCACGACGCCCTCCGCGACTTCCTCTCCCACCCCGACGTCGCCAAAGGCGCCCGGCACTTCACCGCCCTCACCGAGGGCCGGATACCCGACGGCTGGCCGCTGCGCACCTTCGCCACCGTGCCCGGCATGACCACGGCGGACGGCGCCGACCACCGCAGGCTGCGCGGTCTGGTCAGCAGCGCCTTCACCGTGCGCCGGGTCGAAGAACTCCGCCCGCGCGTCGAGGCCGTCACGGCGGGGCTCCTCGACGGACTCGCCGAGGCGGCCCGGACCGGCGGAGGCGTCGCCGACCTACGACGCCACTACGCGCTCCCGCTGCCCCTCGGGGTCATCTGCGAACTCCTCGGCGTCGACCCCGCCCACCAGGACCGGCTGCACCACCTGTCCAGCCTCGTCGTCGCCACCGACACCGAGCCCGCGCGGGCCGTCGCCGCCAACCGCGAACTCGTCGAGCTCCTCGACTCCATCGCCGACGACAAGGCCCGTACCCCCGGCGACGACCTCACCAGCGCGCTCATCGCGGCCCGGGACGAGGGCGGCGACCAGCTGAGCCGGCCAGAGCTGATCGGCACCCTGCTCCTGCTGATCATCGCGGGCCACGAGACCACGCTGAACCTCGTCACCAACGCCGTACGCGCGCTCTGCGGCCACCGCGAGCAGCTCGCCCTCGTCCTCGAAGGCCGGGCCGCGTGGGCGGACGTGGTGGAGGAGACCCTGCGCTGGGACAGCCCGGTCAGCTACTTCCCGTTCCGCTACCCCACCCGCGACCTGACGGTCGACGGCACCCTCATCCCCCAGGGCACCCCCGTCCTCGCCGGCTACTCGGCGGCGGGCCGCGACGCGAAGGCGCACGGCCCGGACGCCGACCGCTTCGACATCACCCGCGCCACGGCGGCGAAGCACCTCTCCCTCGGTCACGGCTCCCACTACTGCCTGGGCGCCCCGCTCGCCCGCATGGAGGCCGCGATCGCCCTGGAAGCGCTCTTCACCCGCTTCCCCGACCTGGACCTGGCCGTCCCGGAACCCGGGCTGACCCGCCACTCCGGCTTCGTCGGCAACAGCGTCCGCGCGCTCCCGGTCCGCCCGGCCCCCTGACGGACCGCCGATTCCGCTACCCGGTCCTCCCCCACAAGCTCGCGGGGGAGGCCCGCAGCGAGGAGACGAGACGCAGCAGCCGGTCCTCGTTCCCCGAGAGGCCCGCCGCGCGGAGCGCCTCGTCGGCCTCGGCCATCGGATGGGTGAGCATCACCCCGGCGTACGGGGCGAGCTGCGGGTCGGTCAGCACGGCCTGCGTGGATTCGAGCAGCCGCAGGTACGCCTGGGCCGCCGCGCGCTCGGTGGCGGTCATCGTGGTCATGTCGGGCTCCCTCTCGACAGTTCTGCGGTCACCACCCTCTCGCACGGGTCTGACATCGACGCTCGCAGCGGGTTCCGACGGCCGTGGCGCAGGGTCTGTCCGGGCACCTCGTGACTGCCGGTGCGGAGTGTCCCTGGGGTTCAGGCCGGTGCCCCGAGGTGTTCCGCCAGGCGCTCCAGGAACACCCGCTGCCCGGCGACCAGCAGCGGCGCGGCCGTCTCCGGGGTGAACCAGCCGACCCGGTCGATCTCCGGGAACTCCTGGCGGACACCGGACCGGGGCGGCCACTCCATGGTGAACGTGCCGGGGACCGCCGCCGCCGGGTCGAGATCCCCCTCGACCGCCCAGACGGTGACGGTCTTCCCGCCGCGCTGGCGGGTCTCCCCGAGGTCGATCCACGCGCCCTCGGGGGCCGGCAGCCCCAGTTCCTCCAGGAACTCCCGCCGCGCCGCCACCTCGGGAGCCTCGCCCGGCTCGTACTCGCCCTTGGGGATCGACCAGGCCGCCTGCTCCCGGGAGGCCCAGAGGGGCCCGCCCATGTGGCCGATGAGGACCTCGACGCCCTGGCCCGCCGTATGACGGAAGACCAGAAGACCCGCGCTGCGTTTCGCCGACATACGGCCCAGTCTGACCGAACGCACCTCAGCCGGGCACTCCTCCGCGCCGATCACCACCGGACCGCCCGCGGGATCCACGCCCCTCGTCCACTCCGGCCCCAGCCGCACCGAACGCCACGGCGCGAGCGACCCGCGCAGCTGCTCCCGCCGCAGCGGTACACCCCCCTGGGTGACAGTCAGCAGGGGGCGTACGAGATGTCGGTCCGGCCGTACGAGCAGGGGGACGGCCGCCGCGTCGAGGAGACCGGGTGCCGCCCACCGCACGGGCCCCGCCGTCACCACCGGCACTCCCTCGGCGGGCCGGTGCCGCCCGGCGAGCAGACCGAGGACGGCCTCGGCGACCGCGCGGCCCTCGGCGGCGGCCACCTGCGCCGGCTCCACCCCGCGCAGGAGGTTGCCGACGGCGAAGACCCCCGGCTCGACCGTGCGGTACGCGCCGTCCGTGACGGGCCCGCGGGTACCCGGCGCGATGACGAGACCCCGCGCCCGGGCCAGCTCGTGGTCGGGGATCCAGTCCCCGGTGAACACCACGGTGTCGCAGCGCAGTACGGACGTCCGCCCTCCCCGTCCCCGGACCGCGATCCCGGTCAGCCGCCCCCGTCCCAGCAGCTCGGTCACCGCCGTCCGCGTGAGGACGGGTACGGCCCCGAAGCCGTGGGCCGCTCGCGGGAGTTCGGTGACGACCGCGGCCACCTCCACGCCCGCCCCGCGCAGCGTCCGGACCGCGTGCCGGGCCACCGGCTCACCGCCGACGACCACCGCCCGACGCCCGACCCGCCCGCGCACGGACGCGCCGCCGGGTCCGAACATCCTTACCGTCTGCTGGAGTTCGCCCGTCGTCAGCACCCCGGACGGCCGGGTGCCCGGTACGAGCCGGGCGCTGCGCGGTCGTTCGCGTGCCCCCGTCGCGAGGACCACGGCGCCCGCCCGGATCCGCTCGAGCCCCGTCGGCGCCGTGACGTCCAGGACGAGCGGCCCGGCCCAGCCGGTGGCGGAGACCCCGGTGCGGACGACGGCCCCGGCGCGGAGCGCCGCCCGGACCGCGCGGCGCGCGTACGCGGGGCCGTCCAGCGGCCGCCCCCGGTGATCCGCGCCGAACCCGGGGTGCCCGCAGTGCCGCGGTACGCCCCCGGCCACGCGTTCCCGCTCCAGCACCTCGACCCGTCCCGCGCCCGCCGCCGCCAGGCGCGCCGCGGCGGCGAGCCCGGCGGGTCCCGCGCCCACGACGAGGACGTCGACCGTCCGGTTCACCGCGTCCCCTTCCCGTACTCCTCGCTCAGCGCCCGTACCTCCGCGCCGCAGAAATGCCCCTGGCACCGCCCGCCCCGGGCGCGCGTCCGGCGCCGCAGCCCGTCCGGGCCCGCCGGGGGGATCGCCGACGCGAAGGCGGCCCGGATCTCGCCGCGCGTCACACGTTCGCAGTGGCAGACGACCATCCCGAACTCCGGGTCCCGCGCGATGAGTTCGGCGTCGCGGTACGGGCGGGGAAAGGCCTCGCCGAGATTCGGCATGCGGATCGGGGCGAGCGGACGCTCGGGCCCGGGGTCGAGGCCGCAGTCGGCGAGGAGCCCCCGTACGTGCTCGGCGAGCGCCAGGGAGGCGGTGAGCCCGGTGGAGCGGATCCCGCCGACCGTGACGTACCGCAGTGCGGGGTGGGCCGCGCACCGGTAGTCCTCCTGCCCGGTGGCGGCCCGCAGTCCCGCGTAGACCGCCGTGACCTCCTCGTCGAGCAGCGCGGGAACGATACGGCCGCCCTGCTCGCGGAGACCGGCGAGCCCTTCCGCCGTCGTGCCGGTGGCGGACTTGTCGTCGAGGTCCTCGGCGGTGGGGCCGAGCATGACGTTCCCGTACACCGTGGGGGAGACGAGCACGCCCTTGCCGAGCGGTCCGGGAACGGGGAGGAGGATGTGCCGGACCAGGTCGCGGGCGAACTTGTCGAAGACGAGCAGCTGGCCCCGGCGCGGGGTGACGGTGAAGTCGTGGCGGTCCAGGAGCGCGTCGAAGGCGTCCGCGTGGAGCCCGCAGGCGTTGACCAGGTGGCGGGTCCGCAGCACCCCCCGCCGGGTGACGAGCCGGTGCCACGGAGCGCCGGTACGGACCTTCTCCACCCGGCAGCCGAGGTAGAGGTCGACACCTGACCGGACGGCCTGCGTCGCGTACGCGAGGGTGGTCGTCCACGGGCAGATCACCGACTCGCCCGGCACCGCGAGCGCGCCGAGCGCACCCGGCCCCAAGTGGGGCTCACGGGCCGGGAGTTCGTCGGCGGAGAGGAGTCGGGTGGTGCGGTGGCCGTTGCGCGCCGCCTTCTCCGCGAGGCGGGGGAGCGCCGCCAGCTGCTGTTCGTCCCAGGCGACGAGCAGCGCGCCGAGCGGCTCGACGGGAATGCCCGCCTCCCCGGCGAACGCGCCGAGCAGCCGGTGACCCTCGCGGACGAGCCGGGCTTCGAGCGTGCCCGGTGCGGCGTCGAAACCGGTGTGCAGGATGGCGGTGTTGGCCTTCGACGTGCCGTCCCCGACGTCGTTCGAGGCCTCCACGAGCGCGACCCGCAGCGGGTGTCGGGCGAGGGTGCGCGCGATGGCGCAGCCGACGACGCCCGCGCCGACGACCACGACGTCGTACTCGGCCTCCCGGCCCGTCGGCAGCGGGCCCGTACGGGTGACGCTCACCCGGCACTCCCCGCGCCGTCGCCCGTCGCGTCGGCACCTCCCGCGCCGGCACCCCTCGCGCCATCGCCGCCGCGGTCGACCAGCGCCGACACCTCCGCCCGGAAGGCGGCCAGGCGGGCGGCGGCCTCGTCGCCCGGGATCCGGGGCTCGTACACCACTGAGGGCTTCCACTCCGGCACGGCCTCGCGGAGCGCGAGCCCCGGGTGGAGGCCGAGACGGGCCACCGCGCCCACCCCGAGGGCCGTGGCGTCGGGCGACGACGCCACCTCGACGGGGAGTTGCAGCAGGTCGGCCTGGGTCTGCATGAGCAGCGCCGACCGGGTCAGGCCCCCGTCCGCGCGCAGCGACGTCAGCGGTGCACCCCGGTCCGAGGCGACCGCCGCGGCGAGCTCCACCACCTGGGCGGCGATGCCCTCGCACAGCGCGCGCACCAGATGGCCGGGGGAGGTGTCCAGGCCGAGCCCGGTCAGCGAGCCGCGCACGTCCCCCCGCCACCACGGCGCGGCGAGGCCGGCGAGCGCGGGCACGAACGTGACCCCGCCGGTGTCCGGCACGCCGCCGCCGACCGCGTCGATCTCCGCCGCGCCGGCGAGGACGCCCAGGTCGGTGAGCCAGCGGACGGCCGAGGCCACCGTGTACACCTGGCCGTCCAGACAGTGCTCGACGCGCCCGCCGAGCCGCCAGGCGACACAGCTCACCAGGCCCGAGGTGCCGCGCCGGGGCTCCGGCCCGGTCCGCGCGAGGAGGAAGGCGCCCGTGCCGTATGTGCACTTGGCGGCGGACGGGTCGGTCGCGCTCTGCGCGAGCAGGGCGGCCTGCTGGTCGACCAGGAGGCCGGTCAGCGGCAGCGGCGGCCCGAAGGCGGTGGTGGTGCCGACCAGGGTGTCGCAGTCCACCACCCGGGGCAGCCGCTCGCCGCCCAGGCCGTACAGGTCGAGGGCCGTCTCCGACCAGGCGACCGTGTCCGGATCGAGCAGGCCGGTACGCCCGGCGGTCGCCGCGTCGGTGACGAAGGCGCCCGTCAGCCGGTGGACGAGCCAGGCGTCGCTGGTGGTGACCACCCCGGCGCCGGTGGCGTGACGGCGGATCCAGGCCATCTTGGGCGCCGCGAAGTAGGGGTCCACGGGCAGGCCGGTCAGCCGCTGCAACAGCTCGGCGTGGTCGTCGAGACCGGCGCAGACGGAGGCGGCCCTGCGGTCCTGCCAGACGAGCGCGTCCGTCAGGGGTTCGCCGGTGGCGGGGTCCCAGGCGAGCACGGTCTCCCCCTGGTTGGCGAGACCCACGGCCGACACCGGGGTGCCGGCCTCGGCCAGCGCCGCCCGCCCGGCCGCCACGACGGAGTCGTACAGCTCACGGGGGTCGACCTCGACGAGGCCGCCCGGGAGGTACCGGGGCCGGACCGGGGCCGTGCCGGTGCCGATCACCCCGCGCTCCGGGCACAGGACGAGCGCCTTCGTGCCCGACGTGCCCTGGTCGACGGCGAGTACCGGGCCGCCCGTCATTCCACTGCTCCCGTCGCAGGATCGGAAGGTGATCGTCCGATCACCGAAAAGGGTCAGGGTGCCGCCGCCCGGGGCCCGCGTCAAGCGTCGGCGACCGACACCGTCAGGTTGGCCCCACCTACCTGACAGTAAGTCAAATTCAGTCGCTGTCTTAATAGTTACTGTCACCGAGAAGAGTGGACTGGTCGCGTCCAGTGCCCTCTATAGTGATCGCCGATCAACGGCAGGAAGGCCTTCGGGGGACTGACCACCCCCCTTCGTCCACCGAGGAACCATGTCATCCACACCAGACCCCGCCCCCTGATGGCCGCACAGGGCTTCCGGCCCGTCTACCACCCGGCGGGGCACGACCACGCCCTGCGGGGCGCCGTCCAGGACCTGCGCACCGGCCGCTGGGTGGCCATGGCCCGGCTGCTCGACGAGACCTCCGGGTGGGACGGCTGGACCCGCCGCACCCAGGTCCTGGCCGCCGTCGCCGCGGGCACCGACGTCGTCCACACCTGGCGCACCGAACAGCCCGGGAGCATCGCCGCCACGGTGATGCACAGCCGCGTCGCCGTCGAGCGGGCCGTCCGCGCCCACCGCGCCGGCCACGCCCGCACCCGCGAACTCTGGCAGGAGGCCTGGACCGGGTGCCGCGAGGCCGCCGAACTGGCCCCCGCCGACCCCGTGCCCTGGGTGGGCCTCCTCGCCCTCGCCGCCCTCGACGGACGCCAGCGCATGGCCGAGCACCGGCACTCCCCGCCGGCCCCCATGCTGGCCCCCGGCCCCTGGGGGCTGCTCGCGGAGGCGGAGAAACGTGACCCGTACAACCGCGAAGCGCACCACCGCATGCTCCAGTTCGTCTACGCACGCAGCCCCGGACCGCTCTCCGAGGCCGTCAACTACGCCCAATGGGCCGCCACTTCGGCACCCGTCGGTTCCGCCCTGCACGCCCTCCCGCTGTACGTGCGCGTCGAGCGCTACCGGCGCGAGCGCGGCCACGAGCGCGCCCTCGACCTCCACTGGGTCGCCGAGGACGCCGTACGCGACGCCGAGCGCGCCCTGGACACCTGGTTCCTCTTCTGCGCCACCGAAGAGGCCTCCCTGCTCGACCTGAACTACCTGGCGCACGCCCTCTACGGAGCCCTCCGCTTCGACGACGCGGCCCGGGTCTTCAAGGCGCTCGGCCCGTACTACGCGACGCTGCCGTGGGCCTACCGCACCGCCCGGCCGGACGACCGAGCCCTCGCGGAGGACGTCTTCCTCCGCGCCCGCGCCCGCTGTCTCACCGGCTGACCCCGCCGCCCACGGCGCCACGACCCGGCCCCGGCGCCACGGCCCCGCCCGACAGGGCCACGGACCGGCCCACAGCGCCACGGCGGGTCCCGGCGCCACGGCCCCCGTACGCACCACCCCCGCTCCCGCTCGACCCGTCAGTCCCCCGGAGGTCCCCCATGTCCCGCAGCACGGCCCCGATCGACGCGATACGCAAGCCACCCCCCGTCCAGGACGAGGAGGCGCGGCTCAGAGAGCTCGGCTACCAGCCGGTCCTGGCCCGTCGCATGGGCGGCTTCGGCAACTTCGCGATCAGCTTCTCCGTCATCTCGGTGCTCTCCGGCTGCATGACCCTCTACGGCTTCGGCATGGGCACGGGCGGCCCCGCCGTCATGCTCTGGGGCTGGGCCGGCGTCGGCCTCTTCGTCCTGTGCGTGGGCCTCGCCCTCGCCGAGGTGACCAGCGCCTACCCCACCTCGGGCGCGCTCTACTACATGGCGGACCGGCTCGGCGGGCGACGCTGGGGCTGGTACACCGGCTGGCTGAACCTGCTCGGCCTGCTCGGGGCCATCGCCGGCATCGACTACGGGGCCGCCCTCTTCACCGGGGCGTTCCTCAACCTCCAGTGGGGCTTCGAACCCACGGCGGGCTCCACCTTCCTCATCTTCCTCGCGATCCTGCTGCTGCACGCCGTCCTGAACCTCTTCGGCGTCCGCCTGGTCAGCGTCCTCAACTCGATCAGCGTCTGGTGGCACCTCGCGGGTGTCGCGGTCATCGTCGGCGCGCTCGCCTTCATCCCCGACCGCCACCAGTCCGTCGACTTCGTCTTCACCGAGTTCGTCAACGACACCGGCTGGGCCAACCCCTTCTACGTCGCGGCGATCGGCCTGCTCCTCGCCCAGTACACGTTCTCCGGCTACGACGCCTCGGCCCACCTCTCCGAGGAGACCTCCAACGCCTCCGTCACCGCCGCCAAGGGCATCGTGCGGGCCATCTGGGTCTCCTGGATCGCCGGCTTCGCCCTCCTCGCCGGACTGAGCTTCGCCATCCAGGACTACGCCGCCACGCAGGGCACCGTCACCGGCGTCCCGCCCGCCCAGATCTTCCTGGACGCGCTCGGATCCGGCGGTGCCACCGCCCTCCTGCTCGTGGTGATCGTCGCCCAGCTCTTCTGCGGCAATGCCGAGGTCGCCGCCGCGAGCCGCATGGTCTTCGCCTTCAGCCGCGACAACGCCCTGCCCGGCTCCGCGATCTGGCGGAAGGTCAGCGGCCGGACCCAGACCCCGGTCCCGGCCGTCTGGCTCGCGGTCGCCGTGGCGGCGGTGCTCGCCCTGCCCTCGCTGTACTCCGCCACCGCCTACGGCGCGGTCACCGCGATCAACGTCATCGGCATCACCCCGGCCTACGCCATCCCGATCTACCTCCGGCTGCGCGCCGGGGACCGGTTCACCCCCGGGCCGTGGAGCCTGGGCCGCTGGAGCAAGCCGATCGGCTGGACCGCCGTCGTGTGGGTGGCCCTGGTGACCGTCCTCTTCTGCCTGCCGCAGAAGTCCCCGGTGACGGTCGACACCATGAACTACGCCGTGATCGCGCTCGCCGTCGTCCTCGTCCTGGCCAGCGTCTGGTGGTACGTCGCCCGACGCTCCTACGGCACCCCGACGACGTACGGCACGGCCCGCGAGGAGGCGGACATCGCGGAGGGCATCGTCTGACGACCACGCCTCCGCCACTGTGAACCCCCGCACACACGGCGGGGGTTCACGGTGCATCCGGTGTTCACATCGGCGTCCCCGGTGCTCCACCCTCCGTCCGTAGCGTCACGCCCGTCCGTCAACGCTACCGAGGAGTACCGTGAGCGCCTCCGCTCTGACCGCTCTCGCCGCCGCCGCCCTCGCGGTGGTCACCGCGGCCTCCGCGACCACCCAGCCCGTCCCCGTCACCGTCACCGCCCGCGTCGAGACGCCCGCCGTGTACGACGACGAGGCGGGCGGCAACGCGAACGCCGACGACCCCGCCGTCTGGGTCGACCCGGCACGCCCCGGCCGCAGCATCGTGATCGGCACCCTGAAGGAGGCCGGGCTCGACGTCTACGGCCTCGACGGACGCCGGCTCCAGCACATCGCCGCACCGCAGGCACCCGGCGAGGACGCCGCACCCGGCCGCTTCAACAATGTCGACATCGTGTACGGCTTCGACCTGGCCGGCCGGAAGACCGACCTGGCCCTGGTCAGCGACCGCGGCCGGGACCGCGTCCGGGCCTACGCCATCGACCCCGCCGCCGTCGCCGCGGGCCGCCCGCCCCTGCGTGACGTGACCGCGGCCGACGTGGCGCCGGTCTTCGCCGCCGACGAGTCCGAGGTGGACGAGCAGCACACCACCTACGGTCTCGCCGCGTACAGCGACGACGACGAGGCCTACGTCGTGGTCTCCCGTCGCGAGGAGACCAGCCTGCGCCTGCTCGAACTGGTGGACCGGGGCGGCCGGGTCGGCTACCGCACCGAGGACACCCTCGACCTGCCCGCCTCCTTCACCCTCCCCGACGGCACCTCCTGGCGGCCCTGCGCCGACCCCGGCGAGCGCCCGCAGGTCGAGGGCATGGCCGTCGACCAGGAGGAGCACGTCCTCTACGCGGCCCAGGAGGCCGTCGGTCTGTGGCGGATCGAGCTCGACGACGCCGAGTTCGAGAAGCCCGAACTCCTCGACCGGGTCCGTGAGTACGGCACCCCGTGGACGTACGACAGCGCCGAGGAGGAGTGCGTCGTCGACACCGCCCACGACCCCGGCTTCGGCGGCGAGCACCTGAGCGCCGACGCCGAGGGCGTCACCGTCTACCACGCCGGTGACGGCGCGGGCTACGTCCTCGCCTCCAGCCAGGGCGACAACACCTTCGCCGCCTACGACCGGCAGGGCGACAACGCCTACCTCGGCTCCTTCGCGATAGGCGACGGCGCCGCCACCGACGGGGTGCAGCACTCCGACGGCAGCACCGTGGTCAACGTCCCGCTCGGCCGGGACTTCCCCCGGGGCCTCCTCATCACCCACGACGGCGAGGCCGCACCCGCCGACGGCGAACGCGAGAGCACGAACTTCAAGTTCACGCGCTGGGAGACGGTGGCCCACGCCTTCCCCCGGCCCCTGATCGTCGACACCGAGTCCTTCGACCCGCGCGACACCGACTGACGCCGACGGGCGGTCCGATCGCCGGGGACGGGCAACCGATCGCGGGGCGGCGACGACTGGGAGGTACGCAACGGCTCTCTTCCCGCAGGAGGACTCGTGCAGTACCCGCAAGTACCCGTCGCCGCCCGCCGCCTGGCCGCCGCGCTCGTGGCCGGCGTCGTGACCTGTGCCGCGCTCACCGCGACCACCGGGACCGCGTCCGCCGCCACCGCGCGGCAGGCCGAGCGGCTCGACCGCGGCGTGGTGAGCGTCCACACCGGGACGGGCAACCTCGTCAGCTGGCGCTGGCTGGGCACCGACCCGGACTCCGTCGCCTTCAACGTCTACCGGGCCGGTACGAAGGTGAACGCCACGCCCGTCACCGCCTCCACCAACTTCTTCCACGCGGGCGCGCCGAGCACGGCCGACTACACGGTCCGCGCGGTCGTCGGCGGCGTCGAACAGGCGGACTCCGTGCACGCCGTGCAGTTCCGCTCCGGCTACAAGGACGTGCCGATCACCCCGCCGGCCGGCGGCACGACCCCCGACGGGGTGGCGTACACGTACGAGGCCAACGACGCCTCCGTCGGCGACCTCGACGGCGACGGCGACCTGGACTTCGTCCTCAAGTGGCAGCCCACGAACGCCAAGGACAACTCGCAGTCCGGATACACCGGCAACACGATCGTGGACGGCGTCACGCTCGACGGCACCCGGCTGTGGCGGATCGACCTCGGCCGCAACATCCGGTCCGGCGCGCACTACACGCAGTTCCAGGTGTACGACTACGACGGCGACGGCAGGGCCGAGGTGGCCATGAAGACCGCCGACGGGACCGTCGACGGACGCGGCACGGTGATCGGCAGCGCCTCCGCCGACCACCGCAACAGCAGCGGGTACGTCCTGGCGGGAGCCGAGTACCTGACGATGTTCGACGGGCGCACGGGCGCCGCCCTGGGCACCACCGCCTACGTGCCCGCGCGCGGCACCGTCTCCTCCTGGGGTGACGGCTACGGCAACCGGGTCGACCGGTTCCTCGCGGCCACCGCGTACCTCGACGGCGCCCGGCCCTCGCTGATCATGGCGCGCGGCTACTACACGCGGAGCGTGATCGCCGCCTGGGACTGGCGCGACGGCGCCTTCACCCGCCGGTGGACCTTCGACTCGTCGAGCTCCACGAACGCCGGGAAGGGCTACGACGGCCAGGGCTCGCACAGCCTCTCCGTGGGCGACGTGGACGCCGACGGGAAGGACGAGATCGTCTACGGCGCGATGGCCGTGGACGACAACGGCAACGGCCTGTGGACGACGAGGACGGGCCACGGCGACGCCCAGCACCTCGGCGACCTCGACCCGGGCACGGCGGGGTTGGAGTACTTCAAGGTCTCGGAGTCGTCCTCGCAGCCCGCCCAGCTGTACATCGACCCGGCGAACGGCACCGTCCGCTGGAAGCTGGCAGCCTGCTGTGACAACGGGCGCGGGGTCGCCGGCGACATCTGGGCCGGGAACGACGGCGCGGAGGTGTGGTCCTCGTCCGACACCTCGATACGGGACGAGGCCGGGGCCACCAAGGGCCGCGAGCCCTCGTCCGCCAACTTCCTGAACTGGTGGGACGGCGACACCACCCGGGAACTCCTCGACGGGACCCGGATCGACAAGTACGGGACCGCAGGCGAGACCCGGCTCCTCACCGGTGCCTCGGTGGCGTCGAACAACACCACCAAGGCGACGCCGGCGCTCTCCGGGGACATCCTCGGCGACTGGCGCGAGGAGGTCGTGTGGCGCACGAGCGACAACACCGCGCTGCGGATCTACTCGACGCCGTACGAGACGGGGACCCGGATCACGACCCTGCTGCACGACACCATGTACCGCACGGGGCTGGCCTGGCAGAACACCGCCTACAACCAGCCCCCGCACCCGAGCTTCCACATCGGCGCCGGGATGCGCACGCCGCCGAGGCCGCTGATCACGACGCCGTAGGCCCGGCAGGAGGGCCCGTGGTCAGGAGGTCCCGGCCTTCTCAGGCGCTGAACTCGTACGTCCAGGCCGCGGACCGGGCCGAGAAGTCGATGTCCGTGATCTCCAGCGCGTGTCCGTGCTGGTCGCTCACCACCCGGTGGACGATCAGCCGGGCCGCGCCGTCGCCCGTCGGAGTGGTGGCCGGGCCGGGCGGGACGCCGACCGACTCCCGGTGGGTGATCCGCAGTCCCGCCTGGTGCATCCAGTGGTAGAGGAGCCGCAGGTCGGGCTGGTGATGGCTCTCCTTGATCCGCCGGTAGCGGGCGAGTTGGGGGATCTCGGAGAGCGCCGGCCGGGAGAACCACGACACGGCCCGTTGGAGCGCCGCTCCTTGGGGCCCTAACACCAGATGGCGGTGGACGAGCGTCGGTTCGCCGGGGGCGAGCAGCAGGCGGGACGTGAGCGGGGTCGGCGGTGGCTCCCAGGCGAGCGAGGCCCGCACCAGGGCCTCGCTCACGCGCGGGCCGCCGGGGAAGGTCGGCCGGCGGGCGGCCAGCGCCGGCGCGGCGGGATCGGCGCCCGCCGCCGCGGCGAACGTGCCGCGCCGGTCGGTGACCACGAGGCGCTCGTCCCGCAGGAGCTGGAGAGCGCTGCGGACCGTCTGCCGGTTGACGTGGTAGCGCTGGGACAGGGACCGTTCCGAAGGGAGCCGGCTCCCGGGGGAGATGCGCCGGTGAGCGAGATCCTCGCGCAGGGCGGCGGCGACCCGGAGATAGAGCGGGACCTCCGCCGCGTCGACATCGGGCTCGGCCATGATCAAACCCTCTCTAAGCACAGCGTGACCGCATGGGCCGTATCGGTGATCAATTCCTATCATTGGTCTAAACCATTCCGCTAGAGCGGCCGGGCAGAGTGGCCGAAACGAGCGTCGCCCCGTGTAATGGGTTCCAGGCGGCGGGCATCGGGCCGCGGCGGCGGAAGAGGCGGGTGAGGCCGGATGACGACACCGTCGGAGCGCGCGGCGAGGGGCCGGGCCGCCCGCAAGCGCGTCCCCCGCTCCTCCCACGGCCGCTGGATTCCCTCTGCTCAGCGCCCCGACCCGCTGGCCGTCCTGGACCGCGAGTCCCAGGACCGGCTGCCCGAGTTCGTTCCCCTCCGCTACGGCCGCATGGCGGTCTCGCCCTTCGCGTTCCTCCGCGGCGCCGCCGGCGTGATGGCGGCCGACCTCGCCGCCCCGAGCGACACCGGACTCACCGTCCAGCTCTGCGGCGACGCCCATCTCCTCAACTTCGGGGTGTACGCCTCGCCGGAACGGACGCTCCTCTTCGATGTGAACGACTTCGACGAGACCCTCCCCGGCCCCTTCGAGTGGGACGTCAAGCGGCTCGCCGCGAGCGTCACCGTCGCCGCCCTTCAGAACGGCAGCACGCAATCCAAGGCCCACCGGGCCGCGCTCGTGGCCACGGAGGCGTACCGCACGGCCATGAGCCGCCTCGCCGAGCTCGGTGAACTCGAGGTCTGGTACGAGCGGATAGCCGCCGACGACCTGCTTCCCCTCGTCCGCGGCGGCGACCGCGCCCGCCTGGCCGACCGGATCGCCCGGGCCCGCCGCCGCACCAGCCTCCAGGCCCTCGCCAAGCTCACCGCGACCGACGAGTCCGGTGCCCGGCGCATCGTCGAGGACCCGCCGCTCCTGGAGCGGGCCACGGACATCGACCGCGTCGGCCTCGGCAAGATCTTCAACGACTACCGCAGCTCGCTCTCCGAGGAGAGGCGCCTGCTGCTCGACCGCTACCGCTTCGTCGACGCGGCCCGGAAGGTCGTCGGGGTCGGAAGCGTCGGCACCCGCTGCTTCGTTCTCCTCCTCGAAGGCCGCGACGACGGCGACCCGCTCTTCCTCCAGATCAAGGAGGCCGGCCGCTCCGTCCTGGAGCCCTACCTGCCGCCGACGGCCTATGAGCACCAGGGCCGCCGCGTCGTCTCCGGACAGCGCCTCACGCAGGCCGCCAGCGACATCTTCCTCGGCTGGATGACCGGACCCGGGCAACGCCACTTCTACTGGCGCCAGTTGCGCGACATGAAGGGCTCGGCCGAAGTGGAGACCATGTCCCCGGCCACCCTCCGGAACTACGCGCGGCTCTGCGGCAGAGCCCTGGCCCGCGCCCACGCCCGCTCCGGCGACCGGATCGCCATCGCCGGCTACCTCGGCACCTCGGACGTCTTCGACCGCTCCGTCGCCGACTTCTCCCTCGCTTACGCCGGTCAGAACGCCGACGACTACGCGGCGCTCGGCGCGGCCATCGCGGCCGGCATGGTGACGGCGGACCCGGGCGCCTGAACCCCGCGCCCGGGACCGCCACCCCCTACGCGTCGCGGCGCAGCGGCGGACCGGCCGGTGTCGCGGACACCGGCCCGAACAGTACGGACTTCGCCACGGCCGGGGCGAACAGCGAGGTCAGCGGGGCGGTCAGGGTGAGGGCCGCCCGGAAGGGCGCGTCGATGCCCGGGTCGCCCGCGGCCCGCTCCTGCACCCGGCGCAGGTACCAGCCGAGCACGTTGTCCATCGGGGCGGGGCGCGCCGCGTCCCCCGTAGCGCCCGGCATCTTCTTGTCGGCGCCCGCCGAGATGTCCCAGGCCTGCCGCGAGGCGTCGAGAAGCGCGCGCTGCACCCGCCGCGTGGTCGCGGTGCGCTTCGGGTCGGCGAGGGTCCGGCGCAGGGCGACGGCGGAGAGCGCGGCGACCGCCATGCCCTGCCCGTAGATCGGGTTGAAGGTGCAGAGGGCGTCGCCGGTGGCGAGGAAGCCGGCGGGGCGGCGCCCCGGACGGTCGTAACGGCGCCGGATGTTGGCGGTCTTCCGGAATCCGTACACCGGCGACACCGGCTCGGCCTGCGCCAGCCACTCGCTGACCACCGGGTGCGGAAGCCGCTTCGCGTACTCCTCGAACGCGCCTTCCTCCGTGGGCGGTTCGTCGCCGCGCAGCCCCGACAGGGTCACCAGGTGATGTCCGTCCCCGAGGGGAAGGACCACACCGCCGTACACCTGGGAGGGGTTGGGCACGATGAAGTAGCCGACGGCGTCGGTGTCCATGGCCGGCGAGCGGTAGACCCGGGTGCCGTAGGCAAGTCCTGTGTCGAGGGTCTCCTCGTGCGGGGCCTCGGCGCCGATCGCCGCCAGCCAGTCCGCCGCCTTCGTGGACCGCCCGGAGGCGTCCATGACCAGATCGGCCTCCAGGACGCGGGTCTCCTTTTCGGCGCCCGCGCCGCGCTCGCGCAGCCGTACGCCGCGGACGCGCGACGAGTCGCCGGTCAGGCCCACCGTCTCGTGACCCTCGATCAGTTCGATGCGTGGGTCGGCCAGTACCCGCTGCCGCACCAGCCACTCCAGTTGTGGGCGGGGGCCGGTGGAGTACTGCGTGAGCGCCGGTGTCCGGCGGTACCACAGGCCGTTCTGCCACTGGACCATGTCCTCGGGCGCGCCCACCCTGGGCGCGCCGAGCTCCTTCAGCTCCGCCATGAATCCCGGGAGCAACTCGTCGAACGCCTGCTGCCCGCCCGCGATGAGCACATGGAGGTGCCGGCCCTGCGGAACGCCCGGCCGGGCCTCCGGCCCCTCCGGGAAGCGGTCGCGCTCGACGACCGTCACCTTCTCCGCGTGCTCCGCGAGGACCCGTGCGGCCAGAAGGCCGGCGAGACTTCCCCCGATGACCACGGCGTGACGTGTCGCGCGGTGCCCCAAGTCGTCGGCCATGCCCGCCCTTTCGTTGCGTGGATTGACAACTACCCAGTATCCACGGCGGTGCGGGCCGCGTCGCGTGCCCCGAGACGCAAGTGCTCGATGTGGTAGACGGCTTCGTCGAGGAGCTGGGCGACGTGGTTGTCGTAGAGGCTGTACTCGATCCGGCGGCCCTGGCGGACCCCGCTGACGAGGCCGAGGGCGCGCAGCAGACGGAGCTGGTGGGAGACGGCGGACTGCTCCATGTCGACGGCGGCGGCGAGCTCGGTCACGCCGCAGGGGCCCTGGCGGAGCTTGGTGAGGATCATCAGCCGCGACGGGGTGGCGAGGGCCTGGAGGGTGGCGGCGATGGTCGCCGCGGACTCGGCGTCCAGGTGGGTTGCGGGGGTCGTCTCGCCGTTCACTCCGTGTCCCATGCGCTCATCGTAGCCGCGGCTTGTATGTCAATACGTGAAGACCTCTTCATGTGTTCGGGTATGGTGATGCCCCGCCCCTGCCCTCGCCCTCCCGACCACCCTCGAAAGAGGTGCTCATCCCATGGTCCTCCCGGAGCTGGACACCGCTCAGGCCACGGCCCCCGCCCCCGTCCGGGCGGTCCGCCCCACCCGCACCCGCGCCACCGCCCTCCCCGAGGTGCGCTGGGCCGCGCTCGCCGCCCTCGCCTTCCTCGCGGCCTTCCCCCTCGACCTGGCCGGCGCCCCCGGCTGGGCCTGGGGGCCGCTCTACGCCGTCTGCTACGCCGCCGGAGGCTGGGAGCCGGCCCTCGCGGGCCTCCGGGCGCTGCGCGAGCGGTCCCTCGACGTCGACCTGCTGATGGTGGTCGCCGCGCTCGGTGCCGCCGCCATCGGCCAGTACCTCGACGGCGGACTCCTCATCGTGATCTTCGCGGTCTCCGGCGCCCTGGAGGCCCTCGCC
This sequence comes from Streptomyces sp. NPDC058650, assembly GCF_042717315.1. Classification (NCBI taxonomy): domain Bacteria; kingdom Bacillati; phylum Actinomycetota; class Actinomycetes; order Kitasatosporales; family Streptomycetaceae; genus Streptomyces; species Streptomyces sp. NPDC058650. Next base: position 107,732 of record NZ_JBHXRL010000026.1, read on the forward strand.
ACCCGTCGTACGGCCGACTCCGTACGCGGGCTCCTCGACCTCGCGCCCGCCACCGCCGTACGCCTCACGGGGGCGGGCGAGGAGACCGTCGAGGCCACCGCGCTCCTGCCCGGCGACACCGTCCTCGTACGGCCGGGGGAACGCCTCCCCGCCGACGGCACCGTCCTGAGCGGCACGAGCGACATCGACCGCGCGAGCGTCACCGGCGAACCGCTCCCGGCCCCCGCGGCACCCGGCGACGAGGTCTTCGCGGGCACCCTGAACGGCTCCGGGGCGCTGCGCGTCCGCGTCGACAAGGACCCCGGGGACTTCGTGGTCGCCCGGATCGTCGCCCTCGTCGAGGAGGCCAGCGCGACCAAGGCCCCCACCCAGCTCTTCGTCGAGAAGATCGAACAGCGCTACTCCGTCGGCGTCGTCGTCGCCACCCTCGCGCTCTTCGGCCTGCCCGTCGCCTTCGGCGCGGACCTCACCGAGGCGCTCCTGCGCGCGATGACCTTCATGATCGTCGCCTCGCCCTGCGCGGTCGTCCTCGCCACCATGCCCCCACTGCTCTCGGCCATCGCCACCGCCGGGCGCCACGGCGTCCTCGTGAAGTCCGCCGTCGTCATGGAACGGCTCGGCGCGGTCGACCGAGTGGCACTCGACAAGACGGGCACCCTCACCGAGGGCGCGCCCCGGGTGACCGCCGTCCGCGGCGACGGGACCGCGCTCGCCCTCGCCGCCGCGGCCGAGGTCCCCAGCGAGCACCCGCTGGCCCGCGCCGTGGTCGCCGAGGCCCGCGCCCGGGGTCTGCGCGTACCCGAGGCGACCGACTTCGCCGCCGAGCCGGGCCAGGGTGTACGGGCCGTGGTCGACGGCCATGACGTACGGGTCCGCCGGGCGTCCGGCACCCACGGCGACACCGCGGTCGAGGTCGTCGTCGACGGCGCCCCGGCCGCCGTACTGGAACTCTCCGACCGGCTCCGCGAGGGAGCGGCGGAGGCGGTCGCCGCCCTCGGCAGGCTCACCGGCACCGCCCCCACCCTGCTGACCGGCGACAACGCGGGCGCCGCCGCCCGGATCGCCGCCGAGGCGGGCATCGGCGACGTCCGCGCCGGACTCCTCCCGCACGAGAAGGCGGAGGCGGTACGGGAATGGGAGCGGGCGGGCGCGAAGGTGCTGCTCGTCGGCGACGGCGTCAACGACGCTCCGGCCCTGGCCGCCGCCCACACGGGCGTCGCCATGGGCAGGGCCGGTTCCGACCTGGCCCTGGAGACCGCCGACGTGGTCGTCGTCCGCGACGAACTCGGCGCGATCCCGGCCGTCGTGGCGCTCTCGCGCCGCGCCCGCCGCCTGGTCGTCCAGAACCTGGTGATCGCGGGCGTCTGCATCGGCGCCCTGGTCGTCTGGGACCTCGTCGGCCACCTGCCGCTGCCGCTGGGCGTCGCCGGTCACGAGGGTTCGACGGTCCTCGTGGGCCTCAACGGCCTGCGGCTGCTACGCGAGGCGGCCTGGCGTCGAGCGGAGAACGCCGCGTCCTGAACCGCCACCCACGCCCCGGCTCCGCCCGGGCGGCCGAACGGCCGGGCTCCCGGGTGGTCGGACCGCCGGTCGGTCGGACCGCCGGACCGCCGGGCTCCCGGGCGGCTGGTCGGTCGGTCGGACCGCCGGGCTCCCGGACCGCCGGAATGCCGCGCTCCCGGCGCCTGCCGGAATGCCGGACCGTTGGGCTCCCGGGCTGCCGGGTGGCCGGACCGCCGGACCGCCGGGCGGCCGATCGGTCGGTCGGACCGCCGGGCGGCCGAACCGCCGGGCTCTCGGGCTCCCGGACCGCCGGAATGCCGGACTGCTGGGCTCCCGGGCGGCCGGGTGGCCGGACCGCCGGGCTCCCGGGCTCCCGGACCGCCGGGCTCCCGGCCTTCCGGAATGCCGGACTGTTGGGCTCCCAGGCTCCCAGGCGGCCGGGTGGCCGAACCGCCGGTCGGTCGGTCGGACTGCTGGGCTCCCGGCCTGCCGGAATGCCGGACCGCCGGGCTCCCGGCCTGTCGGACCGCCGGGCGGCTGAAGCGGCCGGGCTCCCGGACTGCCGGGCTCCCGCACGGCGTCGCGCCGCTACGCCCCCTCCGGTTCCAGCTCCGCGAGTGCGCCCGTCAGCCACTCCACCCAGAACCGCTCCAGGTCCACCCCGCCCCGCAGGACGAGATGGCGCAGCCGGTCCGGCTCGGTGCGGCGCCGCTCCGCCGGGAAGTCCCGCTCCTCGATCGCGAGGTACTCATCCAACTGCTCCCGGTGCAGGGCGAGATGGCGCTCCAGCTCGGACCGGAGCCCCTCGGTCCCGACGATCGCGGCGGCCCGCATCCGCAGCAGCAGGGCGGCCCGCATCGGCTTCGGGTCCTCGGACCTGGCGACCCAGTCGCTCAGCTCCGCCCGGCCCGCGGGCAGCACCTCGTACTCCTTCTTCTGCCCGCGCGCGGGCACCGGAGCGGGCAGGGCACGGATGTGCCCCGCCTGCTCCAGCCTGCCGAGCTCGCGGTAGATCTGCTGGTGCGTGGCCGACCAGAAGTAGCCGATCGACTTGTCGAAGCGGCGCGTCAGTTCGAGGCCGGAGGACGGCTTTTCGAGCAACGCGGTGAGGATCGCGTGCGGGAGGGACATGCTCGCATCCTAGATTCGGCCGGCCACACGGATCACCGGACGTGGATCACCCTGCGGCGATCACCGGGCGGCGATCACGGCGCGGCGATCACCGGGCGGCGATCACCGGGCGGCGATCAAGGCGCGGCGATCACCGGGCGGGGGTCACGGCGCGGCGATCACCGGGCGGGGGTCACGGCGCGGGGATCACAGCGCGGCGGCGAGCCGCGTGCCCTGGTCGATCGCCCGCTTGGCGTCCAGCTCGGCGGCGACGTCCGCGCCACCGATGAGGTGCGTCGAACGCCCCGCCGCCACCAGCTCCTCGTACAGGTCCCGCCGCGGCTCCTGGCCGGCGCACAGCACGATCGTGTCGACCGGCAGGAGCTGGGCCTCTCCGTCGATCGTGACGTGCAGGCCCTCGTCGTCGATCCGGTCGTACGACACGCCCGCCACCATGGCGACGCCCCGGTGCTTGAGCTCGGTGCGGTGGATCCAGCCGGTCGTCTTGCCGAGGCCCGCGCCGACCTTGGTGCTCTTGCGCTGGAGCAGGTGCACCTGGCGCGGCGGCGCGGTGCGCTCGGGGGCGCGCAGTCCGCCCCGGTTCTCGTAGGAGGTGTCCACGCCCCACTGGCGGAAGTACGTCTCGGGGTCCTGGCTCGCGCCCTCGCCGCCGTCCGTGAGGAACTCGGCGACGTCGAAGCCGATGCCGCCGGCGCCGATGATCGCCACCCGCTCGCCGACCGGCGCGCCGTCCCGCAGCACGTCCAGGTAGCTGACGACGCTCGGGTGGTCCACGCCCACGATCCCGGGGGTGCGCGGGGAGACGCCGGTGGCGACGACGACCTCGTCGTAGCCGTCGAGGTCGCCCGCCGCCACCGGGGTGTTCAGGCGGACCTCGACGCCGCGCTCGGCGAGCTGCACGCGGAAGTAGCGGAGGGTCTCGTCGAACTCCTCCTTGCCCGGCACGCGCTTGGCGATGTTGAGCTGGCCGCCGATCTCGGCGGCGGCGTCGAAGAGGGTGACGGCGTGGCCGCGCTCGGCCGCGGACACCGCGCAGGCGAGTCCGGCGGGGCCGGCGCCGACGACCGCGACGCGCTTGGCGAGGCGCGTGGGGGCGAGGACGAGCTCGGTCTCGTGGCAGGCGCGCGGATTGACCAGGCAGGAGGTGATCTTCAGGTTGAAGGTGTGGTCGAGGCAGGCCTGGTTGCACCCGATGCAGGTATTGATCCTGTCGGCGCGGCCTTCCGAGGCCTTCGCGACGAAGTCGGGGTCGGCGAGGAAGGGGCGGGCCAGCGAGACCAGGTCGGCCCGGCCGTCGGCGAGGATCTCCTCGGCGACCTCGGGGGTGTTGATGCGGTTGCTGGTGACGAGCGGGACGGAGACCGAGCCCATCAGCTTCTTCGTCACCCAGGTGTACGCGCCGCGCGGCACGGAGGTGGCGATGGTGGGGATGCGCGCCTCGTGCCAGCCGATGCCGGTGTTGATGATGGTGGCGCCGGCCGCCTCGATCTCCTTGGCGAGCCGGACGACCTCCTCCAGGGTGGAGCCGCCGGGTACGAGGTCCAGCATGGAGAGGCGGTAGACGAGGATGAAGTCCGTGCCGACCCGCTCGCGGATGCGGCGGACGATCTCCAGCGGGAAGCGGACGCGGTTCTCGTACGAACCGCCCCACCGGTCGGTGCGCTGGTTCGTGGCCGCGGCGATGAACTCATTGATGAGGTAGCCCTCGGAGCCCATGACCTCGACGCCGTCGTACCCCGCCTCCTTGGCGAGCTCGGCGCAGCGGGCGTAGTCCTCGACGGTCTGCTCGACCTCGGCGTCGGTCAGCTCGTTCGGTACGAAGGGGCTGATCGGGGCCTGGATCGCGCTGGGCGCGACGAGGCCGGGGTGGTACGCGTACCGGCCGAAGTGCAGGATCTGCATCGCGATCCGGCCGCCCTCGCCGTGCACGGCGTCGGTGATCAGCCGGTGCTCGGCGACCTCCTCGGCGGTGGTGAGCTTCGCCCCGCCGTCCCAGGGGCGGCCGGCCTCGTTGGGCGCGATGCCGCCGGTGACGATGAGGCCGACGCCGCCGCGGGCGCGCTCGGCGTAGAAGGCGGCCATGCGCTCGAAGCCGTGCTCCGTCTCCTCCAGGCCGACGTGCATCGAACCCATGATCACCCGGTTGGGCAGGGTCGTGAACCCGAGGTCGAGCGGGCTCAGCAGATGCGGGTACGGGGTGGGGGTGGGGGTCGCGGTCATGGGGGCGCCTCCTCGCGCAGGATCAGTCGACCTCAGTTCTAGGGGACCCCTCCTCGTTATGCAACTAGTTGCAGAAGATTCGGGACGTGATGTCTACTACTCAGTAGCAAGTGGCCCGGCCCGCAGCCAGGCGTCCAGCTCCTCCGGCGTACGGGGCTCGGGCGCGTCCGGGGCGAGCAGCCCGTGGGCGCGCAGCAGCCGGGCGACGGACGTGCCCCAGGGCCGCCGCAGCCGCGCCGCGTCGAGCAGGGCGTCGTCCCCGAGGAGCTCGGCGACCGGACCGGTCCGCAGTCCGGCGGGGGAGAGCACCGCCGCCTCGTCCGCCCAGCGCAGCGCGAGATCCACGTCGTGCGTCGCCATCACCACCGTCGTCCCGGCCGCGCGGAGCCGCGCCAGGGCGTCGAGAAGCCGCTCCTGACCGTGCGGATCGAGCCCGGCCGTCGGCTCGTCCATGATCAGCACCCGGGGCCGCATCGCCACCGCGCCCGCGATCGCCGCCCGCTTGCGCTGCCCGTACGACAGCAGATGCGTCGGCCGGTCCTCCAGGGCCACGATGTCCAGCGCCTCCAGGGCCTCCCGCACCCGGAGCCGTACCTCCTCCTCCGGGAGCCCCAGGTTCATCGGCCCGAAGGACACGTCCTGCCCGACCGAGGCCGCGAACAGCTGGTCGTCCGGATCCTGCACCACCAGCTGCACGGTCGTCCGCAGCCGGGTCAGCCCCTTCCGGTCGTACGTCACCTCCGCCCCGTCCAGGAGCAGCGACCCGCTCCCGCGCCGCAACCCCCCGCTGAGCAGCCGCAGCAGCGTCGTCTTGCCGCTGCCGTTCCGCCCGAGCAGCGCGATGGCCCGCCCCTCCGGCACCGCGAAGTCCACGTCCGACAGGACCGCCGGCCCGTCCTCGTAGGCGAAACCCGCCTTCACCAGCTCCACGACGGGCGTCGCGGAGGTCGTCGGAGACGTCACGGCGGTCACGGCGGTCACGGCAGGAACCTTTCGAGTACGAGGGTGAGGGCGACGAGCCCGCCGAGGAGCCCGACGGCCGCCGCCAGGAACCGGCGGGAGACCGCGGCGGCGGGGACCAGGACCCGAAGGGTCCCGTCGTAGCCGCGCCCGGCGAGCCCCGACTGCAGGCGCTGCGCCCGGTCGAAGGCGCGGACGAACGACGTGGCGCCGAGCCCGGCGAGCGACCGCCAGGTCGCCGCCCGGGTGGTGTGCCCGAGCCGGGCGGCCTGCGCCTGGCGGATCTTGGACAGGGAGTCGAGGAGCAGGAAGATGATCCGGTACATCACGAGCGCCACGTCCACCACGGGCGCGGGCACCCCCGCGCGGACGAGCCGGGGGAGCACGTCGGAGACGGGCGTCGTGAACGCGAAGAGCAGCACCCCCAGCGAGGCGGCGGCGGTCCGCAGCAGCAGCTCGCCCGCGTGGACGGGCCCGCCGGGCGCGAGGGCCACGAACCCCCGTGCCCCGCCCACCTCGAAGAGCAGCGGCACCGCGCCCGTGACGCAGAACCCGAGCGGCACGCGGAACGCCCGCCACAGCTGACGGCCCGCCACTCCGGCCGGGCCGAGCAGGACCGCGAGCGTGGCCGCCGCGACGAGCACCGCACCCGGCCACGGCGGCAGACACACCGCGCACAGCGTGAGACCGAAGCCGAGCAGGGCCTTCTCGACGGGATGGCGGCGGCGCCAGCGACTGCTGTGCGCCGCCGCGTCGATAGGCAGCATGGGCGGTTACGCGTCCCTGTCCCCGGCTTCGACGCGCGAGTCCGCGATCGCGGCACCCTCCGCGCGCTTCGCGCTCTCCGCACCCTCGCCGGCCTGCGCCAGCGCGCGGGCCTCGCCCTGCCGACGTCCGCGCCGCACCCCGAAGTAGTAGGCGAGGACACCAGCGCCCAGCGCCGCCTGGAGGGCGAACAGCGCCGATTCGATCTCCCCGGACGGCGGCTCGTACAGAGGGCTGAACCACGGTTCGTAATCGGGCTGGAGCTCCGTGATCGCGGTCTCCGCCTCCGCGTCCGCCCCGGCGAACGGCTCTTCCTTGTGGTCGCCGAGCCCCAGTGCCAGCGGCAGCACCGCGAGCGCGGCGACGACGAGCAGCAGCAGGGCGTTGATCTTCGTGTTCCGGCTGACGGTGAAGCTCATCGCGCGGCCGCCTCCTCGTGTCGCTTCGTGGCGGACCGGGTCAGAACGCCCAGCCGGGTCAGCTCGCCCTTGCTGGACTGCATGAGCAGCCGCATCACGAGCACGGTGAGCAGGCCCTCGCTCACCGCCAGCGGGATCTGTGTCACGGCGAAGATGGAACCGAACTTGGCCAGGGAGCCCATGATGCCGCTGCCCTGGTCCGGGAAGGCCAGCGCGAGCTGCACGCTCGTGACGCAGTACGTGGACAGATCGGCGACGAACGCGCCGAAGAAGACGGCGACCATCAGCGGCGCACCGAACCGGCGCACCAGCAGATAGGTCCCGTACCCCGCCCAGGGTCCGACGATCGCCATCGAGAAGGCGTTCGCGCCGAGCGTGGTGAGTCCGCCGTGGGCGAGCAGCAGGGCCTGGAAGAGCAGGGTGATCGTCCCGAGGACCGCCATGATCGGCGGCCGGAAGAGGATCGCGCCCAGACCCGTACCCGTCGGATGCGAGCAACTGCCCGTCACGGAGGGAAGTTTGAGTGCGGACAGGACGAACGTGAAGGCGCCGGCGGCGCCGAGCAGCAGGGTGGACTCGGGGTTGGAGCGCACCTCGCGGGTGAGCGCGCGAACCCCGTGGACGACAAACGGAGCGGCGGCAACGCCCCAGGCGGCGGCGTGTACGGGGGGCAGATACCCCTCGGCTATATGCATGGTTGGGAGACCCTCTCCAGCACCTCGTGGATGGACAACGCACCCTGGCCGGTCTCCTGGCTGACGGTCATACGTCCCGACTCCGCCTTCCCACACCGCGGTGGTCTCCCACAACGGTCCAGTGGCTTGCCCGCGGGGGTCTCCCACGGGTGTGGAGCCGGAACTCCCGATCACAGTGGCGAGGGCCGCACCGGTACTGCACCGGTTTCCCGAACACCAAGGCCCTGCGACACTAGTCCGTTGACCAGGTGCATTACAACGCGGAGGAGTACGGAGCGATGAGGGATGTTCCACAGAGGGTCAGTTCCGGGTCGCCACTCGAACCGGAGATCGGCTTTTCCCGCGCCGTTTGAAAGGGTGCGCACGTAGCGGTCGCCGGGACCGCTCCCATCGGCGACGACGGGGCGGCCGTCGCGCCGGGTGACGTGTACGCCCAGACCGTCAGGTGTCTCGACATCGCCGAGGAGGCGCTGAAGGCGGCGGGTGCGTCGCTGGAGGACGTCGTGCGCACCCGCGTCATGCTGACCGACGTGACCTCGTGGAAGGAGGCCGCGCGCGCCCACGGGGAGCGGTTCGCGGAGGTCCGGCCGGTGACGACCTTCGTCGAGGTCACGCGGTTCATCGATCCCGCATGGCTCGTCGAGGTGGAGCTCGACGCCGTCGTCGGCTGACGCCGGGGAGAGCGGGCCGACCGGCGGTAGGCCCGCCTCCCGCCGGGCCTACTGGGGCTCCGTCGCGAGCTGGATCAGGTTGCCGCAGGTGTCGTCGAAGACGGCGGTGGTGACGGGGCCCATCTCCAGGGGTTCCTGGGTGAAGCGGACGCCGAGGCCGCTCAGGCGCTCGTACTCGGCCCGCACGTCGTCGACGGCGAACTGGGCCAGCGGGATGCCGTCCTGGACCAGCGCGTCGCGGTAGGGCTTGACCGCCGGGTGACCGGCGGGCTCCAGGAGGAGTTCGGTACCGGCGGGCTCGTGGGGCGAGACGACGGTCAGCCAGCGGTCCGTCTCGCCCAGCGGGACGTCGTGCTTCTTCACGAAGCCGAGGATCTCGGTGTAGAAACGCTCGGCCTTGGCCTGGTCGTCGACGAAGACGCTGGTCAGATGGATCTTCATGAGGTGCTCTTCTCCGGTCCGGGGGTGTCGGGCACGGGCCACCGCTCGGTGATGTGCCGCAGGGGAGCGGTGTTCAGGTCGTGGAACTTGTAGCGGCCCTCCCGCCTGGTCTCGACGAGCCCGGCGGCCTCCAGCACGGCGAGGTGCTGGGAGACCCCCTGGCGCGAGATGCCGAGCGCGTGCTTCATGCTCAGTCGCGAACAGATCTCGAACAGTGTCTGTCCGGACTTCTCCGTGAGCTCGTCGAGGATCGTGCGGCGGGTGGGGTCGGCCAGGGCTTTGAAGAGGTCGTCGGCCACCACCCCAGAATAGGCAACTCTCCACTTGCCTATCAAGTCGACACCCTCACCCCACTCCTTCACTCCTTGCGATAGGCGTACGCCTCCGAGGCCGCTGCGGCCACCGCGTCGAGATCCCCGCCCGCGCTCGCCGTCACCAACGCCGCGACCGCGCCCTCGACGAACGGCGCGTCGACCAGCCGGGCGCCCTCCGGGAGCTCGTCGCCCTCGGCGAGCAGCGCCTTCACCGTCAGGACGGCACTGCCCAGGTCGACCAGGAGCGCCACCCCGGCGCCGCCGTCGACGGCCTCTGCCGCCGCACGGATCAGCTCGGCGCTCGTCCCGAGACCGCCGTCGGGGAGGCCGCCCGCCGGCAGGATCGGCGCCGTACCGCCACCGCCCGAGAGTCCCTGGGCCAGTGCCGCCACCGAGGCCGCGACATCCGCGCTGTGCGAGACCAGCACGATGCCGACCGGCGCCGCCGCGCTCACGCGGCACCGTCCGCGCGGGCCGTCCCCGCGAGCTCCGCGAACAGCAGCGCCGACGACGTCGCCCCCGGGTCCTGGTGCCCGATCGACCGCTCGCCGAGGTAGCTGGCCCTGCCCTTGCGCGCCTGGAGCGGTACGGTCGCGAGGGCGCCCTCCTCGGCCGCGGCGCGCGCCGCGCCGAAGGAACTCCGCAGCCCCTCCACGGCCGGGACGAGCGCGTCCAGCATCGTCTTGTCGCCCACCTGGGCGCCGCCCAGCTGGGCCACCGCGGCCACCCCGGCGCCGAACGCCTCCGCCAGCCGCTCCCGGCCGACCCGCTCGTCCTCGCCCAGTGCCTTGCCCGCACGGCGCAGCAGCGTCCCGTACAGCGGTCCCGAAGCCCCGCCCACCGTGGAGATCAGCTGCCGCCCCGCGGCGACGAGCACCGCGCCGGGTGTCGCGGGCGGTTCCTTCGCCAGCAGCTCCGCCACGGCCGCGAACCCGCGCTTCAGATTGGCGCCGTGGTCGGCGTCACCGATCGCCGAGTCCAGCTCGGTGAGCCGATCGGCCTCGCGGTCGACGGCCCCGGCGGTCGCTTCCAACCACCGCACAAGGAAGTCAGCACCGAACGTCTCGCTCATGCCCTCTCCCTCTCCCATCCGTCCGGTCACCGGCCCCAGCGCAGCGCGGGCGTCTGCACCGGCGCGTCCCAGAGGCGCAGCAGCTCCTCGTCCACCTCGCACAGGGTCACCGAGCAGCCGGCCATGTCGAGCGACGTCACGTAGTTCCCGACGAGCGTCCGGGCCACCGGGATCCGGCGCTCGGCCAGCACCCGCTGCACCTCGGCGTTGAAGCCGTACAGTTCGAGCAGCGGGGTCCCGCCCATGCCGTTGACCAGCGCGAGCACCGGACCGGACGGGCGCAGGTCCTCGACCACCGTGTCGACGGCGTAGTCCGCGATCTCCCGCGAGGTCATCATGGCGCGCCGCTCGCGGCCCGGCTCGCCGTGGATGCCGATGCCCAACTCCAGCTCGCCTTCGGGGAGGTCGAAGGTGGGGCTGCCCTTGGCGGGGGTGGTGCACGCACTCAGCGCGACCCCGAAGGACCGGGAGCGCGCGTCCACCCGGCGGGCGATCGCCTCCACCCGTTCCAGCGGGGCGCCTTCCTCGGCGGCGGCGCCCGCGATCTTCTCCACGAACAGGGTGCCCCCGGTCCCGCGCCGCCCCGCCGTGTACAGGCTGTCGGTCACCGCCACGTCGTCGTCGACCAGGACCTTCGCGACCTGGATGCCCTCGTCCTCGGCGAGCTCCGCCGCCATCGCGAAGTTGAGCACGTCGCCGGTGTAGTTCTTGACGACGAACAGCACCCCGGCTCCGCTGTCGACGGCGGCCGCGGCCCGCACCATCTGATCGGGCACGGGCGACGTGAAGACCTCCCCGGGGCACGCCGCCGACAGCATCCCGGGCCCCACGAACCCGCCGTGCAACGGCTCGTGCCCGGACCCGCCCCCGGACACCAGCGCGACCTTCCCGGCCACGGGCGCGTCCCGCCGCACGACGATCCGCCGCTCCACGTCCACGGTCAGCTCGGGGTGGGCGGCGGCCATCCCGCGCAACGCGTCGGCCACGACGGTCTCCGGGACGTTGATCAGCATCCTCATTGGTATCTCCTGATGAGACGAACAGGCAAGCTGCTGGGCAGGGTCTTCGCAGGTCAGAGCATGTGAGGCGAAATAGTGATCTTGGTGGTTCGCGGCGGCGAGGGGCGGTTCTGTGCGGTACTGATGCCGACTGAGTACCGGCTCAATGCCGACTGCCCTGATGGTTCATCACGTCTGGCTCGTGTGTGAGCTTCGCGAGTGTGCATCATGCTGCAATTATCGACGCGAGATCGTGTGTGCGCACGGGTGCGGTCCCGTGAACTCGGGCTCCTTCTCCGAGGCGGCCGAGGTGTGGATGAAGCCGATCACAGGTATGCGGTGGTCACGTACTCATCGCCGCCGAGTGTCAGGGAGGCCGAAGTGCCGCCGGTGGCGGTGGCGCGGCGCCGGGCGGGGGGGGGCGGGGGGGGGGCGCCCCCGCCCCCCCCCCCGGGGGGGGGGGGGGGCGCGCGGGGGGGGGGGGGGGGGGGGGGGGGGGGGGGGGGGGGGGGGGGGGGGGTCGGGGGGGGGGGGGTCGCCGGGGCCGGGGCGGGGGCCGGGGTAGTGGCCTGGGT